>JANMGV010000160.1:0-4066 GCA_031374825.1 Pirellulaceae bacterium
ATAGTCGACCATGTTGACCGAGCGGCGGCCAAAAAAGTATCCATCAGGAATCGGTCGGACCGCCGCTTCGGTCCAACATTTTGTTCGTCCCGTCTTCGCGACGACGAATATGCAGGAGCTCGCCTCGGTCGATATTGCGAACATCTTTCGCATCTAGGGTGATGCAAGCAACAGTCGTTCCATCGCCATCAACAAACTCGACCTCGTAAGCAGAACCGTTCGAGTACACATGCACAACCGCCCCGACGTCCCCAGCATACAAGCCAGAGGAAGGTTTATCGTAATTCAATACAACCATCGCATGTTCAGCGATCATCAGCCATTTCCTGGGTAAGCAGTAACTAATCGAGGTGGAAAATTCTCTTCGACTATCCACACGGCAACAACTGTTCCGGGGCGATGACCTTCAGTTCCCAGATCACCGACCGTTTCGTATTTTACACCATACGGCGAAGGTTTAGCAACAAAGTTCTCACATAACGCAGCCATTGCTAGCAAGTCATCGCGAAATTCAGTCCAGTTTTCTCGGGTATATCCAATCGAAGCAAACCAGGCTGCCTTAGGTCCTCCAACAGGATGCGAAGGATTGAGCAGGTAGTCACAAAGCTTATCCTCTGTGACGATCGCATTTTCTGCGTCAGGAAACGCCATCAATTCTCCAGGGACGAACGAATAGCAATCTATCCCAACTGGAACGAATAGCAATCTATCCCAACTGGAGCGAAGCGGAACGGAGGGATAGATTGTGCGTTGAACTGTGTGGCTTCGCTTGCTTTGCACTGGACAGTATACGAAACCTGACCTACTGCGGATACTATCCCGATTCGGTCTTCGCAGCCCTTAGCAGCAAGCCGATGCGCAGCCGTGGCTCGTAGTTCTACTGCTGATTGGAAGGCGATGGTGGAATAAACTGGCCATGGCTGAGTGGTCGATCTGGCTGATCGGACTCTGTTTTTCCAATCGGGACGTGAGGCTACTCTCGGGTATGCCGATAAACCTTTTGGCTGTCGTCTTCGTTTCCTTCGTTCCGAGATTGATCATTTGCGTTGGCTTGCGATGATCTCGTCGAAGATGTCCGGCGGTGGACTCTCTTCTTTCTGAGGTTCCTCATTTGGATCGTCTGGTGGCGAGTTGAGTCCTCGGCTTGTCCATTCAAACCATGCCGGATGATCCGGGCCGTAAAATAGCTCTCGCCAACGTGGTCTCTCTTCCCTCAAGATGCATGCCATTGCCTCTTGGCAATGCGGACAGTTCCGACATTTCTTCCTCTCCAAGCGATTTGGTGTTACAGGTTCGTCTGCTTGGTTGATCTTCGTCAGTGCTAGCTCGGCCTCAGGTGCGAGCTCTGTACATCGAGCCAAGTAAATCTTTCGCTTGCTGCCGCTCCATGCTCCAAAGTGTCTTGTCTTGGTAAATTCCTTCGGCAGAATGTGCAGGCTCCATTGCTGGACGAACTCCACTTTCGCTAATGAGACTTCGACTTGACCTTCCCCCTTCCGTTTGCTCCTCGCCATAAAGTAGACTCGGCCATCGCGCTCACCCACTATCCGACGATTGGATATGGGGCCACCGGTCAGATATCTCGTCAAGTATTTCAGCATCTGACTCGGCGGACAATCTGGTTTGGGTGGCCCTTCGACAAACGTTACCCAATCTTGCATGCGTAGCTCATCGATCAAGTCTGCAATGTATCCTGACTCTTCGATCTTGATCTTGCCGCTCTCAACCAACTTGGTCAATCGATTCAAGAACAGATCGCGGAAGTCATGCCCCAGTTCTTTGTTGTCAACCAAGAAGGGCTGCATCCGCTTGTTCTTGCGACTCCACTCCATGCGACAGTCGACCCATCGCTTGCCATCGAGACTCGGACCGCTTCCAGGTACCATCAAGTGAATATGAGGATGATGGCCCAATCTTTGATTCCAAGTATGAAGGACCGCGACTCCGGCGGCTTGGATCCCTAACTCCTTCTCGATCTTGGCTTGGAGCGAGCCCCAAGCGGTTTCGAAGAGCAACTCGTAGATCTCAGTTCGGTTTCCCAAGGCGAGGGACGATAGAGAGTCAGGCAGAGTGAAGACGACTTGAAAGTAGGTCGCCTGCGGTAGGGTCAGTTCCAATGTCTTGCTGAGCCAATCGCTACGCTTGGCCCCAGTACACTGTGGACAGTTGCGGTCTCCACACGAGTTGAAGACCGTTGTTTCATAATTGCATGGTTCACAGCGATAGACCCGTTTGCCCAGGGCTGTCGTTCGGCAGAAGTGCATCCGGAGGAGAGTACTCTCCACCTGCGGACAAACTTGATCGCCATACTTCTGCATGTAAGCATCGGTATGGCGAAGAAGAATGCTATGGACCGAAGTCGCTATTGGTCGCTGTCGTTGCTCTGGTTGCGGCTGTTGGGGTCGATCCACTTGGGGCATTGCCGAACTGGAAGCCAATCGATTGGGCTCGGTGCTGAGTCCATGTGCTCGCGGCGACAGTGCAAGTAGATCATCGTCGTCGTAAAACTGCTGTGGCCCAAGAGCCTGCTGATGGCCATCAAGTCGACTCCCGCTTCCAGTAGGCCGGTCGCGTACGAGTGTCGCATCGTGTGGGGCGTGACATGCTTGTGGACGGCAGCTCGTGCTGTTGCGAGCGAGAGAGCTTTCTGGACAACCGCATGATTGAGCGGCGTGTCGTCCGTCTTGCCTGGGAAGAAGTATTCGCTGGGGCGTTGCTCCTTCCAATAGCGTCGCAACTCCGTCAGCAATCGTGGCGAGATGGGCACATATCGATCTTTCTGTCCCTTGCCCTGATTGATTTTGAGGGTCATTCGTTCCGAGTCGATGTCCTTGACTTTGAGGTTGAGTCCTTCGGAGATCCTCAGCCCAGCCGAATAGAGTGTCAGGACCACAGTCCGGTGTTTGATATTGGTGATACATGCGACGATCCGAGCCACCTCGTCTCCGGAGAGAACGACGGGCAATGTTTTAGGTCTCTGACCGAATGGGATGTGAGTCACTACCCAGTCACGTTTGCAGGTGACGCTGTAGAAGAACTTCAAAGCACATACGGCTTGGTTGAACTGGCTCCACGAGGAGTTTAGTTCGTTGATCATCCAAAGTTGGAAGTCGCGAACTTGTTCTGGCCCCAGTTCTTCGGGATGCTTGCCAAACCGCATCGCGAATCGATCGACGTGGTAGGTATAGGCGTCGATCGTTCTGTGCGAGAGGTTTCGGAGTTGCATGTCTTCGGCCATGCGTTTGGTAAAGGCAGTGACACGCTTGTTGTAAGGAGTCATGGTAAACGGTTTCCAATCCTGTAACAGAAAACAGATTAAGCCAGCCGGAACAGTTCCGATGGCTAGGTAATTCAGGATGATTGGCAGGACAGATAGCGCAAGTCATTTAATCGTTAAGTGTGTTACAGGCTGAAAACAATTTGGGATCGGTAATCCCTACAACCGGAACGGCTTATTGGGGCTGGATTGCTGGGACGAAAGGGCTTTGGAAGTGCTAGCGATTCAGCTCGTGTCCGAGAGGATGCGAGAGGTCTTCGACAGGAAGCAGAGAGTGTTGCCACAGATCGATACCGGCAACGCACGAGCCGAGAGAGAGGATCTCGAAGCGATGGGTAACACAAGATGCGAAGCATCGACAGTCGCGAAGCAAGACGTGGTCTGCAACTTGCAAGCACGCGAGCGGTTGCTAACTCAAACAATCACAGCGAGCACCAAGTGAGAAAGAAGTCAGTCAGCATCGCGTCCAACGAAACACTGTCACGCGTGAAGACACACAGAATCGATCACTGACAAGCCAAGCCATTTAGTTCAATGTCCAAGGTAACCGGGCGGCGGCCAGAAACCTTGGAATTCGGAAAACTCGCGGCCCGCCGCTCCGGTTGACCGCTTGGTTCGGCGAGTACTCAGTCCTTCCAAGCCTCGACGATCATCGCATCGTCTTCGTGGATGAGTGGACGGCGGTCGAAATTGCCGTAGATCTCGAAACGGGCAAATCCCGCAGCCCGCAATACCAACGCCATTTCGTTTTTGTAAATGTAACGCAGACTCATTTCGGAACGATGGACC
>JANMGV010000167.1:0-71632 GCA_031374825.1 Pirellulaceae bacterium
ATAGGTAAATTAAGCGAACAGTCCCGAAATAATTTCCGTGTTTGGAACATCGGTGCCATTCCCGCGCAGGCGGGAATCCAGCGCAATTGACCCTGGATTCCCGCCTGCGCGGGAATGACGTGCAACTCGGTGCCCTGGATCAACATTACGATCAAGTTTCATTATTCGGGAAGTTAATTCGGTACAATTCCCAGGATTTTTTCGGGGATTCTTTTCTTATCGTGATCCGTACCATTGGACGCTGCTTGGGTGCAGCGGGGAGATGACGATGGGGGAAAGAATCGGGGGAAGGCTAGGCATTGCGGGTTGTGTTGAGCAACTCGGTCTGCGAGCGATCCGTTCCGAAAGTGCGTTGGATCGAACTAAACCGACTGCGCTTGGTTTCTTGAGGGGCTTTGGAATGTGGGCGTGCTTTAACGACGACATGTTCGAGGCGCGCGGCGATGCGTTGTGTTGATTGTTGGCGATGTGAGCGGTGAGCCGATTCTAGATTCGGACTTCTCAAAATTTTTTGAGGTTCACTTGCATTCTGCTCGCGCCAAGTTGTCCTGTGAGCCACGGTTGTGTCGTGCGACATAATGTTGGGTCGTATTCAATGACACAACGTGTTCGAGGGGACTTGTTCCATGACGCCTTACGATCGCCGTCTTAATCTGTACATCAGCCGCATGGCCCAAGACATGCAGATTCGCAACTTGGCCGCCAGCACTATCGACTCGTACACTTGGCACGTCGATAAATTCTGTTCGCACTTTAGCAAGACGCCCGAAGAACTGGGGCTCGAAGAATTTGGACTCGAAGAGATGCGATAATACGCAGTTTGCAACGGATTTAGGAGTTGCGGGATCCCCGGGGACGCATCTAGCGGATGGGTCTGGTTTCTTCGCTGGAAACTGCAATGGGGGAATCGAGGGTGTCTTCGTCGGCAGTAAGGGTTTTGCTTTTCGCAACTTCCTCTTGGCCAAAGCATTCGACCTCGACTTCCTCGCACAGGGCTTCATCCGTTTCGCGGAACTTTGCTACAACAACTGTAATATTGTCTGCACCCCCGCCAGCGATTGCTAACTGTATAAGTTTTTGGCAAGTCGTTTTTGCACTATCCTGAGAACTGAGTTGTTCGCGGATCGTCCGAGCACTAACGTGACGTGTGAGTCCATCGGTACATAATAGAATTGCATCGCCGATCGCCAAGTCATATCGACCGACATCTGGATAAAGCCCATCGCCGTTTCCACCCAATGCACTATACAGAATATGACTCATCGGTTTGACAATCTCAGCTTCGTCTTTCGCAACTTCTTTTCCTTTTTCGGTTAGAGCTGCCATAGTGTGATCGGAAGTTAACTGCTCAAGTTTCCCTTGGCTTAGTCGGTAGCATCGGCTATCGCCAGCATGAACGACGTACATCTTTGGCCAATAGATGTATGCAAGCGTCAGCGTAGTCCCCATTCCTCTACGAGCAGGCATTGCGTCCGATTCTCGTTGAATAAGTTTTTGCCCAGCGTCTAAAGCGCCGATGAGTTCGGTTTCAAAATCGCGTTTGCGATCGTCAAGTCGCGACATCCACGTGAGTGACTCAAGGACGTAGGAAACGACACCATCGATGGCCAGCATACTCGCGCGTTCACCGCTCTGATGCCCTCCCATCCCGTCAGCGACCATGAGAAGCTTGCCTTGCGAGCCGCCAAAAAGCCGCGTTTGGTAATTTAACCCTAGGCTTGTTTCGTGCACGCGAAGCGACTTATTCAAGTCCGCTATTAAAAAGTGATCTTGGTTTGCTTCTCGCTTTTTTCCGATGTCTGTCAAACCTGAACAATCCATGCGACCTAACATTTGTTGCGTACCTTATTTTTAATGAACTCTCGCTGCCTTTAGACACTATCTAGAACTTGTTGGCAATAGAACGCAATTACCGTTCCATGGACACACGGCTGGCGAGTGCAGAACGAACTCTCACGCAATTCATGGATGGGCGCGAGACAGTGACAGTCTCACAATCACAGTGATCTTACGCACGACAATCTGGAAGATCATTTGCCTCTCGAGGCACTGGTAGCAAATATGTCTGCGGGACGTTGACGATCAATTGGTCAGTTCAATAGAAATTTCCGAATTAATGTTTGTTGGGATAATGTGCGTTTCTGCCGTAAAACTCTTCTTATTCGGTGGCGCAACCGACAACAGGCAGTGCTCAGAAATACTTCATCAAGAACTTTTTGGCATGGCATATGCAATTCGCAATACCTCGTCGGATGATGACTTTTCTTCTTTCTTTAAGGACTTAAAACGATGAGTACACAAGTAGGCAATACAGTTGTTGGCGTTTTCGATACCCAAGCCCAAGCACAAAAGGCAGTTACCGAACTACGTCGATTAGGCTTCATGGAATCGCAAATCGGTGTTGCTTCCAAGCACGGTTCTTTGGACGGTGCAACGGATGCTGAAGAAATGGGCGAGAACGCTGCTGAAGGAGCTACGACAGGAGCTCTCGCAGGCTTGAGCGTTGGTGCACTTTGGGGCATCGGCATCGCTGCCGGCATGCTTCCAGCAATCGGTCCAGTTATCGCTGGCGGAACCTTGGCAGCAATCGCAGCTAGCGCAGCGACGGGTGCAGCCGCCGCTGGTGTCGCCGGTGCTTTGATCGGAGCTGGTGTTTCTGACACCGACGCTTCGTATTACGAAGGCGAATTCAATCGAGGTCGCGTAATCGTGACCGTCAATACCAATACTCGCCAAGCAGAAGCTGAACGAGTAATTCACCAATTCGAAGGATCGAGTCGGTCAGTAAACGTTTAATTCTTTGTCACGGACGTCCCGACAGAAGTAAACGATTTTAATAGGAAAAAGTCCCCCGCGAGTGTTTCGCGGGTGACTTTTTTTATGCCACCGTAAGTTATCCTCTTTGAAGGCACGTGTCGATCTGTCTTTCGAGGTGCCCCCAAGAACATTGTGACGCTGAGTGTTCTATGACAATGAGCTCTTGTCATACATGCGGGCGTGTCATATGTGGATCAACCTTCTTTGGCTAACAGCTTTTCGTGCTGCCATCTGATTACCTGCACCAACCACGCAATACCTAAGTACCGCTTCAAGGATCGGAAACGAGTTCCCGTAGCCAAGTTTGCGACAGCTACGTTCTCGCCATGAGATTGTTCGATTGAGCGGAGAAAGCCGACGGAAAGAATTCCATGGTCGGCTGCAGCGAGAATTTCCATTTGAAATGTCGCCAAAAGAAAGTTTAGCGGCTGGTTGATTTAGGCCGTATATTTTAATTTGCCTACTCGAGCCGCATGCTTAATTGAAGTCATGAACGACTTAGAAATCACAGCCGCGGAACAGAAGTGCGAGAATGACGAGTGGAATTGGCAAACCAAGTAACCAGAAGGCCAATGCATAGCGAACTTTTCCGGTGCGATTCAATTGCTTGCGTGTACTTTGAATTTTCATTTCATGTTTCCTAACGTGTTTAGTGAATTTGGTTTAAATTACCTAGGACGACACTTTATTTAGCAACTACCATGCCGGTTTTCATCCTTCGATTTGCTGGAACAAGATTGATCGTCCTTATGCATTGCGACAGTCTGTTCAAGACCGAGACTTGTCCGCTGAGTCAATTTCTTTACGACTCCGATGATCTGGCCGAAACCAACTCTGCAATAGCACAGTCATCTTGTTGATTGCTGATCAATCACGTTGGAAGAAATAACATCAGCTCACACTTTGAGAGGCGTAACGTAATGTCAATGCAGGATATACTCCGCGCGGTCAGATTTGAGGTTTTGTGAGCGGCAAGGCGCTAGCCGCCGGTGCTGACCGAATGCACAACCCGCGGCTAGCGCCTTGCGGCTCACTCAACAACACGTCCCTCACTTCTGACCGCACGTCGTATAAAATGTGCAAAGTTCGAAACCAAGCCGAATATTCGAACAACTTGGCGAACAGGTAGATATGGTCCAGTCTCGAGGCCGCGATGGCACACGGAACAAAAGTTAAAGGAGTAGGCACATTTCCTGTGCCGTCCACTCAGGATCTTGAAAAACGCTCGGTTGCGGACGGCAAGACGGGGATGACACAGCCAGCAACTGTAAAAGTAGTAGGCCTATTTCATGTGCCGTCCACCTAGAATCCTGGAAAACGCTGCTTTGCGGACGGAAAGGCGGAGCTTGCCTGCCACTTTAGATGCACGTCAGCGAAGGTTGGCTTTGCGTAATTCAGAGATAACCGCATCAACAGATTCCAAAATAGTGGCAAGGAATTCACCGGTAATTTCATCTTGAGCGCGCAAACGAGATAGATCTTCCAATTTTGTAGCCAGCGAAGTTGTCGGCTCCGCTCGAAATTGCGATGACATATTCTTTAAACAGTGTGCGAGTCGAGTCACTGTCTCCCATGATTCCTGTGCAACGGCAATTTCTAAATCGCGGCAAATCTTCGGGGCGTCTTCGGCATAAAACTTTGCCAGATCACTGAGGAGTTCACGATTGTGTGCCGCATCTTGCAATGCGCGAGACAAGTCAATGCGTACATCGTGCGAGGTATCTTGAATTTTCTGATAAGTCATCGCGATCGTTACCTATGTATTCGATCGACACACGCAGCACTTTCGAAATTGTCTCGAAGTCATAACGCGTGCATCCTCAGTTGAACTTGTTATCAGGGGCAAACTGCGTGCCTACCGCGACTTGGAAATGTTATTTGGTAGTTATGATTTGGCTAATAGGATTCTTTCTTCATCTAAATCGTGGCTTGGAGGCTTTTCGACCGTCTAACGTAGAAGTCAATGGAGAATTAGCGTCCGTTTACTCATGCAACGCTTAGGGAGGATTTCTAATGAAGCGAAATTAAAATCCTGTAATGCTCTGTTACAAGCCATCTTGGTCGATATCGGTACAGCTTTTGCTTTAAAACCCGCTTAAGTATGGAAACAGATGGACGTAGCATCGCGCAGACGGTGCTTGAAACCGGGATTCACGATAAGATTGTTAGTTAGGCTTGGCTCATTATTCAACTTGCTTCTAAAGGTGGTACGGTGCGTAAAGTACTAGTTATTGACGACGATCGCTCTGTTCGTCATTTAATTCAAAAGGGGCTGAGTTCGGCAGGTTATGAAGTGATCACGGCCGAGACAGGTGAGCAGGGCATTCAGTGCATGCTGGATTCTCCGCCCGACGTCGCTCTTTTGGATATCTTCCTGCCCGAGTCCAACGGGTTAGAGCTATTTCGCAAACTGCACTCGCTTGATCGCAAGCTGCCGGTAATTTTCATTACAGGTGACACGAGTAGCAGCACGGCTATTGAAGCGATGCGCATTGGGGCGTTTGACTACGTAGCTAAACCCATCAACTTGGAGCAAATAGAAAACTTAGTAAACAGCGCCATCGCATCTCGGCAGTTGATGGAGGAACCCGTCGCGCTTTCGATTGGGGAGGCAAGCGAAACTGGCGAACAGTTCATCGGTCGCGGTCCTGCGATGCTGCAGGTCTTTAAAGCCATTGGCCGGGTGGCAGCTCAAGACGTTACAATTCTTGTTCGCGGCGAAAGTGGAAGCGGTAAAGAGTTGGTCGCACGTGCCTTGTTTGAGCACAGCGACCGCCGTGAAATGCCTTACGTCGCAGTTAATTGTGCAGCGTTGCCCGATCAATTATTGGAAAGCGAATTGTTCGGTCATGAAAAAGGAGCGTTTACTGGAGCGGATCGCCGACGCGAGGGTAAATTCAAGCAGTGCGACGGCGGTACCATCTTTATGGACGAAATCGGGGATATGTCGCCGATGGTGCAAGCCAAAGTGCTGCGTCTCATTCAAGAGCAGATGTTTGAACGGGTTGGCGGTAACGAATCGATCAAGACAAACGTTCGCATCATTGCAGCAACCAATCGTAATCTTGAGCAAATGGTTATTGACGGGACGTTCCGAGAAGATCTGCTTTATCGGCTAAACGGATTTACTATCAACCTGCCTCCATTGCGACATCGCCGCGAAGACATCGTACCTCTGCTGGAGTACTTTTTGCGTCGAGCACGCTCGGACATGCGGAAGCATGACCTGAATGGAATAGCGCCGTCCGCTTTGGAATTGTTGTTAGCTTACGACTGGCCGGGTAACGTGCGACAATTACAATCAGTTGTCCGCCAAGCCGTTTTGAACACAACGGGTACGGTGATGGGACCGGATGCACTTCCATCATTTGTTCGTTCGCTCGATCCATTAACTCCAAGCAGTGATGTTGCGAGTATCCGCATTGATACCGAGGGCCCAGTATTACTGCCGGCACCTACGCTCGGCTCGCCGGAAACAGTAGAAAGTGCGTTAGCCAAAGACAAAAAGAGCTGGATGGAGTCGCGAACCGATGAAGCTTTTTCGCTGGGAGAGTTTATCGACCAGAGGATGCGATCCGGAACTGATAATCTCTATGCAGAAGCGCTGGAAGAATTGGAGCGATCACTATTTGCACGGGTTCTGGCAGCAACCGGCGGAAATCAATCGAAAACGGCACAAATTTTGGGAATCACTCGAGGCAAAGTGCGAGACAGGATCGCTGCCTTTGAAATTCAAATGGATAGAACGGTAAAAATTGGAAAATGAATTTGACTAACATGATCAATCCAGACGAAACTGCCTCGTCGCGACGACAGCTTGTTCACGATCTTAGAAGTCCATTGTCTGTAATCGCAATGAGCCTCGAAGTGCTGCCATCGGTTCGCAATGATGAAGAGCAATTCCTTTTGCTTTGCAAGATGATGACAAATGCTGTCGTCGAGTTGAAGCTCAAGATCGCTACCATCGCCGATACTACAAACTCAGAGTGATTCGTCAGTGGTAACTGACGTTGCTGCAACGTCAATGGGCAACGGCCCCATGGGGCCACGTTAGGGTGGGGAGCGGAGCTCGAGAGGCTGGAGGGTGGGTCTTAGTTGAGCGATTGCTGGGCTGGAGAATCGTTGACTTTGCAATTCATCCCCACAACACGCAATTTATGTTGTTTTCGGATTTCGCATCATTCCGGTTAGACTTGCAACCGTCACGACTAACTCTTGGGGCTCGATAGGTTTAGAAATATGGACTTGATATCCCGCGATCATTGCGCGTGTGCGGTCTTCTGAGCGTGCGAAGGCCGTTAAGGCGATGGCGGGGATTTGCCCTCCCTGCTCAGAGGGACGTGAACGTATTTCACGAATGAATTGGTAACCATCTTTATCGGGCATTCCAATATCGCTGATTAAAACATGGGGCTTTTCTGTGGATAAAAGTTGGTGGCCCCTATCCGCGTTATCCGCCGTGAAAACTTTTGCGTGGCATTCTGTGAGGACGCGCTTTACCAACTCGCGAGAATCGGGCTCGTCATCGACGACAAGAACTACGAGCCCTTTCAAGCTGACATCGGCGACGAACGCCGTCGGTCCTGACACGGGTAGTGGCACTTCCCGTCGCGCATCCTCGGCAGTGATGGAGGTGGGCAATGTCACTTGGAATGTGGAACCGGTTCCTTCACCGTCACTGGAAACTTGAATGCTTCCGCCGTGAAGTTCGGTAAGCTGCTTGACGATAGACAACCCTAAACCCAAGCCACCATATTTACGAGTCGTCGAAGCGTCCGCTTGTCGAAATCTTTCAAACACGTGCGGCAAAAATTCAGGCGATATCCCCACACCGGAATCCGTCACGAGAAGCTCCACACGATCAACCTGGCGACGAACGGTGACTTCCACGCGACCATTATTCGGTGTGAACTTTACGGCGTTTGATAATAGGTTCCAAATTACTTGCTGCAAGCGGTTTGGATCCCCCGCGATTGTACCGACATCCCGCGCAAAGGATTTCGTAATAACAATCCCTTTGCTCTCAGCAGAAGGATGCACGGCAGCGATTGCTGCCTCGACAATTTCAAACAATTGGACTCGCTGCATTTCAAGTCGGATTTTTCCGGAAATGATACGGCTCATGTCCAACAAGTCTTCGATTAATTGAGCTTGGGCCCGAGCGTTTCGCTGGATGGTTTCCAGTCCTTGCACGAGATCTTCGCCTTCGACTTTACCCGTGGCCAAGAGCTGGGACCAGCCAAGAATGGCGTTCAACGGGGTTCGTAGTTCGTGAGACAACGTGGCCAAGAATTCGTCTTTCATCAGACTTACTCGCTCTGCCTCGGTCCTGGCGACACGTTCTGCTTGCAGCAAATGCTCGCGTTCCACCGCAGCTCGCTTGACCGCCTCGTATAGTCGAGCATTATCGATGGCGACAGCTGCCTGGGCGGCCACGCCCGCGATGATACGTTCGTCTCGAGCTGTAAAAACGTCTGTATCGTGGTGGCCAAAAAACAATCCTCCGATTACATCACCCGATCGAGAAACGACCGGAACCGATAAATAACTTCGAATCGGGAATCTTTCGCTCTCTTCGCGAATCCGCGATGCGATTTGGCGGTATTGCGGATCTTTGGTGATATCGCTCGATCGAATTTTTCCTCGCCCTTCGAAAGTCAATTCAAAGAGCGGCGAGCCACGTCGAAAACCTATTTTTTCAAAGGCTTCGCTGGGGGCCCCAACGCATGAAAAAGGCAGAGTGGAATTTTCACTGTCATTATTGGCGTTCAAATAAAATGCGCCAAATGCCGCTTCGATCAACTGGGTTGCCGCTTCGATTACTGTCTGAACAAGTTCTTGCAATTCCAACCGGAAGGCAATCAACATACCTGTCTGATTCAGCAACTCCAGCACGCGACTTTCCTCGCGTAAAGCATCTTGCGTGCGTCGCACTTCGTCGACATCGGTATTCGTTCCGAACCATCGCACGACTTTACCAGTTGCATCGCGAACTGGATTGACGCGAGTTAGAAACCATCGAAAACTTCCATCCGCCGCGCGTATGGGAAATTCCATTTCAAAGTTAGTGCCCGTCTGGAGCGAGATTTGCCAGCGGTCCAAAACTGCTGGGAGGGCTGTGGGGTCATGGACTTTTTGCCATCCCCAACCTTGCATTTGCTCTAGAGTTGTACCTGTATAGGCATACCAACCTTGGTTGTACCAAAAGATATTGCCGTCTGGTTCAGCCATCCAGGCGAGCTGCGGAATGGAGTTCGCCAAGACTCGGAGTTCTTCTTCACTTTGTCGCAATGCAGCTTCGGTTTTTAAGCGTTCCGATATATCCAAGATCACTGCCAGAAAAACTCGCTGGTTCGCATGGTCTACGCATTGCAAATGCACTTCCACTGGGTAGTCGGTTCCGTTTTTCCTGCGATGGACCGTTTGAAACACTTGTTTGTTTTGAATTCCCGACAGCAAGGGTTCGATAACTTCGCGAAACTGTTTGTCGGTGAAGTTCGGTTTGATGTCCAACGGCGTCATTTCGCGTATTGCTTCGAATGAATATCCGAGATTGCGCAAAGCACCTTGATTCACGTATTGAAAACGCAAAGTTTTGGTATCGAAGATGTAGATTTCATTTAGACTGCGTTCCAAGACGTTGATCAACCGTGTGCGTTCGTCTTCTGCAGCCTTGCGAGGCGAAACATCCTCGATGACCCCGATGAACCTTTCGGGTTGGTTATCAGCGTTTTTGAGCAACGTAACCGTTGTCAGGCACCATACTAAAGCTCCGTCTTTGCGAACAAATCGTTTTTCGTATGCAAAATTGAAGATCTCCCCATCCACCAAACGCTGAACGTTTCGATGAGTCATCTCCAGGTCTTCGATGAACGTCACATCGTTAAATGTCATCTGTTGCAGCTCCATCGCTGGATAGCCTAGTATTTCTGCAAACTTGTCATTGAATTCCAAAAATTGGCCGTCCAAGCCAGCTATCGCGATCCCTACTGCGGCTTGATTAAACGTGGCGCGCAGACGAACCTCACTGGCCCGCAATTTTTCTTCGCGTTGGCTGCCTTCGATCGCAATGCCTGCCAAGTTTCTTGCAAGGTCGATTAAGTTGCGATCATGTTCGCTTGGCATTTGAGCTTGGCGATAATACATCGCAATCGTTCCCAACAATTCTCCCTGACTGGATAGAATGGGAGTTGAGCAACAAGATGCCAGACCATGGGAAAGAGGAATGTCGCGGTAAGTGTGCCAACGTGGGTCGGTAGAAATATCCGTTACAAAAATCGGCTTTTTCTCGAATGCGGCCGTTCCGCATGAACCCACATTCGGGCCGATTTTGAATCTCGCAAAGGCTTGGTTGTACTCACTAGGCAGATTTGGCGCGGACATGACGACCAAATGATCGCCCGTATGGTCGATCATGAAAATCGAGCACAGCAAGCCGTTGACGGACATCGCCTCGGTCTCCAAAGTGATGCAGTCGAGCACTATAGCGAGTGGCGCACCTGTCGCGATCATGCCCAGGACTTTTCGCTCTGCGTGCAGGAATCGCTCACTTTGTTTTTTTGAAGTACCATCTTGAAAATAGACTGTCAAACCGTCGCGTGCAGGGAAACAGCGAACATCAAACCAAGATTTTAAAGGCGGATAAAACATTTCAAAACTAACTGCAATTTGATCTTCGATCGCTTTACGTACGTTCTGTTCCGCAATGGTTCCAACTAGATCGGGAAATTGATCCCAAAGCGATTTACCGAGCAAACTATGCTGCGCGTCGAACAGCGGGCTGAGGATCTCCGAGGCACGATGGTTGATGTACGTGAAGCGCCAATCTTTGTCTAAGAACACGACGCCATCCGTGATGCTATCGAGAATATTCGCGATCCGATTATTCGACTCTTTCAGACTTTCTTTGGCCGCCACAAGCTCTCGTTCAGCTTTTTGTCTCGCTGCCAAAATGCTGCTTACATTCTGAAGGGCCGAGGACAGGATTTTTTCTTCTTCATTTTCGAGTGGTTTCATGCATTGCCTCCGAACACTCGCTCTGCTAACTGCGTACCCATGACCCTCGCTCGAATCTTTGCAAAAGCTTTTTCTCGAGAAGTTGACCTATCATCACAAAAAGGGGAAAACCCACAGTCGTCTGTTGTTGCGATTTGCTCAACGGGAATAAATTCTACAGCTTCCAAAATACGATCTCGCACTTCTTCGGGTGTCTCGATGCGGGGATCGATGGTCGAAATAACCCCTACAAAAATCGTCTGATTAGGTTTCATATTTTCCTTGATAACCTTTAGGACACGTCGTCGGTCGTGCTCGCCTGCCAATGCGATGTAAAAATTATCTACGTTCAATTGAAATAAGCTTGGCAAAAGCTGAGCGTAATCGACATCACCGCTGTGTGTGGAATCGCAATCGCTCCCAGGGCATGTGTGCACACCCATTTTTTGACGTTCCTTGCTCGAAAAACGTGCGAACACGAGATTGTTGAGATCGATAAAGCTCTGCAGCAAATTGCCTGTCGGGTCCAGTTTGACAGCCAAGCGGGCTTCCGTGAAATCCACTTGAACCTTATGCGCGTTTTTGTCCAAACAATTACGAATTTCTTTTTCGCTTTCTGCCAGCAAGTTGCGAATAAACTCATCTCGCGAATATCCGTGTATCTCTTCTGCCGGATACATCAAACTCAGGGCCGAAGCTGAAATGATGGCTTGCTTTACGGGCACGTGTGCGTATTTTTGAGCGGTCGACAAATACTCATCTGCGTATCGTTTGTAGGTAAATGGCCCTGCAGTCAGCCGAAGCATGCGACGTGTATGGCCTGCCGAAAACGGAATCTTAAATCCGTCAGGGGATGTGTTTGCTAACCCATGCACGCTATAGGTCCAAAAGTTATGGAACTTGCGTTGCTCGCCATCGGAAATTACAGGCGATCCCGTCGCTTCGAATTCGTGGATCGTTTCCTCGGTCGCTTTACAATACAATTCGTCGAGCGATGGATGCGTTCCGTCAATGCGAGTCAACTCGTCGATCAACCATTGTGGTCGAGGAATACTTCCAATTGGTTCCGTTTGAATAGGCAATTGTTTCACTCCTTACAACGTGTGAATGAAGCGATCAAGTTGATTGCCTTGCGCCAGCGCAATTAGATGATATTCGATTCCAGTAAAATCCCCACTCAGGAACCTTTAAAATTGGCAAATTGGATTAAACCAATTTCTATTACAAAACTTTGAACTACCCGCTGTCAAATCAAGAAAGAAACACTTTGCCATTTTCAAAATTCGGGTGATGCGATCGTTTCAAGCGAAGCAAGTTACGCCGCGTTCTACCTGGAATGATCCAAATGAAACCACTCGACCAAGTGGTGAGAGTTGAATGCGTTTCAATCTTCCGATTCACTGACTTCAGGGGATTGCAATTCTGAAAATAGCTTTTGCAGAGTTGCTATTTCGACTGGCTTTACCAGGTGATGGTCAAAACCAGCTTCTGCAGAAAGTCTGCGATCTTCGTCTTGCCCCCAACCCGTCAAGGCAATAATAACCATGCCTTGTGACCAGGCTTGTTCTCTCATTGCTCTGCAAGCGTCGTACCCGTTCAACTTGGGCAAGCCTATATCAAGCAAAATAATTTCCGGTTGAAATTCCTCCGCTGCCTGCACGGCCGCTAAGCCATCGTGGACGGACTTCGTTTCATTTCCCATGATTTTCAACATCAAGCTTAAGCTCGATGCGGAATCTTTATTGTCGTCAACAACCAAAATTCGTCTTTTGGTTGTTTTTGACGAAGCATTGTTAATTGACATTTTCGTTTCGTGTTTTTGGGGTGGTTTCTGCGTGATTGGTAAATGGACGGCAAACTCGCTGCCGAGACCTTGACCCGCGCTGTGCGCTTCCACGCGCCCATTGTGCATTTCGACAAGCCGTCGCACGAGAGTCAGGCCAATGCCCAACCCACCTTGCGCTCTTTCCAAGTTCCTGTCGACTTGAGAGAACATGTCAAAGATTCGCGGCAAGGCATCGGGGGGAATACCGATCCCATTGTCGTTAACCTGAACGATGACTTCGTTTCCTTCGAGCCCAGCACGTACGGCGATGTGTCCGCCGGGGTCAGTGTATTTTGCAGCGTTGTTAATAAGGTTGGAAAAGACCTGAGCAAGCCGAACGGCGTCCGCGTCCAACATGATCGGTTCGTTCGTTAACTCGACGGTCAGAGTGTGACCCGATTTTTCGATTAAAGGCCGACTTGTTTCAATCGCGTTGCGAACAACGGTTGCTAGCTCGATATATTGTTTCCGCAGTTCCAACTTGTTGCGAGTAATTCGACTGACATCTAACAAGTCATCGACGAGACGGACCATTTGATTGAGTTGCCGTTCCATCATGGTGCGAGCTTCGGACACTGTTGGATCTTCGGAACCAATCAAGCACATGACCTGTAGACCGTTGCGAATGGGGGCTAACGGGTTTCGCAATTCGTGTGCTAGCATCGCGAGAAATTCGTCTTTGCGCCGATCGGCTTCTCGAAGTTCTCGATACAGTTGCGAGTTTTCGATTGCAATTGCCGCACGACTCGCTAAGTCCTGCGCAACTGCCAAGTCAGTTTCGTCGTAGTTGTGTCCCGATTCAGCGGCAACAAAGGTAAGCACGCCGATCGTCTTTCCTCGAACTTTGAGAGGAACACCGATGTAAGATTGTAGGCCAAGCTGGAGCATGATATCCAGATACTCGCGATTCTCTATCGACTCGACGAGCATCTCGTCTGTTATTATCGAGACAAGCTCGGACTGTCCTGTGCGGAGAATGTTCCAAATTCCCTGAGGCGCATTTGGGTCAGGTGGGAAACGGCGATTAACGTCGTGGGCTAACTGAACTTTTTCGGAATCCGAATGCGCGACGGCAACGCGACGTAACGACCCATCTGGCTCGAGCATATCCACGGCAGCCCAGTCTGCAAAATACGGAACCGACAGCGAGGCGACCTTTTGCAACGTGCTGTCGAAATCCACAAGCACGGCGAGCAGCGAGCTGGCTTCCGCCAAGAATCGAGCCGTTTTTTCGACTCGTTTTTGCGAAGTGATATCCATGCCGATTCCTATCATACGAATCGGATGACCATTTCTGTCGTTAAAAGCTCGGCCTTTACCGGCGATCCAATGAATACTTCCATTTGACCAAATGTTGCGGAACTCGGTATCGAAAACTCCTCCCTGCTCAAGTGCTCCACGAATCTTCGCTTGAACATTTTCTCTGTCTTCGGGATGAATCAATTCTTGAAAATGTGCAAAGGTTCCACCAAAGGTCCCCGGCGCTAGTCCGTGGAGCGGCTCGAGACTATCGGACCAATTCAATTCGTTTGTAACAACATTCCAGTCCCAAACACCCATTCGGCCTGCGTCGAGTGCCATCCTAAGTCGCTCTTCGCTTTCCGCCAACGCACCGCGTGCTTCTCTGATTTCCGTAATGTCAGTATTCGTACCGAACCAGTACAAGATCTTTCCAGAGTCATCGCGAAGCGGATTAACCCGGGTAAGGAATTGTCGGTAGTTACCATCCGCTCCTCGAATGGAGTAAATCATGTCAAAGACATCGCCAGAGGCTAAGCAAGCTTTCCACCGGTCGAGTACGTCAGGTAATTCCTCTTGCGCGATCCAATTCATCCAGCCCCAACCAAAGACTTCATCCGCATCGCTGCCCGTATATTTGTACCATCGGCGGTTATACCAGAAGATCAAACCATCTGGTCTGGCCATCCACGCTAGCTGCGGAATCGTGTCGGCCATGAGCCTCAATTTCGCTTCGCTTTCCATCAAGGCCGCATTTGCAAGTGCGAGTTCGTTCGTCCTCTGCTCTACGCGAAGCTCCAGATCGGTATGCACCCGAGCGAGCGCTTCCTCGGCTTCCTTCCTAGCAGTGATGTCGTGCATCGAAACGACGGCACCAAGTTTTTGGCCATGCGAGTCATATATGGCTTGCCCGCTCACAAGCACAACTTTGGGTGAGTCGCCTTCTGGTTTGATCACCATTTCCGCATTCAAAACGCGCTCGCCGCGAAATGCGCGGTAGAGGGGAATATCCTCCATCTGCATCGGCGTTGTCCCATCGGGTTTGAAAAGCTTGTATCTGTCTGCCCAGGTCTCCGGCGTCAGCGTTTCTTCCGTAAGCCCGTGTAATTGACGGGTTATTCCATTGAAAAGTGTCAACTTCCCCTCTGCATCGCAAGCAACCACGCCGGTCTGCACGTTTTCCAGAAGCGTTTGCAAAAACTCTTTGCCTCTCATTAATTCCGAGGTCCGTTCCGCAATTCGGAATTCCAAATCACGGTGCGCCGCACGCAGCGCATCTTCAGCTTTTTTACGTGCCGTAATGTCCTCATGCACAATCACGACTTCTTGAACTTGACCATTCGCATCCTTCAGAGGATAGAGAACAGCCGAAACCCATTTTTCGGAAGCCGTCGCTGTCACGCCGTCCAAAGGCGTTTGCTTGGGATCGTAACAGACAGCGGGTATGTGCGAGATCTCGCCTTCAAACCCTTTGCGAATGAACGGCATAACGCTCTTTGCTACGAGTTGGACGTCCTCCAGAATGTTGTAAGACTGGACTTGTTCAGAACGGATTCCCCAGAGCTCTTCCCAAGCTCGATTGACGCTCAAGGTTTTACCATCGGGGGAAAAGATATGAATGCTGAATGGAGCCTGTTCCATCAATCCACGGAATCGGAACTCACTGTTTCGCAAAGCCAGCATCGCTTGCTGGCGCTTGATGAACTGCCCAATCTGACTGGACATTGTCGTCATCATTTCAAGCAGATCAACATCAGGCGGATGCATTTCTTTCGTGAAGAATTCGATAACCCCTATGAGTTGACCGTCGGTCACTACGGGGCAGGCAAAGGCACTTCGAAGACCATTTTCTTTGGCGGAGTTGATTCGAAGAAAATTTGAATCGCTAGAAATATCGATAATCCAGGCCGCATTGCCGCTGCTCCATACTCGTCCGGGCAAACCTTGACCAAGCTTGAATTCTGTGACGGCACTTTCTTGAGCAAAGATGGCGAGATTCGTCGCTGAGGTGAACCAACTGTCGATATAGCGCAAACGACCGGACAACGAATCCACCGCCCAATAACAGCCGACCTCCCACCCCAAGTTTTCGCAGACCGCTCCTAAGACGGCCTTAATACCATCGTGAGAACCAGTGGCTTGGTTCAAAACATTCGTAACTGCAAGGCGAATATTGCGGTGGCTTTCTCGCCGCTTTTGCTCTGTAATGTCTCTCAAATATGCGGTGAAGATTGGCGGACCTTCCATGGGAATTCGCGTTATGGCTAGTTCGACGGGAAACTCTTGACCGTCCGCTCGCATCGCAGATAGCTCAAGCCGTTTGCTTAATACAGGCCCTTCGCCGGTTGCAAGATAGTGGGCCATGCCACGGCGATGCTGTTCGCGAAATGCCTGCGGGATAATGAGTCCTGCAAGCTCTTTTCCTAAAACTTCGTCGCGTTTGTATCCAAATGTTTTTTCCGCCGCAGGATTAAACTCAATAACCTGCCCCAAATGATCCATCGAAATAATACAATCCATCGCCGTCTCAAGAATTGCCGACTTGCGAGCGTCGCTTTGAAGCATATTCGATTCCGCTCGCCGCTGTACCGTGACGTCTCGGAAGACGAGTATGACTCCGACCGTTTTACCATCTGTATCGCGAATCGGAGCGGCGGAGTCGTTGATCGGATGCTCGCATCCATCTTTCGAAATAAGCACCAAGCCGTTGCCTAAGTCGACTACCGCGTCTTTCGCCAAGACTTCACGAAAAGGGCTCTCGGCTGGTTCGCGGGTTTTTTCGTCAAGGATGCGAAAAACCTTTTCAAGTGGAAGCCCTCTCGCCGCTTCTATTGTCCAACCGGTAATGGATTGAGCTGCCTTGTTTAGAAAAGTAATGCTGCCTTCACCGTCCGTGGCGATCACTGCGTCGCCAATGCTGGTCATCATGACCTGCATCCAAGACTCTTGTTGCGACCGTTTTTCCTCAATCGATTTTCGTTCGATCCCGAGTGCAATCCAATCCGCAACCGAAGCCATCGCTTGCAGCACTCCATCGGATAGTTTTTGACGTGCAAACATTGCCATTACGCCAACGAGTCGATCGTCTACCAGCAGAGGATAACCGGCAAAAGCCACCATACCGTTTTCACGCGCCCAGTCTTGATTGCTGACCTGCGGGTCACCGATAACGCTGTTTGTTAAATGGGGTTGCCGACTGGCAGCAATGCGACCAATTTTCAATTGACCGACGGGCACGCGACTATGCTCGCCATCTAAATGCATGTACTCACCAGAGCTTGCTCGTAATTCGAGCGTTTTCTGATCAACACTAAGCGTCCAAATTCGTGCAAACGCGCCTTGCAGATGCTCTACCATGACGTCCGTGCAGCGATTTAGCATGTCGTGCAAAGGCTGCATATGATTTAGCGCGATTCCAATATCACGATTGAAGGCAGAAAGACGGGACTGTTCTAATACGAGTTCTCCAGGGACTTGGCTGTTTTCGTAAGCTCTGACCAGGAAAACCAAGCGGGTAACTTCGTGAGTGTCGCTTCGAACGGCGCGAACAATGGACTCAGCCCAAAACCGAGTTCCGTTCTTGCGGGCACACCATCCTGCGACCCTCGCCGAACGATCCTTGATTGCGTCATTCATGGCGGACTGTGGTTGAATTATTCGCGTATCGTGGGCGTCTGTCTCCTCGCGCGGGAACAACATTTCAACGGGTTTGCCCAGCACTTCCTCAGCGTCGAAGCCAAACAGACTCTTCGAGGCTTCGTTCCAAATATGAACTTTCCCAAGCACATCGACTTCAAAGGCAACGATGTCTGGGAAACTCTCCGTTAATAGATGGAAAAGCTCATCTTGGCTGCTATTGGTAGTCAAGGAATTGGATTGCGGCATGGGCTTTACGACCGGCAAGTGGAGTGATGTGTCTTACCCCCGGAAACTAGCCTTTTCCAGCTACCTCTGTTCGTTTGATAAGAATCTCACTCATTTTACCCGTGAGGTTGGTATTGGAGCAGTAGGATTTTTGCAAATCAGCGCCTTTCATCAACTTTTTAAGTGTCGTCACTCGCTCTAATAACCGCAGATTGGAGGCATATTAAGCAAATGGTAGGAGTAGGCTGCCGATCTTGTGGGCTTGTGCTAAAATCCTCACACTCAAATTTTAGGGGACTCTTATGGTGCTTCATCAAGCAAACCAAAATGTCGATGACGAGAGTGCCGATGTCGGAGCTCGAAACGCCAGAATTGGTCGATGGCTCTTTCTCATTTATGCGTCGTTGTACGCTGGATTCATGCTGCTTAATACGTTCGCACCGGGCGCGACTGCGGCAATCGTTCTGTTCGGGCTCAATCTTGCTGTCTGCTATGGCATCGGATTAATTGTCGTTGCTGTTTTGATGGCGCTGCTGTATGGCTGGTTGTGCAAATTTCCACCGACAGGCAAGCTCCCAATCGATACGACAACAACCGGCAAGAGGCTTCGATGATCCCTGATATCAATTGGCTTGCCGCTGGCGTATTTGTGACCATTGTTTTGATCACGGTCGGACTTAGTTTTTATCTTGGCTCTCGCGCCAAGTCCGCAAAAGGGTACTTCGCGGCCGGTGGCGGTATCCATTGGTTTGTGAACGGCGTTGCGTTTGCTGGCGATTATCTTTCTGCAGCGTCCTTCTTGGGAATTTGCGGGATGATCGCCTTCTACGGATACGATGGCTTTCTGTATTCCATTGGCTATCTAGCTGGATGGGTGGTCGCATTGTTCGTGGTCGCTGAACCGCTGAAGAGAATGGGCAAGTATACCTTTGCAGATGCACTCGACAGTCGTTTTCAATCGCGAGGCATACAACTTGCCGCAGGCCTAAGCACCTTGGCAGTAAGTATCTTTTATCTCATTCCTCAAATGGTCGGTGCTGGGACTCTCGTACAACCGTTGTTCAATCTTCAACATGCTCAAGGCGTCACGATCGTCGGTGCAGTCGTGATTGTTATTGTGGTAACCGCTGGAATGGTCAGCACAACTTATGTGCAATTTTTAAAGGGCGGATTGCTGATATTCTTTAGCCTGATTTTGACCGCGATGATTCTCTATCGCGGTTTGTCGGTCGGAGCCAATACGCCAGATGGCAAACCTTTGATGACCGAGCAATCCGTCGCCGTCAATTCATCGGGACAAAAATTGATCAATGGTTTGCCGCAGGGCAAAGGACCCGGCAAAGCGGAATTGCCAACCGTCGGTCATGTCGCTTCGCTGCCGAATGGGCAAACTTCGACAGGGCCGATCGGTCCAATTCGTTTTCTTTCGACGATTCAGCAAAGTGAATTTGTCCTATGGCGAAAATCGCCTGCGACGGTCGATGACAACGGCACAAAAACAGAAGTCTACAAACCGAAAATCGTTTCAGGCAAAGATGTCATGTCGCCGGGTAATTTGCCCGCCTTCGCTGGAATTCGCAGCGACAAGATTTACGACAAACTGAATTTTCTAAGCTTGATGTTGGCTCTCTTCGGAGGAACCGCGTCGTTGCCTCACATTCTCATTCGATACTACACGGTTCGAGACCAAAGCTCGGCTCGCAAAAGCACGATTGTGGGAATATCGACGATTGGCCTGTTTTATGTACTGACACTGTTCATGGGATTAGGGGCCATGGCCAGCGGTTCGCTGGATATGACCAACAGCAATATGGCGGCACCGTTGCTGGCGCGATCATTTTCCGAGTGGTTGTTCGCAATCATTTCCGCTATCGCATTCACGACTGTCTTGGGCACTGTCTCCGGATTGATCATTGCTGCCAGCGGCGCGATTGTTCATGACTTGACGGTGAATGTCGCTCGCATTCCGCTCAATGATAATCAGCAAGTTCGCTTGGCCAAGTTTTCTTCGGTCGGTATTGGGATTGTTGCTATTGGATTGGGAATCGTCTTTGGCAAGATGAACGTTTCGTATTTGGTGGGATGGGCCTTTAGCGTCGCGGCGTCCGCGAATCTTCCCTCATTGATCATGCTGTTGTTCTGGCGAGGCACCACGCGTCAAGGAATCGCGGCCGCGATCCTGGTCGGTATGGTTTCTTCATTGGCATGGGTCCTGCTGAGTGCAGACACATTTAAAGACATCTACGGTTTGCCACCTGAACAAGCATGGGTGCCCTTTAGTCAGCCTGGACTGGTTACCATTCCCTTGGGTTTCTTGACATTGATCGTCGTCTCGCTGATGACACCTCAAGGCCGCGCAAATCAAGTCCTGGCCGACGCCAAAGGATGATTTGCAGTTCGCATTCAAACGAATCCTTTGAGTGAATACGGCAGCCGATTGTTCCGCTTGCAAACGCCAATACCGTGAGCCGATATGGGGAATAGCAGCAGGGGACTGTTTCTACTAGACGTGCTGGCTGATGGCTTGGCAAAAAGCGTCGACCGTTGCGACGGGCCCATCGCCATAATTTGAGTGGCGGTCCGTTGTCCATTCCGCTAGAACCGTGCGTGCCTCGTCGGTCAACGTAAATCCTTTTTCAAGTGCAAAGTAACGAGCAACGGATTGCTGGTTGGACGTCGCGTTCTGTGGAGATGCAGACATCGTAATCACCAAGGCAACCAGGAAAGCTTCCGCTGTCTCTTGCGGTTCGGGCAATTGGATAACGACGGAGGGGAAATTCTTGATACGAACTGAATGAATGCGAAGGTCCGATGAGCTGAAGGGAAATCTTTGCCCACTGCGTTCTTCGACTGATTGGAAGATCGCGGCAAGAAACGGACCAGTAAAGTAGCAAAGTAGGGTGTGTGAAGTGGTCGTGTCAGAAATACTCGTCCATTTTTCCAAAGCAAAAGCGTTAACCACCCAATCGCATTGATAAAGCAACGACCACGCAACACACCATTCGGAATCTTCCCCCCGCTGTGGAAACGTAAGCAAAGCTTCCATCGGCGAGGTCCTCGGCTTGGGCGCGTGGGTAGTGCTGAGGAAGAAATGGGAACACTAATCTTCGCTAATCTGAACTGATGAAGAATGTGCTGATTCGGGACAGGGAAAGCGTGTGATCGCTTCCCTTAGCTCAGCAACCACACTACCGCACTCGAAACAAGCCTGGCGGCGGTTGATCACATTCTCTGGGTTCCTTGATTAGCGAAGATTAGTGCCGATTAGTGTCTTTAAAAAAGCACTTCGAAAGCTGACAGCTTGATGTTTAAAGACAGAATCCACGATCAACCATTCGCGACAGTCGAGCTTGTCTCGACCTGTCGCAACAGGTTTGGCGTGCTAACCACTCTGACGCGCATCATACCGCTTCCTCGACTGGTCCAGATCTGTGGCTATTCGCGTTCCCAAACAACGAATCGGCAGCGAAGATAGCTAGATGGTAGTAAAGTAGGGTGTGTGAAGTGGTCGTGTCAGAAATACTCGTCCATTTTTCCAAAGCAAAAAGCGTTAACCACTCAATCGAATGGATAAAGCAACGACCACGCAACACACCATTCGGCACCTGTCCCAGCGGTGGAAACGTAAGCAAAGCTTCTAACGGCGAGGTGCTCGACCCGGGCGCGTGGGCAGCGCCGAGGAAGGAATGGGAACACTAATCTTCGCTAATCTGCACTGATGAAGAAGGCGCTGATTCGGGACAGGGAAAGCGTATGATCGCTTCCCTTAGCTCAACAACCACACCACCGCACTCGAAACAAGCCTGGCGGTGGTTGAGCAATTGCGTTTCTTTTACCCGATGTTTTGGGTGAATAACAAGCGTGTATGTCCAAATTGAGTCATTGAGTATTGAGCAGCAGAAGTCTATGGGAGCCGGAAAGTGCCACCGCGGGACCATGTCTAGATTGGTGTGTTTCGCGGGATATGTTGCGCAACGACTATAGAACTGGCAGGTCAACCATAGTGGCAGCGTCTGCTACTTCGGCTCACTTTCCGCTGCACACACCCTACGACCAGCCAAGATGAATTTCATCAGAGACTCGCTCGCGACTCCAGCGCAGACAGGCCATCAACCGAACAATCAGCCCTGATCGGGAACTTGCAATTGCGTTTCTTTTGGCCGATGTTTTGATAGAATAACATGTATGTGTGTCCCCGCCGATTCGTGGATAAAAAGCTCGAACGATTTAATAACGGATTACGATTCTCCTTCACAATAGGTCCGACCATTCGAATAATTAGTCGGCAACAATCAAAGCGATAAGATCTCCGATTGTCCGATGAGCTTCGATCGGGTGACGCAGCGGAACATTCGCGATGATTCTATATTTGTTTTGTCGCCCAACTCTTTCACGTTCGATAAAGCCGTCCTCTTCGAGATCGGCAATGATCCGCTGGACGGCTCGTTCGGTAATTCCCACGTGGAGCGCGACTTCACGCAGGACCAACGAAGGATTCTGAGACAAAAGGACCAAAACGTGTGCGTGATTGGTTAAAAAGGTCCAGCCAGTTTTTTTGCTGACCGGCTCGGTAGTTAACGACACCGAAGATTTGGAACCCCGGCCGGTTGGAGTTTTCGATGCGATTGAGCTGTTTTTTGCCGCAGCCTTCTTGGACGTTGGATTTAAGTTTGCCTTGCTAGTCATTATTCGCGAATCCAAGTAGTAGTGAATTAAGGTGGCGTTCTGCCCCGTAATCATGCAAGTAGCAACAAGTTTAACGACGTAAATCAGACAAGGCAAACGCGAATCGAAAAAACTGAATTCATTGTCGTCATTTTGATTCACGCTCGAAAACAAAATTGTCGAAATAATCACGTAACCGAATTGACGACTCTTTTGTCGTGCTTTATTATTCGTGATATACGTTGCGCGTCAATAGTTTCGGGGGAGCGGATATGGAATGGTTTTTTGGTGGGGTGATCGCGTTGCCAGCGATGGCTTTATTGGGCTCCGGCCTGATTTCTTCGAACTGGGCGAACCGTCATGTGCGAATCCTGAATGCGTTGGTTACTCACATTACTCTCTGGGCGTTGCTCGCTGCTGTGATCGCGGCAATCCTACTCTCGACGACAGGTCCGCTTGACCTATCGCTGCCATACCCTACCTTCCTGCCCCTCACGGTAGGTATTTACTTCGATAGCTTAACCGCCGTCATGCTACTACTGGTTAGCTTCATCGGGCACATCATTGTCCGTTACTCGCGAAGGTACCTCGACGGCGATTCGACTCAAGGGCGATTTTTGCGGTGGGTCAGTTTCACTCTGGGTTCGGTGTCAATGCTGATTATCTCCGCGAACCTCGTGATGTTTACAGCAGCCTGGATGATGACCAGTTACGGATTGCATCAGTTGCTCACACATTATCCCGATCGTCCTGAGGCCGTGCTGGCGGCTCGCAAGAAGTTTTTGATTAGCCGCCTAGGCGACGCCCTGCTGGTCATTGCCTTGGTGTTCACGTACAACAAGTTCGGCTCTTTTAACTATGGCGAGATCTTTGCAGAAGCCCAGGGAATGCAACTGGAGTCTGGGGGGGGCTGGATGCTTTCAGTGATCGGCGCGCTTTATGTTTTGGGGGCAATAACCAAATCGGCACAGGTCCCGTTTCATAGCTGGCTACCGGATACTATGGAGACTCCCACTCCTGTGTCCGCGTTGATGCACGCGGGCATTATCAATGCTGGTGGGTTCTTGGTCATTCGTCTCAGTCCATTGATCGCGCATTCTCATTTAGCCTTGGACGTCCTGGCCATTGTCGGAGCACTGACTGCACTGTTTGGCTCCGTCGTCATGTTGACGCAGACAAGCATCAAACGATCTTTGGCTTATTCGACAATAGCGCAAATGGGAATGATGATGTTGCAATGCGGTCTGGGTGCGTTCTCCGCCGCCATGCTGCATATCGTCGCCCACTCGCTTTACAAAGCGCACGCATTTCTTAGTTCCGGCAGCGCCGTCGAAGCCTCCTCACGGAAACAATCGCAGACGCCTCAACAGTCGACAGGTCGCTTAGTTCTTGGTTTGTTGAGTGCACTGGCAATTGCCGGGGTCGTTGTGTCTTGCTTGATGTTTGTTCTCGGATTGCTGTCCGATCACGAGCCTGGCGGGATGATTCTGAGCATGATCTTCACGCTTTCGCTTGCTCAATTGCTATGGAACTCGTTCCTATTCGCGCAACCGCGGCTCGTCATTATCGGATTGGCAAACGCGACCTTGGTAAGCGTCGGTTACATCGTGGCTTGGTTTGCGATGGATAGTGTTCTATCGCATTCTGTCCCGCATATTGTGATTCCACTCTCTTGGATGGACCAAGTGGTGGTCCTGCTGGTCGCCGGCGGATTCCTTGCCGTTTTCAGTTTGCAGATAGCTTTGATCCGATTTCATGATCGGCCAATGATTCGAGCGCTTTATGTCAAGGCCGCGAATGGTTTTTATTTCGATATTGCGGCCCATAAATTGGTATCGCGTGTCTGGAGTGTCGCTCCGATCGCTAACAAAAACGCTTTGCCCCAAGGGAGATAAACATGCCCGTCAACGTTCTAGAAGAGTCGCCGATGAGTCTGCCACATTTTGATATCAGCTCTGATTTTAGTACGTCAACAAGCGACGGCGCCCTGTTGGAAGCTGCGCTTTTCACGGTTCAATCGCATGTCGCGCCGATGTGGCCACTGAAAGACTTTGTCGCTGTCAATCCGTTTGTCGGATTTACCGAGATAAAATTCTTGGAGGCAATGCATCGCCTGCAACGAGTTCGCGATGGCGAAATGTTGATGCCAATCAGCTATTACCGCCGACGATTAGCGGCAGGTGAGTTGTCGGACGGCGATATCATGCTGGCGCTGGAGCAATGCAGTAAAGAGTACCCGGAAATCTTCTCGCATTATTCTTCGGATGAATGGCAAAAACGATTGGTTTCCAATCATTATGATTTTGACGTTGAATCGTCCGAACGCCCATTCCAAACGCTTGCCGAATGGATTGATCGAAAACGCGGCTCAACTTGGGCCAGCATCATAACGAACGAAGTTTCCCGACATTGTGCTGCCCACTATGACGAGGGCCAAGCGATTTGGCAAAACCCTTGGCAACAACTGCCGCTCTTTTCTGCATGGCGAGAGACTGCCATGATCGATCGAAGATTCGAAAAGCTCGGCGTTTCGAGTTTTCGAGAATTTGTGTCGGCCCTCCCAGACAATCCACGAGAAGCCATCGCAGCTATGTTGACGAAACTAAGCGTTCAACAAGTTCATTGGCAGGATTTCCTTGAATGTCAGCTATTCTCTATGAATGGATGGGCATCGTATATCAAGTACCGCGTAAAATCAGCGGAGATGACTGAATCTTCGGCAGACGATTTGATCGGGCTTATTGCGATTCGATTAGCGTATGATGTTGGGTTGCATTCGTCAGGACTTTCGCGAGACTTGGTTATTCAATGGCCATCGAATCCGCAGAACATCAAAGCGGGCAGTCGAGTGGGAGTCAGCAAAGTTCAATCGGTCGCCGTTCGTTACGCATTTCAAGTCGCGGCCGAAGTAGCTTATCGTCGCCGATTATCATGCAATTTGTTGGCTCCAAGTATTGCGACGAGCTCCCTGACCGTTCAAAACAAAGTGCAAATGGTGTTTTGCATCGACGTGCGATCAGAGCTAATTCGCCGCCATTTGGAAGCCGTTTCAGGCAGCGTAGAAACTTTTGGTTTCGCCGGATTCTTTGGCTTACCGATGGAGTATGTTCCATTGGGAGCTCTCGAAGGTTCTGCTCAATGTCCAGTGCTTTTGAGTCCAAGTTTCTGTGTGCACGAGAGTGTTCGAACAAACGATCCTAAGTTGTCTTCGGAAGTGGCTGCGAGCAAAAGAACGGGCCAAATCCGCGAGAGCGTTTGGAAACTCTTTCAATCGTCCGCCATCTCTTGCTTCTCGTTTGTCGAGTCCACGGGAGTTCTCTACCTTGCGGATCTCATTAAAAACGCTTGGGGACTTCGCGGTAAGTCGCCGAGCGAAAGCGCCAAGTATCTTCCAATGGAGCACCGGTCTTTGCTCGGACCGGTCTTGCAAGCCTCTGGTGACCACGGAGTTGCACCGTCGCGTCAGATCGAGCTTGCTGAAGGCATCCTAAGAAACTTAGGGCTCACCGATAACTTCGCGCGATTGGTAGCATTTTGTGGTCACGGTAGCGAAACGGTCAACAATCCGTATCGAGCAGGCCTCGACTGTGGAGCTTGCGGAGGGCACTCGGGCGAGTCGAATGCACGTTACGCAGCATTATTGCTAAACGATGGAGCAGTCCGATCGGGTCTGCGTGGTCGAGGTATCCATATTCCCGAGAGCACATGGTTTATACCCGCTGTTCACAATACGACGACCGACGAAATTGAGTTCTTCGACATTCACAGCGTGCCAAGCTCGCATCATGAGGAACTAAAAGATTTGAAAGAATGGGTCGCTATGGCCGGTCAATTGACGCGATCAGAACGTGCATCTCGGCTTGGTACACAAGTTTCCGACGACACTTTCTCGCGAAGCCGGGATTGGTCAGAAGTCCGTCCTGAATGGGGGCTTGCAGGGAACGCAGCTTTCTTGGTCGCTCCCCGATCTCGAACCAAAGGAAAACAATTGGATGGTCGAACGTTTATGCATAGTTACGACTTCAAACGGGATAGTGACCTGAAAGTCCTCGAGTTGATCATGACGGCTCCGATGGTGGTTGCCAATTGGATCAACCTTCAGTACTACGCCTCAACGGTTGACAATCATGCTTACGGCAGCGGGAACAAAGTGCTGCACAACGTGGTTGGCCTGTTTGGAATCCAGCAAGGCAACGGTGGCGATTTGATGACAGGTTTGCCTTGGCAGTCTGTTCACGATGGCCACAAATTCCAACATGAACCACTTCGGCTTAGCGTTGTTATCGAAGCCCCGCGTTTCGCTATACAGCAAATAATCGACAAGCACCAAATCGTTCAGGAACTTGCCGGTAACGGCTGGTTAACGCTGCTGGCTTTGGAGGAAGAACAGCTTTACGTGTTTTCTTCTGTGGATGGTTGGAGCACTTTTCAATCCACGAATCATCAATCCAATAATTAGGCCTGTTAGGTACCATCCATGCAATCAACAGTTAATAGTAATGTGGATTCAGAATCCGCTTTGGGTACCGGGGAACGTAGAACGCATCTGCGTGAACTCGAAGCCGAGAGCATTTACATCATGCGGGAAGTGGCAGAATCATTCGAGCGTCCCGTGATGCTCTATTCCATCGGCAAGGACTCGAGCGTCATGCTACACTTGGCGCGAAAAGCATTCTTCCCTGACAAGCCGCCATTTCCTTTGATGCATATCGATTCCACTTGGGAATTTCGCGAGATGATCGAGTTTCGCGAGAACTATGTTCGCCGCGAACTGGGAATAGATGTCATCGTTGTTATTAACGAGCAAGGCGTGCGCGACGGCGTCAATCCATTCGATTTTGGAAGCCGTGTGTACACCGACATCATGCGAACCCAACCACTCAAACAAGCACTCGACAAGTATCGATTCGACGCCGCGTTGGGAGGTGGTCGACGTGACGAGGAACGATCGCGTGCCAAAGAAAGGGTCTTTTCCTTTCGTGACCAACAACATCGCTGGGACCCAAAAAATCAACGACCAGAGCTTTGGGACCTTTACAACACTTGGGTTCATCGCGGCCAAAGTATTCGAGTTTTTCCGTTGTCCAATTGGACTGAATTCGACATTTGGCAATATATCGAACTGGAAAAAATCCCGATTGTACCGCTTTACTTTGCAGCCGAACGGCCGGTGGTAGAACGGGACGGCGACTTGATCATGGTCGATGACGAGCGGATGCAGCTCAAGGAAGGTGAAAAACCCGAAATGAAGCAAGTCCGTTTCCGGACGCTTGGCTGTTATCCGGTCACCGGTGCAGTCCCCTCGACGGCAACGACGGTTTCTGAAATCGTACACGAAATTTTGACGACTCGTCATTCGGAACGCCAAGGACGCGCGATTGATCGCGACGAAGCGGCGGCCATGGAACGGAAGAAACGCGACGGCTACTTCTAAGAAACAAAACAGAGAATCATTGCACTATGACCAATACACTGCACAAGACGCTTGACTCGGTTGCCGATACGCAGGATTTTTTGCGCCGGCATCAGACCAAGGAGATGCTTCGTTTTATGACATGCGGTAGCGTCGATGACGGCAAGAGCACGCTCATCGGACGACTGCTCATCGAGACTGGGGCCGTTTACGACGATCAATTGGCTGCGCTCCATCGCGACTCGGAGAAGCATGGTACGACCGACGATTCCATCGATCCAGCATTGCTTTTGGATGGCCTCGAAGATGAACGGCAACAGGGAATAACGATCGACGTAGCTTACCGATACTTTCATACGGCCAAACGCAAATTCATCATTGCCGACAGCCCTGGCCACGAGCAATACACTCGTAACATGGCTACAGCGGCTTCGACTGCACAGCTAGCAATCATTCTTGTCGACGCTCGCAAAGGATTGTTAACGCAAACACGTCGCCACAGCTTTATCGTGTCCTTGCTCGGCGTTCGGCATGTCGTTCTCGCGGTGAACAAGATGGACTTGGTCGACTACGACCAAACCATCTTTGACAACATCTGCCGAGAATATCGCGATTTTGCGACCGGGCTGGATATTCCCGATATCCACTTCGTGCCGATTTCTGGATTGCGCGGGGATAATGTCGCGAATCGAAGCGATCGTATATCATGGTACGAGGGCGCACCACTACTGCATATTTTGGAAACGGTTTACATCGGTGACGACAATGCAATTCACGACTTTCGTTTCCCAGTCCAACGCGTGAATCGGCCTGACGCTGATTTTCGTGGATACAGCGGCACTATAGCTTCTGGGTCCGTCCATGTTGGCGACCAAATCATGGTTTTACCGGCGAGAAAGACCAGCCGAGTTCAATCGATTGTGACTTTTGATGGTGCTCGAGCGTCCGCCAAAACTGGCGAAGCAATCACGTTGACGCTTGCAGATGAAATCGATATCTCTCGCGGCGACATGATTGTTCAAGCCGACCATATTCCCCTCGTCAGCAGGCAGTTTCAAGCGACTTTGGTGTGGATGTCGGAACAACCTCTCGTTCCAGGCAAATCGTATTGGCTAAAGCAGACGACGCGCCGAACGAGCGCTGAGGTCGAGTCGGTTAACTTTCGTACCGATGTCAACTCGCTCCAACAAATGGACTGCGCTTCACTAAAGTTAAATGAGATCGGTGAGTGTCGAATTAGCGTGCACGACCCTCTCGTTTATGACGCCTACCGTCAGAATCGCCGAACCGGTTCCTTTGTCCTAGTGGATCGAATAAGCCACGAAACCGTTGCCGCCGGCATGATCGTCATACCCATTGGCGAGGTTTCTCAAGGCGACCACTGGGACGGCGAACTTCGAAGCAAACGGTTGCAATACACTCCTAGTCGAGTATCTAGTGACAGCCGTACCAAGCGATATGGACATTCCCCTTTAACCATCTTGATAACCGGTCTGAGCGGTTCGGGCAAAACCACGATTGCCTATGCTCTCGAAGAGCGATTGTTCGCCCAAGGTCGAGCCGTTATGGTTTTAGACGGCCAAAACTTGCGGCGAGGAATTAGTCGTGACCTCGGTTTTTCGGCAGAAGAACGCTCGGAGAACCTGCGTCGTGCGGCGGAAATTGCACACTTGATGAATCAAGCTGGCCTGATCTGTATCGCCGCGTTCGTAGCGCCAGATCCTGCAATCCGCGAGAAGGCCCGGCAAGTTATCGGTACTGACAACATGTTGCACATACATCTTTCCGCACCCGTCGAAGTTTGCCGCTATCGTGATTCATCGGGACGTTACGCGGCTGCGGATCGTGGTGAGATTGTGAATTTTCCGGGTGTTACTATTCCGTACGAAAAGCCGGGAGATGCCAACCTTGTACTCGATACAGAACGGTTGTCTGTTGAGCAATGCTTGGACTTGATCGAGCAACTATTGAGTCGTAAGCTGGGAGTCGCTGGAACGAAGCCGGCTTAAAACGCTTTGTAACACAGTCGCATAACCCATCGCAGAAGTTTCAGGTTAACCAACGGAAGTATGGTATGAACAAACACTCCAATCTATTTGGCTGCATTGTGACATGGGCAGCTTCGATTTGTCTCGTTGTTTCGGGGCCGATATGTTGGTGTTTCGCGGATGATATGCGGCCAATATCGTTGCAACGGAGTATCACCAATGTACAGCCGATGACTGGCATCGTCCTGTGGACAACAAACGACTCGGTTGAGAAGATGCCAATTCAACTCGAGTATAGTTACATGACCTATGCGCAGATCGTTGAGCAAAAAGGCGTCTACGACTGGTCTGCTTTGGAGAAGATCCTTGACGAAGTTGCATCGCGCGGTCACCAGCTTGTGCTTCGCTGGCACGACACCTACGTCGGCAAACCAACCGGAATCCCTCAGTATCTCGTCGAGCGTCCTGGTTACAAACTGACGGTAGGAAAAAGCGAGAAAAAGCGAACGGAGTTTCCTGATTGGTCGAATCTCGAGCTAAGAAGCTTTGTCTTGGAATTTTTTACTCGATTTTGCGAGAAGTACGATCGAGACCCCAGGTTGTCGTTCGTTCAAGTGGGCTTTGGTTTGTGGGCCGAATACCACATCTACGACGGTCCGATGCAATTGGGGCTGACATTTCCATCGAAAGAATACCAAAGCGAATTCGCGCAGCATTTGACCAAGTGTTTCCGCGAAACTCCGTGGATGATCTCCGTCGACGCTGCAGACAGCGATCGTTCGCCTTTTGTCGAAAACAAGTCGCTGTCTTCATTACAATTTGGCTTGTTCGACGATTCATTCAACCATGCGCGACATCGGCAGGAAAACGAACCGAACTGGGATGCATTCGGACGCGACCGCTGGAAGTCAGCTCCGATGGGAGGCGAGTTCAGCTTTTTTCAAAAAGTGGATCAGTCAAAGGCACTTGCGCCAAACGGGCCACACGGAATTGCTTTCGAAAAGCATGCGGCCGATTTCCATGTGTCGTTCATAATCGGCGATGACCAACCCCGATTTCAGAAAGCCGACCGAATCCGGGCCGCTGGTATTGCCTGCGGATATCGCTTTCAAATCGACAAGTTTGAGTCTTCCAACAGCGAGTCACAAGTTACTATCAGCAACACGGGAATTGCACCGATCTATTATGACGCGTGGCCTTCAATAAATGGAGCTCGTGCCACCGATTCACTTAAGGGTTTACTGCCCGGTGAGAATCGTCTTTATGTCATCCAGGCCGGGGGAAGTGATCCCGAACTCAAGATCGAGTGCGATCGACTTGTCAAAGGACAACAAATCGAGTTCGATGCAGAATTGCCTTGAATGGGATCCCAGCTTGCATGGGATACCAGTGTGCCGCGAATCGAAGATGTCCGGAATGGATGAAGCGAGTCTACTTGGTATGGCAGCCGATGCAATTGTGGGCAAGTCTTGCCGTGGGTTTTGCGGTAAGCCATTTGTCGGCTCGCTCGGAATATTCTGTATCGGGCAATTCCTTTTTCAATGCTTCCAAGTGTTCGCGAGACTTGTCTAATTGGCCAAGCGATCGATGGATGTCGGCCAGCCCCATTCGCAGTTCACCGAGAGGATGCTCGCCAATCTTATCGAGTTCATTTTTTTGCAATTCATAAACACGCGTGAAATCTGCGAGCACGCTGTTGAGGACTTGTTCTTTTATCGGACTTGGTAACCCGCGTGAAGCGGGCATCAAGACGGCAGCGCGAGGTATCAGGACGCCGATATTTGTAGGCTCCAACTCGACGGCTTTATCGAGCCGCTCAAGTCCTTTTTGCCAAGACGCCATACCCTTCGTAACGTTGCCTTTTGAAAAGTACTGGCCGCTTAGATAGACATCCCCCGAACCCAGCCATACCATCGCTTCGGCGTGCTTTTCATCTTTAGCCAAAACTTCTTCGCACTTTTTCATGCCTGCTTCAAGTCGCTCTTTGTCGCCTTCGAAACCCGCAAAAAAATCTTCGCGAATTTCTAAATCGAAACGCTCTCGCTGCTCTTTAGGCGGCTCTACAGCAGCTTTTTCTTGACCTAAAGCGTTGATGGCTACGCTAAATACTGCAAAGATCGAAACGATGAAAGCTCGCGTGTGGGAATAAGTAAAATTCATGAGATTGCTGCCTTTTTGGAAACCAAGATCCAACTGAACTAAGCGATACCGTACCAGTTCGAACACGATGATTGAATATTGGTTTATTTCACATGGAATTATGGAACTGCAAATGTAGGCTGCCAAGACCGTGTCTGCCGGGGTGCAAATGCTCAGCGTCATCAACCAGTCGGTTTGAATGATCGAGAATCGAGTCAATCTTAAAGAATGCGTTACCCGTGTCCTGATGGTTCCCGAATTTTTGAGCGATTCGGCCACTCCCCTCGAACGCCTCTCCCCGCAGACGGGGCGCGCGGGGGGTTATGTTATTCGGATGAGTCGTTTCGAAAGTCTAAATCATTTTCAACAGGCTTGGGTTCCACTGGATTGCGGCGAGCTTGGATGCGGCCGACGGCGTGGCCGACTAGGACGGTTCCGTAGTAGATGGGCGTGCCATAATTGGGGAGTCCATAACCGATGGTGTTTCCGAGGTAAGTGCCGTAGGCGGGAAACAGTACATGGTAGGCTTCGCGTTTTAACGGACCATCGTTTCTATAATCCGCGTAAGCCAACACGTCACGCGTGGCAATCGACTCATGCCACAATGGAACACCGGGCAGCAAATAGAGCGCGGCATAGGTGCCGGGATGCCGTCGCCTCGCGAAGTCTTTGGCGTGCGCCGCTTCATGCAACGCCACCGCGGGAATGTCACTATAGATATGCGCCGTCGCGGAAAAAGGGTTGTAGTGATCGCCACCGAAAATGCGGCCGGGAATGAGAGTTTCACCGACAATCGACAAGGTCCCCAGGGAATAGCGCCAAGGCCAAGCAACGGAGGTGTTCTTTCTCAATCGACGCCAATCGGCGATCGGCCGGTATTGATTCAATCGCACTTTGACTTGCGGCAAATTGTTCATTGCCAAATACTCAGCAACGACCGCTTCGGTCTCTTGGGAAATATTGTGATTATCGTTGCGCCGATTCCACAGCAAGATCTTGCCCGGTATACCAATAACCCAACCGACTGCGTCGATGACCGGTCGTCGTTCGCCTCGCTCGATCTGCATTCCCGTTGGCTCGACCAACTCGATGGGCAAGTTATTCTGTTCCATCACGATTGCGCGGGGCGACATCGCGCCACATCCCGATAACGAAAGTACCAGCGCAATAATCGCCGTCGTTCGAATCATGATTTACCCCGCACGCAGATTTGCCCTACCAAGTTTTTCTTCGGGCAGTCTTGTACGAAGCCAGTCGATACTATGTCAACAGCATTGAATGCTGGCATTACTGGTTAACGAAAACGCGCAAACTTGTCGTGGCGGAATACAAAGTCAAAATCAGGTGCGTTTAAACATCTTGTCAAGCTGATCTCGACTGAAGAAAAGTGCCGTGGGACGGCCGTGCGGGCAATGATGCGTATCTTGGAAACAATGACGCTGTTCCAATAACGAAGTGATTTCGTCGCTCGACAGATGATCGCCTGCTTTGATGGCGGCTTTGCAAGAAATCATGTTGAGCACCGAATCGAGCAAGTCGCGACGCTCCGGCTCTTTCCCGCTTGACATGAGAGGCTCGAGAACTTTTCGCAACAGTTCGCCCGGAGAGATGTTTGCCAACATCGCGGGGTAAGCTGTCACAAGAACGGTATCGCCTCCGAAAGGTTCGACTTCGATCCCCACTCGTGAAAGCATGTCTTTCGAATCGAGTGCCGCAGCGGCTTCGGCTGGCGTCAAGGATACGGGTTCGGGGACGAGTAGTCGTTGCGACTCTAAGGAGCCTGACAGAACTTTCTCGCGAATCTGTTCGTACAAAATTCGCTCATGCAACGCGTGCTGATCGATAACTACCATCCCACGATCGTCCTCGGTGACCAAGTAGCGATTATGAATCTGGAAACCCAAATGACTTGCACGCTCTTCGTGACCACCGTCAACTCGATTCGACGCCCCTGAGTTGTTTTCTGTTGCGTGCAAATTCGTTCCCGCTGGTTCAACCGTTTGAAAACCGCGCGAAGCATCGGCGGGACTGACTGGGCCGTCAGGAATTTGTTCCCAAGGCGGCGCACCACCGAAAGGACTCGATGCTCGCGACGCAGGACCACTCTGGGAATTACCAGCATTGCTCGCTTGTCGGCCAAGATTGGAGGCGTCAGGGAAAGGGCGAAACGATGGCGTCATTCCTAAAATCGCCGATGCCGAAACTGGATTCGATTTGCCTGCAGCCCAATTCAAAAGCGACTTTTCGTGGTTCGTGGTCGGCACCGAATCCTGCAGGCCACTTGAAGTCCCCGTTCCCACAGCAGCGGTTGGATCGAATGACTGCGAAGCGGGTGGTCGGACATTGGCAGTCAGATTGGAACTGAGAAACTTGTGTCGCAAAGTATGCAAAAGCTGACTGTACATGCGTCCGCTGTCGACGAATCGTACTTCGGTTTTTGTCGGATGTACATTCACGTCGACTTCGGTGGGGGGGATTTCTAGCCTCAGGAAACAAATCGGGAACCGCCCAACCATCAATAATCCACGATAGGCTTCGCCAAGTGCGTGTTGCAGCGAGCGGTCTTTGATATTCCGACCATTCAAAAACAGGTATTGCATGCGATTGTTGCTGCGTGAGACATTGGGGTTTGCTACGAAGCCGAACAAGTGACAAGAGGCGTCGTCGTTATCGATTTCGATCAAGGAGTCTGCAACTTCATCGCCGAAAAACGTCCGAATGCGATCTTGCAATTGTGACGTGACTGGTACGTCGTACAGGTCGCGCTCGTTGCTTCTTAAGACCATGTGGACTTGGGGAAATGCCAAAGCGATCCGAGTAAACGCTTCGGTGACATGCCCCATTTCCGTTTGCGCCGCTTTGAGGAACTTTCGGCGAACGGGAGTGTTGAAGAAGAGATGCCGGACTTCGATCGTCGTACCAACCGGAGCAGCTGTTGGCTGGATCCCTTCGCGTTCTCCGCCTCGAACGATAATCTCATTAGCCATATCGCTATCGGCGGTTCGGCTACGAATAAGAAGATGGCTTATTTCGGCGATAGACGCCAACGCTTCGCCGCGAAACCCAAGCGTGTTCACATCGAACAAATCATCGGCCGTTACGATCTTGCTGGTGGCATGCGGGGCGAGTGCCAGCGGTAAATCTTCGGCCGTGATACCCCAACCGTTATCGCTGATTCGAATCAGATCCAAACCGCCTTTTTCTACCGACAATTCGATGCGAGTAGCTCCGGCGTCGATACTGTTTTCCAGCATTTCTTTGACGACACTGGCAGGTCGCTCGATCACTTCGCCTGCAGCGATCTTATTGACTACGCTTGGCGAAAGTTGATGAATTTTCGGCATGGATCACTCCTCATCAGCTTCGTCAGCCGAGTCCTGTTTGCCTTCGTTGCGATACTTGTCAAGCTTGCGATATAGGGTGCGAGCGCCGATCCCAAGGATACGTGCTGCTTCCTCTCGGTTGTCGCCCGTCAATTTCAGAGTTTCGAGAATAGCCCACTTTTCGATATCATCCAGCGGCTGCCCAACCAATTCGAGCGTCGGCCCGCCATGGCTGCCGACCGTTGGGTTCGAAGGCAATCGGGGCATCGGCATCGATTCACCCGCGATGACATCGGGAGTATTGCTATCGATCAACTCAGGCGGCAGATCATCTAAATCGAGAACGCCGTCCGTATCGAGCACGACCATGGTTTCGACGAAATTGCGAAGCTGCCGAATGTTGCCAGGCCACTCGTACGAAAAAAATCGACGAATAACATTCGGTGCAAAATTGCACGGAGGTTTGTTGTGCCGTCGAATAAACGTTTTGCGGAAGTGATCCATGAGCGGAACAATGTCGTCGCGACGTTCTCGCAATGAGGGCAAATGGACCGTGACGACTTTCAAACGATAAAAAAGATCGTTTCGGAATTGCCCGTTCGCGATGAGGTCTTCTAACGGCCGGTTTGTCGCGGACAATAGCCTAACATTGACTTTGACCGATTTATTGTCACCGACTCGTGTGATTTTATGTTCTTCAAGAACTCGCAACAACTTAATTTGCGTGCTCATCGGCATGTCGCCAACTTCGTCCAAGAACAATGTACCACCGTTGGCGTATTCAAACGCTCCTTCGCGATCGCTGTGCGCGTCGGTAAACGCGCCGCGAACGTGTCCAAACAATTCGCTTTCGACCAAGTTCTCGGAGACCGCTCGCACGTTTAACGCCACCAGCCTTTTCGCCTTGCGAGGTGAATTCTGATGAATGGCCCTGGCGACTAACTCCTTGCCGGTTCCGCTTTCACCAGTAATTAACACCGTTGCATCCGTCGGAGCAATTCGTTTAAGCCGATCGATCAAGTTCTGCATTACTTGACTGGAATAGATGATTCCTTCAAAACCGAATTTTTCGTCCAGCCTTTGACGAAGTTCGGTATTTGTCTGGCGAAGCTTGACTGCTTCGATCGCTTTGCCCGCGATAGCCCGTAATCGGTTCGGAGTAATGGGCTTTTCTAAAAAGTTAAATGCGCCCTGCTGCATCGCTTCGACAGCCAGCGGTACCGAAGCATGACCCGTCACCATCACCACTTCGCAGTCGGGAATAATCTGCTTTGCCAAAGCCAAGATTTGCATGCCATCAACATCGTTCATCACCATGTCGGTAATGACGACATCGTACGAATTTTCTTCGATCGATTTTTTGCCTTCCGGTCCGCTGGTTGCAACCGTGCAGCGATAACCGACCTTTTCAAGACTCTCGGACATCGCACGCGCGTGAGCACTATCGTTGTCTACAATCAACACGCTAAATTGATGAGGTAAAATGTCTTCGGTGGTTGCGATATTGGAATCAGTGCTGCTCATAATGCCAAATTGTTCTGAAAAATCGGACTTGAGCCGATATGCGTCGCCTTCGTAGAAGAACTGGATATTGGTATAGTATTGTCGAAGCGATAGACACAGGGGGCTACAGCTTTGACAGGCTATGATTTTACTGGGCTTCGCCCGTTTCGACATGGCCCCTTGCGACTTTGTTTCCAGATGCTTTAGCCTGCCAGAATTTACTGTTAGAAAAAATCGCCAATTCGCCGGGGCTTACAGACGGAGATGCCGTTACTATACGCCGTACGGTCAGAAGTGAGGGACGTGTTGTTGAGTGAGCCGCAAGGCGCGAGCTGCGGGTTGTGCATTCGGTCAGCACCGGCGGCTAGCGCCTTGCCGCTCGCAAAACCTCAAATCTGACCGCGCGGAGTATAAGTTGTGAAGTGCGTTCTTAGTTCCGTCGTGAGGCTTGACCAAAGGTATTTTTAGGATGTCCGTTGGTTTATGGTAATATTCCCATGACTCTATTCCAGTACCTGGCCTTTTCCGTGACCGAATTAGAAAAATGACCAATCAATCGAAAGTCGTACATCAACCATCGCCAGCCAGTTGCTTCTGCGTGCCAGTGCATGTCGATGCGATTTGATAGAAAACTGATCGTCGATAGTTAAGTCAAATCTCCGAACGTGTCTTGGATTGATTTTCGAAAACCATTTATTAAGCGAATGAATTATGACTTTGGTTTGCCGTGGCGTTCGAGGCGCAACGACTGTTGAAAGCAACTCGCGCGATGCGATCCTAAAAGCGACACGTCAACTCTTGGCGCTCATGATCCGCCGAAATGAAATCCAGCAAACGGATGTCGCCAGCGCGATTTTTACGTTGACGCGCGATCTGAACGCGGAATTCCCCGCTTTGGCTGCTCGACAATTAGGCTGGCTCGAAGTGCCGTTACTGTGCGGGTACGAATTGGAAGTGCCTGGTTCGCTTGGAAAGTGTGTGCGAATTCTCGTGCACTGGAATACGACGAAACCCCAAAACGAAATTCAGCACATCTACATCCACGATGCAGTTTCGCTTCGCCCAGACTTGTCGAAATTACCACCGGTCGACTGGGATGAGTTGGAAGTTTGGATCGGCGAGCAAATCCAATCCAAAGACGACAAGTAAACCTCCGAATCTTCGCATTTTAGCAAACTGCCGCAGTCGCCGCCGCATTTGCATAATGCGTGATTCCTGTAACGTACGCGATAAATCTTTCGCTATCATTCGCGAATGTGCGTCGCATTCACCTTGTAGTGACCAAGCGAATCAGGCTAGAATTCGCGACCTCGGGATGGCTGACGTCTGATCTGCAAAACCGCCAAGTTTGGCAGTCAAAAGATCGTGTTCAATTTGAAGGCTCGGATAATCATTTCGCGTGATTGTTCGGCTGATCAAAACGCGTCGACGGCCAGCTAGTGGATCCGAATCGATCGAAGCACAAACGCGGCAAGGAGGTCGCGGCATTGTCAACACGCAAGACGATACGTAACAAAGTTCTACTGGTCATGCTGTCGCTGGCCATCGTAGTCATCATGCTCGCGTACAGCGGTTTCCGCGGTGCGTACGCTTACCGCGACCTGGCGTTAATCGTCAGCCAGCGCGCTTCGGAGTTGCCAATCACGGCGGAGCTGACTCGGTCGGTCGACGATTTGCGGTTTGCTTACGGCCGTTTCCAAGCGGCGGATTCTCCGACGATGGAACCCTTTGCCCGGCCCGTATGGGACAATCGGCTGCTTTTCCTCAACGAGCTGCATCAAGTACGTGAGATCCTATCTCGGTATCGTTCGCGGTTAAAAACAAATATTGCGGCGGACCCGCTGCTTAGTAACCGCTCCGATGAATTGCAGATGGTCGATAAGATCGACAACAAATTGGCCAGCATTAGCCTTCGCGCCAACGCTCATGATTTTGGGAAACCCGCTGCTAAGATCGACGAAGCAGAACTCGAAGAGTTATCGTCGCTAACGCACAAACTTCCGACGTTCCTCCAAAATCGCATGGCGACTTTCCGCGACGAAGTACGTACACGGTACCGCACGTGGATCGTGATGACTTGGGGGAGTATGTTGACGACTCTGTGCATTTTGATGGGCCTCGGCGTCTATCTTCGTAAAGCCGTTATCAACCCATTTAAGAAACTGTTGAGCGGATCTCGGCGCGTTGCTGCGGGGGATTTCGAGTATCGTATCGAGATTGGCAGCGATGACGAACTAAGCGAATTGGCTGCTGCGATGAACAATAGCAACGCGAGCTTCTTGAAAATCCAACGCGACTTGAATGATCAAGTTCGCGAGCGATCGCGCGAAGTCATCCGCAATGAGCAATTGGCCAGCGTCGGTTTTCTGGCCGCTGGCGTGGCTCACGAGATCAATAATCCATTGGCCTCTATCGCGTGGAGTGCCGAAGCCCTTGAGTCGCGATTGCACCGCATCATCAACTCAGTTGCCCCGTCAAATATTGCAAACGATCCCGCCGCGGACGTAGAGACCCTGCGCACGTATCTCCGCCGAATTCAGGACGAAGCGTTTCGTTGCAAAGGTATTACCGAACGATTGCTAGACTTTGCACGACTTGGCCAAGCTCAGAAAAAATGCTCGACCGACGTTGTCAGTTTGCTTCGCGATGTCATCGACATGGTCAAGCATTTAGGTCAGTATCGAAATCGACGTATTATCTTTGAAAACAGAGCGCCTTTGGTCGCTTGGATTAGCGCCCAAGAAATCAAACAGGTCATCCTCAATCTATTGACGAACGCCCTCGACTCGCTCGAAGAAAACCAAGAAAATTCGTTCGTGCGAATCCAGATTGAGCCGGTCGGCGAATTCGTTCAACTGGTAATCGAAGACAACGGCTGCGGTATGACCGACGAAGTCAAACAACATCTGTTCGAGCCATTCTTTACTCGTCGTCGCGATGGTAGAGGAACGGGCCTTGGGTTACCAATCACCAGCCGTATCATCGCCGATCACGGCGGCCATATTCAAGCACACAGTGCAGGAACGGGGCAGGGGTCCCGTTTTGAAGTCCTATTGCCAATACACGAAGCCAAGGTAGCGCATGAACGCATCGCACAAGCAGCCTGATAAACAACCCGACAAACTCTTTATCCTCTTTGCCGACGACGAAGTTTCGTTGCAAGAACTGATGCGCATAGAATTGCCGCAGATGGGGCACACTGTCACGGTTTGTCCCGACGGCCAAACAGCGCTCGCAGCACTCGATATGGATACGTACGATTGCTTGCTCGTCGATCTCGATATGCCCGGCATGAACGGATTGCAAGTTATCGAGCGATGCCATCAGATTTCGCCTATGACCGAATCCATCGTGTTGACAGGCAAACAATCGGTGGAAACCGCTGTCCAAGCCATGCGTTATGGCGCGACAGATTATTTGACTAAGCCATGTAAGCTTGCAGAACTCGAAGCGTTGTTGACACGCATCGCGCAGCGACGTGAACTTCGTCGGAAATATATCGCGTTGCAAAGGACGCTTGAGCAATCGGGAGGTCGAAGCAAACTGATTGGCGATCATCCGTCGATGAACCTTGTTCGCAACATGATCGCCAAAGTCGCTCCGACGAACAGCACCGTCTTGGTTCGCGGCGAAACGGGAACGGGAAAAGAATTGGTAGCTCGTGCGGTTCACGATCAGAGCTTGCGTCGCGACCGGCCTTTTGTTGCCATCAATTGCGGCGCGTTGCCCGAAGCGCTGATCGAAAGCGAACTATTCGGTCATCGCAAAGGTGCCTTTACGGGCGCTGATACACAACGCGAAGGACTATTCACGGTGGCCGATGGTGGCACAATTTTCTTGGACGAAATCGGCGAGTTGCCGTTGTCGATGCAGGCCAAGTTGTTGCGGGTTCTTGAAAGCGGTGAGATTCGGCCTGTAGGCGATAATAAATCGAAACACGTGGACGTACGGCTTGTGTGCGCCACGCATCGCGATTTGCGGAAAATGGTCCAAGAAGGTCAATTCCGCGAAGATCTCATGTTTCGCATCAACACGTTTGAAATTTACGTTCCCGCTTTGCGAGAGCGAGTATCGGACATAGCGACGCTTGCAGAACACCTCTATCGTCGGTTTCGGCCGGAACACGCAGCCATAACAAAACTGCTGGCCGACGAAACAATCGAAGCTTTACAAAGTCATGTCTGGCCGGGAAACGTCCGGGAACTGGCTAACGTCATCGAGCATGCTACGATTCTCAGCGATCAGCCACCGATATTGCCCGAGCATTTGCCTCGCCATTTCCACGACCGGAACGTCATGCCAAGCAGCCGGACAACGATCCCGCTCAGCCTTCGCGAAATTGAAACCGTTGCGATACTCGACGCAATTCAACGGCACGAAGGGAACAAACCCGCTGCTGCCGAAGAACTAGGTATCAGCCTAAAGACGCTTTATAACAAACTGGGCCAAGTCGAAGCATCCCGCAAATCCGCTTGATGCCGAACCGACACTCGTCGCTATCAAGCAGACCGGTTCGAGCCGATTTGTTCTTGCGCAAGTTTGTCGTGAGGGGTTCTGTCTGATTTCGCAACGTCATGAACTTTCGCGTTTAGCTGTTACGAGAACGGTTATCTAGCCGCGTTTTTGGTCAAGCAACTATCCGGTCGTTTCAAGATAAACGGGTACTTAAATTATCCCACGCGTTGGCACGACCAGCATTGCTGACGAAATTTTCCATCGCCTGTTCTTAACGAAATCCCATTTCCGTACATCCCATCACACGCCATACGTGTGCAATTGTGACCATCGCCTCCACTCTATTGCGACGTCTGCTTTTAGATTTTCAGGCTTGTGAGTGTCGAGCGATCGTCCCGATCGCTAAAAAAGTGTCGAGCGATCGTCCCGATCGCTAAAAAAATAGATTGAGACAATCCGTTTCCACTGGCCTTTTCCACTAGCCGTCACACTGGCCGCCGACAGCCCCAGCTCTTAATGCTCTTAATGTCGACGAAGCCCGATTGGCCTCGTCTAGAAACGCCAGAAAAGCCACATGCTTGATGCAACAAGATTCATCCGACACAGTTAAAGATTGCTCGCGGAAATAGAGCTACTCCAAAACGCGTCATAAAAAATGACTCGCAACGCAAGCGCGACATACGGGTCGGATTGCTCGTTATCGATATGCGCCCCGCTATTACTGGTGGTTTCGTTCGTCAATGTACGCAGCCATTCTTATCAAACGTCCACAGAACGAAAGTAAATTTGTCGCAGTACGTCAACACTTTCGCAAACTCGTCTCGCGTTCCTATCCTCGTTGATTCAAGTTCAATTCAAAAACTGCTTTCTCAAAAACCATTGGCGGTATTCCGACAAGTCGCCGCTACTTTTGGGGGTTAATCAAGTTTGGTGCCTACTTAACCAATTCGCAATACTTGCTTGCAATGTTGAATCCAAGGACACAACAGTTACGCGAATGAGATTTTCATTCACCTTAAAGCAATTGAGCCCAACGATAATTCAGCTTTGATGGTTTCGTTGCTGATAGTTCCCTTGCTAATACAGGGACGCGAATTTCGAAAATCCGTTTGTTAAGTATCAGATGGTTGAACTGATTTCGGAATCGCAATATTTTTTTGCACACTCTCGCGTTTACAACTCGTTCTCAAACCTTCTCTAAATCTTCACGATGTCTTCATCATGCAATCGTTGCACGCTGCTTGACCCGCGTGAACAATGCTACCAAATCCGATTGCGTAAAGTTTGCATTCATCGCCCAGCGAGTTGGCAATGCACTTTGGCTACTTTATTTTATCTTAAAAGAGGAATCGCCGTGAGATTCAGACTGCCCTTGTCCCTGATTCGCAGTTCCACGAAACGAGTTCGAAATACAGCCAAGGCGAAAAAAGTTGACACGTCTGTAACGCGTCGACGACTTCGACATTTGTTGATTGAAGGCCTTGAAGAACGCCGAGTGCTCGCAGCGTTTGCAGCAGGCAACTTAGCGATTTATCGAATCGGAGATGGTAGTGCTGCACTAACTAGCGGTTCAACCGCAGTCTTTGTTGATGAGTACACGCCCTCTGGAACTCTAATTCAATCCATTGCATTACCAACGACTGCATCGGGAGGTAACAACCAACTGACCGCAAGCGGAACTGCAACGTCGGAAGGAATGCTGACCCGATCTTCAGACGGGCAATTCCTGGTCTTGACTGGGTATGCAGCAAATACAGGAACTGCGAGCATTGCTGGAACAAATTCAACAACAGTTCCACGTACTTTGGGCCGAATCGACTCTCAGGGAAACGTGAACACGTCGACAACTACGACTGCGTTTAACACCAACAACATCCGAAGTGCAGCAAGCATCGATGGAACGTCGATCTACGCGGTGGGAGCTAATACGGGAGTCGTCCTTCAACCGCTCGGTGGTACGGGAGCAGGAACAGTTGTAAGCAGCTCAACACTTAATTTGCGCAACATCAATATTTTCGGCGGTCAACTCTACGTTTCGTCTAGCAGTGGTAGTCTTCGGTTGGCAAGCGTCGGTTCCGGAGTCCCAACGAACACTGGGAACACAGCCACGAACCTTCCTGGATTTCCAACAACGGGAAGCCCCTATCAATATTTCTTTGCAGATCTTTCTGCGTCGGTCGCAGGGGTGGACACCGTTTACGTTGCGGATGACACCCCGGGAACGATACAAAAGTTTTCGTTAGTTGGCGGTAACTGGACATCGAATGGATCAATTGCGACGGGCACAGCTTCGACTCGTGGTCTTACAGCGATTGTGAATGGAGCGTCCGTGAGTCTGTTTGGTACCACGGGTTCTTCATTGATCACCGTAGTGGATACGAGTGGTTACAACGCTGCTCCGCCTAGTACCGCCACCTCAATTGCATCAGCAGGTACGAATAAAGTATTTCGCGGAATTGCTTTGGCACCATTTGTCACTACATCCACCACACTAGCCATTGCAACAGATTCCGGCAGCTCTTCGAAGAATGAGGGCCAAAGCGGTACGACAACGTTTAGCTTTACGATTACAAGATCCGGGACAATAACCGGTGCAACCGACGTAACCTGGACAGTGTCGGGTGATGGAGCCAACGCTGCGGACACTTCGGACTTCGTTGGCAACGCGTTCCAAACGGGTACGGCCAGCTTTGCAGCGAATGAAACTAGCAAGTCGATAACGATCAATGTCCAAGGCGATACGGCTGTTGAGTCGAACGAAGGATTCAAGGTTACGTTGAGCAATCCAACGAACGGAGCGAGCCTTACCGCCGCGTCGGCTTCAAGCACAATTGCAAACGACGACGCGGCAATCGCGATTCAATCGGCGGGAGTTAGCCTTGCGGAAGGCAATTCGGGCACGACCAATTTTGTGTTCACCGTGACGCGTTCCGGGGATACGACCCAATCTCAAACCGTTGATTACGCAGTTGTTGGTTCGGGAGCGAATCAAGCGGATGCTGCCGACTTTGTAGGCAATGCTTTCCCAAGTGGCAACGTAACTTTTGCAGCAACCGAAACCTCGAAAACAATTACGATTCCGGTCCTGGGAGACGTCACGGTCGAGACCGATGAAACGTTCACTGTTTCGGTCAGCAACCCGCCAGCCGGCGCGATTCTCGGCAACGCATCAAGTATCGGAACAATTGTCGATGACGACGCGGTTGCGAACGTTGCGATCACTTCCAATCAAGCCTCCGCTGCGGAAGGCAACACCGGTTCAACCTCCTTTACTTTCACCATCACTCGCAGCAATTTGCTGACAGGTGTCACGTCAGTTGATTGGGCTGTGACCGGAACAGGATCGAATCCTGCATCGGCTACCGACTTCACCGGCGGAGTATTTCCTTCGGGTTCAGTAACTTTCGCAGCGACTGAAACAACAAAAACAATTACGGTCGATGTTAGTGGTGAAACAACCATTGAACCTGACGAAGACTTTGTCGTGACTTTGAGTAACATTACCGGTGGCGCGATTACTGGAGTGACTGCAACAAGTACCATTCTCAATGATGACGCAAGTGTCGCTTTGAGCGCTGGTCAAACGACGCTCGCTGAAGGCAACAGCGGTTCAACTCCGTTTACCTTCACGGTCACCCGAACTGGATTCCAAGGGGCGGCTGTGACTGTCGATTATGCCGTCACTGGTTCCGGTACCTTCCAAGCCTCGGGAGCAGACTTCGTCGGTGGCGCTCTGCCAATAGGCACTGTCTCGTTCGCGGCAAATGAGCTAACCAAGACCATTACGATCAACGTCGCTGGCGATACGACCATTGAATCCGACGAAGGTTTTACGGTCACTATTTCGAATGTAACAGGTGGTGCAGCACTTGGTACCGCTACAGCATCGAGCACCATTCTGAATGACGATATACAAGCTCTCCTGGCTGGTGATGTTGTCATTACTGGACTCAACTCGACCAACCCCGATCAATTCTCCTTTGTGCCTCTCGTTGATTTGGCGGCCAGTAGCACCCTAACCTTTACAGATAACGCCTATACGGGAACTGCGCTCGGCACATCCGAAGGAAACCTTACATACACGGCGCCGGCAATCGGTGGTTTAACCAAAGGTTCCAAAGTTGTTCTGCAAGTCGCGAGTGGTGTCGTAACCGTTGTTAGTGGATTAGGTACTGGTACGGCAACGTCGAGTTTCGCACTCAATGCAAGTGGTGACAATTTATTTGTCTATCAAGGGTCAAGCACTTCGCCAAACTTTTTGTTTGGCGTTAACACCAACACGTCTTATCTGACCAGCGGAAGTACGACAGCGTCTACAACTTACCTTCCTCCTGGTTTGACAATTGGAACAAGTGCTGTGGAAGCTCTCGGTAAGAGTACTTCACTTGCAGTTGCGAATGCCGAATACGACCATACGAAAGGAACCTCGGGGTCCTATAGTGCTGTCCTAGCCTTGGTGGCGAACGTCGATAACTGGACAACCAGTTCGTCCGTGTTCTCGCTGAACCAAAACAATTTTACGCTCAACGCTGCTCCTACCATCACCGATGTTCTCGACCAGAACACGAATGAAGATATACCTCTGAATGGAGTTGCTTTTACGATAGGCGATGTGGATACGCCAATCGGCAACTTGACCGTGACTGCCACTTCTTCCAACACGACATTGGTTCCAAATGCGAATCTCGTTTTGGGTGGATCCGGCGTTAACCGAACAGTCTCGATTTCGCCTGCGGCTAATCTGAACGGTCAAACAGTCATAACCTTGTCGGTATCCGATGGGGTTGGATCGACCACAGATACCTTTACCCTGACGGTCAACTCGGTCAACGACGCTCCGGTCTCGGCCAATGCAACGGACGTTACCAACGAAGACATAACCCTCACGTTCGCTCCCGCTGATTTTGCTTTCAGCGACCCAAGCGATTCGCCATCGAACGTGCTTCAGTCGCTTCTGATTACAAGCTTGCCTGCCCTCGGCATTCTGGCTTTCAATGGAACGCCGATTTCTGCGGCCAGCGTAGCAACGCCATTTATCGTCCCAGCAGCCAACATTGGACTACTGACCTTCGCGCCAGTTTCGAACGCCAACGGAACAGCGTATGCTTCTTTCAAGTTCCGCGTTCAGGATGATGGCGGGTTTGCAAGTGGTGGTGTGGATACGTCCCTTGGTGAAAACACGATCACGATCGACGTAACGCCAATCAACGATCCGCCAGTTGCGGTCGCGGGAAATTTGTCGACAAACGAAGACACAACTTTCAACGGCACTCTCGTTGCTAACGACATCGATAATGCAGCGCTGACCTACAGCATCGTCGATGCATCGACGGCGAACGGCACCGTCACGATTACCAATGCTTCCACCGGAGCTTATTCGTTCGTACCCAATTTGGACTTCTTCGGAACTGGCTCCTTTACGTTCAAAGCGAACGATGGAAATGTGGATTCAAATATCGCAACGGTCGCCATCTCCGTGAACGCGCTTAACGATGCGCCAGTGATCGCTGTGAACACGGGGGCTGCAGCCGTTACGTCCAGCTCGATTACTATTGGAAACATTCGATTACGTTCAACCGACGTGGACAATACGGCGAGCCAACTGACTTATACGCTTAGTTCGCTACCAACTCTTGGCACGCTTAAGTTGAACGGCTTTAACATTACCTCCTTGGCAACAACGTTTACGCAAGCCGATATAGACGCGAATCTCTTGACCTACGCTGCCAACAGTTCTACTGGTTCCGATGGGTTCTCATTCTCGGTCGCCGACACAGCTTTGGCCTCAGTTTCCGGAACTTTCTCAATAGCAGTCGGCTTGCCTGGCAACTTAGCCCCAACGTCTTTAAGTTTGTCGATTTCAAACGTAGAAGAGAACAAGCCGATCGGAACCGCAGTCGGCACATTCAGCACAGTCGATCCGAACAGTGGCGATACGTTTACCTATTCGCTCGTGAGCGGAACGGGCAGCACGAACAATGCAAGCTTCACGATTGTTGGCAACCAATTGCGTACCGCAGAAAGTTTCGACTTCGAGACCAAGTCGAGCTATTCAATTCTCGTCCAGACCGCTGATCAAGGTAACTTGACGTTCGAACAAAGTTTCATAATTACCATAATCGACACGGCTGAGGCGCCCGTTATTACGGTCACTTCAGGGAATAAGGTTTATGACAAGACAGCCTACGTTCCAGTGACAACCGTGAGCGGGGTTAGTGGCCCGGTCTCCAACCCAGCTCTGACCTACACTTTCTACGTTGGAGCAGGAACAGGCGGAACCAATCTTGGACCGGTTGCTCCAATCAATGCAGGTACCTATACCGTTGTGGCTGCGTTCGCTGGCAACGCGAATTACTTGGCTGGCACCAGTTCCCCAACGACATTCCTGATAACGCCGAAGCAACTAACGGCTACGATTTCCGCGCAGAACAAACAATATAACGGATCGGCTGCGGCGACAGTTACGTATGCTTTGACGGGTGGTGTGTTGGCTGGCGATACCGTCACGGTCTCAGGAACATCAGCTTCATTCAACGACAAGAATGTTGGGAACGGCAAACTTGTTACTGCGACAGGAATTGTTTTGGGCGGTGCTTCCGTTAACAACTATGGACTGACTTCGACGTCGGCAACCACCACTGCGAACATAACGACACGAACACTGACGTCCACAGCAGCGGCCGTGAACAAAATTTACGACGGTACAGCCAATGCGACATTGAACTTCAGTGATGATCGTATCTCCGGTGATACCTTCACATACAACTATCTGGCTAATTTCCCGGACAAGAACATTGGTAATCTAAAGCGAGTTAGCTTCAGTAATGTCACAATCACGGGTGGCGATGCATTAAATTACACGCTATCGATCAACACCCTTTCAATCATTCGTGCAAACATCACGACACGTGCTCTGAGCGTCACGGCAACGGGCACAAACAAAGTTTATGACGGTACGACAACCGCTTCAGTAACGTTGAGTGATAATCGTATTGTGACCGATACGCTGACAACAAGCTTTTCCGGCGCGGCTTTTACCGACCGAAATGCCGGTACCGCTAAGACAATCAATGTTTCGGGAATTTCGATCAGTGGCACCGATGCCTTCAATTACAGTCTTCAAAATACGACGACGACGACGACGGCAAACATCACGCCGCGCAGCTTGACTGGGTCTGCAACGGCACCAAACAAAGTTTACGATGGCAATACAAATACAACGGTCACAGTTTCGTTGACTGGGGTATTACCGGTTGACTCGTCGGTGTCGGGAACGGCATCCGGTAACTTCGTAGATAAGAATGTCGGTATTGCAAAGGCAGTCACCGTTGGGACTGTAACGTTGACTGGCGCGGGATCAGGGAACTACACACCGCCAACGATTCCAAATACGTCGGCAAACATCACTCCACGTGCGTTGTTGGTTTCGGGTGCAGGCGTGAACAAAGTCTACGATGGAAATACGAATGCAACGGTCACGCTGTCGGATAACCGGGTCAGCGGAGACGTGCTGACGACCAGTTATGTAGCTTCGTTCGCCGACAAGAATGTTGGAAACGGCAAGTCGGTCAGTGTGAGCAGCATCAACTTAACGGGTACCGATGCTGCGAACTACACGTTTAATACGACCTCATCGACAACCGCGAACATCACCCAACGTGCCTTAGTGGTTTCGGCTGCAGGAATTAACAAAGTTTACGATGGAAACACGAATGCAACGGTCACGCTGTCGGATAACAGGGCCAGCGGCGATGTGCTGACGACCAGTTTTGCAGGTGCATCTTTTTCTGACAAGAATGTTGGCAACGGCAAGTCGGTCAATGTGACCGGTATCAACGTAACCGGTACCGATGCTGCGAACTACACTTTTAATACGACCGCCTCGACAACCGCGAATATTACGACCCTCGCAGTAACGCCGGTTGTGACCGTCAACAACAAGAACTTCGATGGGAACACGTCGGCTACGATTGCAACGCGCAATTTGGTCGGCGCGATTTCGGGTGACGTTGTCAGTTTGACTGGTGGAACGGCTACATTCGTTGATGCGGCGGTGGGATTGAACAAGCCAGTTAACGTGACCGGCTTGAGTTTGACCGGCGACGATGCCTTGAACTATAGCGTTTCAAGCACGGCATCGACCACGGCCAGCATTTTGGTGGCGCCTACTGTAAACTCGGTTGCCCTGAACGGCGGCACAGCTCAACGATCGCAGTTGACATCGATCATCGTAACTTTCAATACCCCGGTAACGCTGTCATCCGGAGCCTTTACGATCGGTCAATACAGTTTGACCAGTTTTAATTCGTTCGTTCGGAGCATCGCTCAGTCGCAGATCATCGTGACACCGAATGCGGGTAGCGCGACAACGTTTACAATTACCTTTGGCGTGGGACCGGGCGTACAGACACGCACCAATGGGAACTCCTTGGTTGATGGAAACTATCGGTTGACGGTGGATGCAACGAAGGTAACCGGCAGCACGGGATCGAACATGTCAGGTAATTACCAGTTTGGACATAACCCGAATCTTGCTGGTCATGACACGTTCTTCCGTTTGTATGGCGATTCGGATGGGGACGGCGACGTTGACGGCACGGATCGAATTGCATTCAACCGAGCTGCGACGACATACAACGCCGCTATGGATTACAACGGAAATGGTGTTGTCGACAGCTCGGACTTCTCGTTCTTCAGTTCGAATTTGAACAAGCGACGAAGCAAGATTTAGTTTTCGGCTCGGCAGTTTTGGCGAATATCGTTTGAGTGAGATATACAACTTTGAAGGTGGACGATGAATAGTAACTTTAGAAAAACATTGGCAGCGATCGTGTCGGTCCTGACGTTGTGTTTGGCTTCGGTCAAACCAACTGAAGCTGGCATAACCTATGACATCCGGTTCGGTCAATCGAACTATAACGTGGGTTTTGGCCAGTCGACGATGGTAAGTCTGTATCTGAACGAGCGGTATGACGGTGTTTCCGGAACGGGTCAACATCGGATCGACAATATCAATGGTCTAGTGTTTGGAAATATTGGCGCGACGATTACGAACAGTATTCCTGCCGGTGGATCATTTTTTTCTGCTGATCCGGTCACCGGGACTGGCTTCGATGGTCTGGGAAATACAACTTTCCGAGACCTTCCTATGACGACGGCTTCGGTACTACAGGGAACTAATTTTGGCTCGCCGAATGTAACTGGAACGTTGACGCTGCTTCCCGGTGGCAGCAGCATCCGCAGCATATTGCTTGCCCAGTTTCAAATCACAGCCGGCGCTTCAGGTGTCGATAACTTGACTCCCTTTGACCTAAATCCCGGTTTCGGTCTCGACGACCTCGTCATCGACGACGGCGGATCAGGTTACGTGATTGACAGTGACCCAAGCCTAACGTTTGTAAATTCAACGATAACCGCCGTCCCCGAGCCAAGCTCGATGGCGCTGATTGGCGTGTCGGCATTAGCACTGGGTTGGCGACGGATGCGAAGAGCAAAGAGCGGCAACGCGGAATGATTCCAATTCGAAACCCACTGGCACCAGAGGCCAGCAAAGACTTCGGTTCAGCAAATGCTTCCTAAATTTCGCTAACCTTCACCAACTGTTTACAGCATCTACATTCATTTTGATTTTACTTAGTGCGGATCAGGCAAATTTTTCCAATTCATGCAACGAGGTTGTCAATGGTAAGCAAACAAGTCTTCAATTTGCGTTCTCTAGGGTCGCGCATCTCTCGAAGGCGCGAATCGCTTAGATCTTTGCTGTTGGCAGGGCTGTGCACAGGCCTTATCGCCCCGCCTACTTTCGCCCAAACTACTCGAACTTGGGATTCCACACATACTCGAAACGCTTGGCTGAGCGCTCGAAACTGGAGCACAACATCAAATTTTGCAGGGCAAACGAGCAATGCAAGCGCAACAGCACAGGGAAACAGCAACGATATTGCTGTGATTGGAGCCGTTGGTTTCACCGGCAACAACTTAGGCATCAATATGAATACGAGTTCCAATACTGGGCTTACGGACAACACAGGTGCCAACCAGCTTCTGCAGTTGGGGACTATTCGATTTACATCCGGCCTTGGAAAAGACCTAACGATTGGCAAAAGTGACAGCACACTGAACGGCAATTTGCGATTAAATGGTGGAACTGTAGGCTCATTCACAAACGTTATCCTTGTGAATGAGAGCTCATTCAATGTGACAATTGCAAATACGGCGGGTGGCTCTGGAACCATGGGACTTCAATTAGGTAATAGCTCAGCGAATACGATTGTCATCGGGTCGACGGGCAATATTGTCATATCCAATATCATTTCAAGCGTGAGTGGCAGCTCCCCTTTAGTTTTTCAAGGCACTGGGGACGGGCGTGTTGACGTAACGAATAGTGTTAACACGTTTACCGGTAACATTTCAATCCTTGGAGCGGAAGTTCGATTCACAACCGATGGTAGCATGGGTAACGCTGCGAATGACATAGTCATTGACGGCGGACGATTCGGAAAGGCGAGTGATGGGACTACAGTAACATTGGGTGCTGGACGTACAATTTCTGTTGGCGATGGTGTTGGTACGTCAATAAGCTCTGCCGGTGCTGGCACGCTCGTTTACAACGGGGTCATTGATAACAAAACCGGTGAGACCGGTTCATGGGCGAAGCAAGGTGCCGGTATCTTGGAGTTAGGAGGTGCCAGCACTTACACGGGTTCCACAGCTATCAATAATGGAACATTGAGACTCACAACCGGCAATGATCGTTTGCCGACCGGCACGGTTGTTTCACTTGGTCAGGCAGCTAGCGCTAATCTCGGCACGTTTGATTTGAACGGTCGTAATCAACAGATCGCTGGATTGAACTCTGTCTCTGGTACGTATGCGGATGATGTAAACAACTTAAACAATACTATAACTTCAACGGCGGGGGCGACGCTGACGCTTGGCGGAAGTGGGACGTATAGTTTCGGGGACGGGAGCAACGCTAATTCAGGCGTTATCACTAACGCGATTAGCATTGTAAAGTCGGGTACCGGTACCCAAACGTTTGGCGACGCTAACACCTATACAGGGACAACAAGTATCAACAACGGAGTTTTGAACATCCGCAACGGAAGCGGCCTTGGTGCGACTACTGCTGGAACGACTGTTGCGAGCGGCGCGGCTTTGGAATTGCAAGGTGGGATCTCGATTGTTGCGGAAACGTTGAGCTTAAATGGTTCAGGTGTTTCTTCGGGTGGTGCATTGCGAAATGTGAGTGGCAATAACACGTACGGCGGACTGGTGACTCTCACTGGCAACACGCGGATCAATTCGGATTCAGGATTGTTGAACTTGAGCAACACGGGAACTATCGCTGGAACCGGCTTTGGGCTGACCGTTGGTGGAGCTGGGAACACTGAAATCGCCAGCATTATTGGAACGGGATCAGGTTCATTGACGAAAGACGGATCCGGAACACTGACGCTGACCGCTGCAAACACGTTCAATGGCGAAACGCTCGTTAGTGCAGGCACGCTCGGTTTGAATAACGTCAATGCTTTGCAAAACAGTACGCTCAATACGGGAACGTCTGGTAGCCAATCGGTATCGTTCGGTGTCGCGGGTACCAACACGTATAACTTAGGTGGACTTTCCGGTTCGGATGACTTGGCAATCGGAGCCAACACACTTTCCGTAGGCTCCAACGGGGCAAACACTTCCTACTCCGGAATCCTGTCTTCAACAGGTGGCGGACTTACGAAGACTGGGAATGGCACGCTTGTGCTTGGCGGTTCAAACTCCTATGTCGCAACGACTATTTCTGCTGGTACTCTCCAAGTCGGTAGCGGCGGGACCTCTGGTACATTGGGAACGGGCGCCGTGTTGAACAACGCCGCATTAGCTTTCAATCGCAGCGATTCCGTCACGATCGGTAATATCATTTCAGGATCGGGGTCGTTAACACAATCTGGTAGTGGCACGACGATCTTGACCGGTGCCAATTCCTATGGCGCAACGACCATTTCAGCGGGTACACTCCAAGTCGGAAATGGTGGAACATCAGGGTCGCTGGGATCAGGTGCGGTTTCCAACAGCGGAACCTTGGTGTTTAACCGATCGGATGCGATTCTGAGCGTTTCCAATGTTACGGGTTCTGGAGCAATTCAGCAGTCAGGGTCGGGAACGACTACTTTAAACGGTACCAATTCATCTGGCTCGACACTGATTTCTGCTGGTACTTTGGCCGTGAACGGAACACTTTCTTCAGGCACTTTCAGCGTTGCAAATGCTGGCACGTTGCAAGGCACGGGAATAGTAACTGCGGGTACGGTGAATGTTGACGGCGTGCTTGCTCCAGGTAACTCAATTGGAACTATGGCATTTGTCGGCAATGTTGATTTGACTGGCGGTACTCTTGAGATTGAGTACGATGGATCTTTCAGAGATTTGCTTACGGTTACTGGGAATCTAGACCTAACTGGTGCTTCACTGAACCTCGACAAAATTTTTGGCGGTGCCTCTGCTCCTTTGAACCAGTGGTTTGTGTTTGCTCAGTACGGGACATTAACAGGAACATTTGGAAACAATATTTTCGCAAACCCAAGTATTTCACCGTATCATTTTGTTGTTGACTATAACTACGGTGGTGGAAACCAAATTGCGTTCTCTGCAGTTCCTGAGCCTTCGTCGTTGGCGTTGATTGGGTTGACTGGCGTCAGTGGGCTTTGGGTTCGTTGGCGTCGTAAGAAGAAGAACGATGGAGCTATTTCAAGCGACGGCAAGGATAACGCTCCAGCTTAATGCAGCGGCAATAATAAAACCTGATTGTTACTTCGTCCTTCGGGCTCGAAATCGCGAAGTCCCGAATAGGACCAGTTGCAGGAAGGAATAGACTGCGAGTATTCCGATACCAAACGGCAAAGCTCTTTCGAACCCTACGTCGCGTGCAGCAACTGGGCCAAGCACTTTGTCTGGATCATTTAGTAGATAGCGAATTTTGACTTCGTCGCCTAATTGGGGAGTCATTTCAAACTGTAAATGTCCAAGTGTTTGGCGACGCTCTGTGCCGTTGGAATCATGGAACTGCAATGTAATTTTATCCGGTAAGGGGTTCGGAGGTGGCGGGTCCAACGCGACGACGACTGCCGGTACTTCCGGAGCCGCGTTCCATTTTCGCTGTAATTGGATCGCCCACAAAATCAGAATACCTATTGATGCAACGAGTGCTAGATGAAGCACGACGCTCGCGATGAATTTACGATTTCGTGTAGTCGGAGAAGTCGAAATGGCAGGCAGTTCACGGACTTCGGACAGCCTCTGCTGCTCCTTGGTCCACGGACCACTGCCGACACGCGGTGAATTTGCGGGATCGCATAGATGCACCTTTGCCACGAGTCCGTCCCGTAGCGTGAGACCGAGCCCGAGCGAAGGGATCCAAATTGTACCGCTCGCAAGCAGTTCGCGACTCCGTTGGGTGGAGTCCTCATGAGGTGCTTGATGCGATACTTCGTCGATATTTTCAACACTACACCAAAGCGTTTGCTTTCGAGAAACCTTGAACATGCCGATTATCTCATGAGCTCGCTTGCCAATCACAGCGAGGGAACCGAATCGAAGTCGCTGGTCTTCGACATCGATTCGGTCTAGAGTCCGAGGGTTTGTTTCGGAAAACACGAACCGAGTATGGATTTCTGGTACCGATAATTTGCCTGACCGGTCTGGTATAAGACTATCTACGCTGACCCCATGATCTCGTAAGATTTGAAGCAGAGGTTCATACGCGGTCCCCAGAACGAATGGCCCCATTCGTACACACAGTTCGACCGACCAAAAATCTTCTTTCTTCATTTGTGCTACTCGGCAACTTCCATTCCGGCGGGATCGATAAAGTAAGTCCTGCCATTGAGCACAACTCTAGCTTTGCCTCGATCAAACGGTTCGGCGTATTCATACTTGACGGGAATTACAACCTTTGCATTTTCGTCTAAGAAGCCATATCGATCGTTTACTCCGACGCGAATTCGTTTCACATCCGGGTCGTAGTAGCCGACTTCATCGTAGATCAGTTCGGTTACCAATTTTCCATCCAAGTCGACAAATCCGCTTAAGTACTTCTTGTTTTCAATCTTGATCACTTGCCAGCAGCGTGGACTTTGGGGGCTGACCTGATCGTAGTTCAATTCTGCGACTGTCTTCCCTTGCGTATCGATGATTCGATGGCGATCACCTGACATGACCCATGCACGATCATGATGAAACGACTCCGCGAATTCGAAATCCATATCGAATGCTTTTTCAAAGTTGGCATCAAGATAAAATCTCCTATCGTCCATGCTGACTAAAGCTAATCCGCAGCGAAACGGTTCGGCGTACTGAAATCCGTTGACTTCGTCGAGATCTTTCGACGAGACGAATCCTTGATCCAACGGAACGAATAGAAATTTTCGCTCAACCTCCAGCAAAGCAAGGTTTCCGGTAATATCGTTCACCCCCATTCGCGAACGCGGTTGAACTACTTCGTTTCCGTGCGCATCCACGATACCTTCTTGGTAAATGTCTCCGTCACGGATGCTGATTTTGGCGAATCCGCTTTCATTCGGTTCATCGACTTTGACCTCTCTCGAATTTGCTGCTTCCATTTTTGCCGGCGTGTTGTTAATTGATGGTGGGCCGTTTGAGATTGGGCTGTTTGATGGGCTGCTTTTACTGCCACATCCTAGAATTGTCGCGAGGATGGTGGCGAGGCTAACTTGGTAATATTGGGAGCTTATCTTCATTGTTGCCCCTTTCTTATTCTCATTTTTCGCTCATGACTGACGCTTGACGCATCAGTAAATGCTTGCCATGGATGGAGCAGTCGTCGACGTGTCGCATGCAGAATCTCCGATCATCTAAAGTATTCCAATTCCAGCTTCGCGGCTATTCCCAGCTAAGAATTCTACATGAACCAAGTCTTGCAATCCTGCAGAGAACCACGTTGGAGCTTTGATGTGTTTGAATGGGATCAAGTATTGGAATCTTGTAAAAGGTACGATTATTATCGGAACAACCGGTTCCATCCGAATGTAATGCTTTGGTTCTTGGCTTGGTCGCGGTAAACCTAGCGAATTGTTTTGACCCGAGACGAATGCGCTTTACGATTGGGTGGTTTTTAGATTGGGAAAGTGCATCGCTACCTTGAGAAGCGGGACGGATTGGAAATGCGGAGTCTACGCGACCAAATTCATGGTAATTACGTCCACACTCGACGCGTTCGGGCCTTGGCAAACAAGTTCGCGGAACTCATTCCTCCAAACGCTCGCGTCCTGGATGTCGGATGCGGCGACGGGTTTATCAGTCATCTCATTCAGGTGAAACGGCCAGATATCGTCATTGAAGGCATCGATGTACTTGTTCGCGATGCCACGCACATTCCCGTTAGAAGCTTTGATGGACAGACGCTCCCCTTTGCCGACAACGAGTTTGATGTTGTGCTTTTTGTCGATGTTTTACACCACACGGATGACCCGAATATTCTCTTAAGAGAAGCTTATCGGGTCTCGAAAAATGAACTGATCATTAAAGACCATACGCAAGATGGCTTGCTTGCCGGTCCGACGCTTCGTTTCATGGACCGCGTGGGAAATGCTCGGCATGGTGTCGTGATTCCTTACAATTATTGGCCCGAGTGCAACTGGCGAAAAACGTTTTCGAAGATGGGGCTGAAGATATCTTTCTGGACTCAGTCCTTGAATTTGTATCCGTGGTGGGGCAACTGGCTCTTCGGCCGATCGCTGCATTTTATCGCGAGGGTCACCAAGTAAGTGCCGTTACATCCGTTTCCATCGGCAGCCTTGGAAGCAACAAGCTTCGGAGACTGATAACTGCGGCCTTATTTGTTTTGCTTAGCCTGTACTAGGAGTTACGTTTGGGAAGTTTTTTCCGTCGTATGTCAAGCAAACCGTTGATCTCGCCATGCAAAATTCTATTGGATCGGTTTTGCCAAGTGGAATACCCACTCTAGACAATGTCGTCCCGTCACACGGGGCGCTCGGTGTAGAACCAGCGATTGAGTCCCTTGACCGGCTGATCAGCAAGCTTGGACGAGAGCTTAATCCACCCGCGCACTCGACCAACGGAAATACGGTCGCGAGTGAAACCATCGTGGTAAGTATTGTGATGCCGTGCCTCAATGAAGCGGACACGCTGGCAACGTGTATCGACAAAGCAAAAGAAGGACTAGCGGGACTATCCGTCGCGGGCGAAATCATCATTGCCGATAATGGCAGTACGGATGGATCACGCGAAATTGCTACAGATCGAGGCGTACGATTGATCGATGTCTCCGAGCGCGGTTATGGTTCTGCATTGATGGCGGGCATCGAAGCAGCCCGCGGCGAATTTGTCATCATGGGTGATGCCGACGATAGCTACGATTTCCGCGAAGTCCCGAACTTCGTTAAACGATTACAAAATGGCGCTGACTTGGCGCAAGGTTGTCGTCTGCCGCAAGGCGGTGGAAAAGTCATGCCTGGCGCGATGCCTTGGTTGCACCGTTGGATTGGAAATCCAGCACTGACGTGGCTTGCCGTGCGAATGTTTGGCGCGCCAGTGAACGATGTCTACTGCGGGATGCGAGGATTTCGGAAGACTTGGTATCAGCGATTGGAACAGCGCTGCACCGGGATGGAATTCGCCGTCGAGATGATCGTCAAAGGGAGTCTTTTTGGTACGAATATCCAAGAAGTCCCGATCAGTCTGCATCCAGATGGCCGCAAAGCCCATCGCCCCCACCTCCGAACTTTTCGCGACGGCTGGCGGACTTTAAGATTCTTTTTGTTGCATTGCCCAACTTGGACGTTTTTTGTTCCTGGCTTGGCCATGATCGTCATGGGTGTGCTCGGATACTTGCTGGCGCTGCCTCAAATACAAATCGGACCTGCAGTGTTGAGTGCCCATACGTTGCTTGTCTCCACACTCGCTGCTCTGATAGGCTCGCAGCTTGTTGCCTGTGGCGTGTTTGCGAAGACGTTTGCGGGTGGTGCGAAACTTTTACCGCTTGATCCAAAACTGGAACGGTTTCTTGGGATTTTCAATCTTGAACGGCAACTCATGGTATCCACTGCCATTGTCTGCTGTGGACTCGGTTTGATTGCATGGACAGCTTGGAGTTGGGCGCTGCAGAATTTTGGACCGCTTGATTATGAAGTCACCATGAGACGCGTAATTCCCGGGGTGGGGTTAGTCGCGTTTGGAGTTCAATTGGCCGCAACCAGTTTTATGCTTAGCATCCTACGTATCACTCGAAAATAGTATCGAGCTAGACAGTGCTCACGTGTGATCGACACTATGTTGCTACCTTTACGACAATCAAAATCCCAAGCTCTTGGCGAGCAGATTGACAAATACGGTTGGATAGTCGTCGGCTTTGCCGCATTGGCCATGTCCGTCATCGCATGCTTGGCAAGGTGGCCTTCGCCAGAGATTCATGACGAATTCTGCTATCTGCTACAGGCGGACACATTCCGTCAAGGTCGATTAACTAACCCGACGCATCCCTTGTGGCAGCACTTTGAATCGTTTCACCAGCTCGTCCAGCCAACGTATTGCGCCAAATATCCACCTGGGTATGCTATGTTCTTGGCTGTCGGATGGCAACTGTTCGGTTCGCCTGTGACGGGGCTTTGGATCGCGGCGGTTGCAGCCAGTTTAGCCGTGTACTGGATGCTGCGTGGAATTGTATCCACGCGATGGGCTTTTGTTGGGTCCGTAGCATTGAGCCTTCACCCAACACTTCATCTGCCTTGGTCGCAAAGCTACATGACTGGCTGGCCTACGGTTGCTGCGACTGCGTTTCTATTCGGTGGCGTCCTGCGGCTTCGCAAGCGTTGGAGCGTTGGGGCGGGTGTTGCGATTGCATGTGGAATAATTGGCTTGGTAAATACGCGTCCCTTTGAGGGTTTCGTTGCGACTAGCGCGGCAATGGCTTTTTACTTTGCGGACCGCGTGCAAGCTTATTTGCGTTTCCGAAAATCTCGAGCTCAATCTGGTCGCGCGGGTCGTTCTCCGATTCCTTCGCGAAATGCAATTGCAAGGGTTGCTATTGCGGGGGCAATACCAAGTGCAATAGGCTTCGGCGTTTGGTGCCTGTACAACCACGCGACGACTGGCTCGATCTTCACCATGCCTTACTCACTGTACGAACGCCAATATGCTATCGCGCCTGTCTTCTTATGGCAAAGCGTTCCTGTGACTTTCCCCGATTACTTGCATCGTGAAATTTACCGATTCAATCACGAATATTGCTTGGGCGGTTTTGTTAAACTGAAGCACTTGCCAATTTACCTTGGTGAATTGTTGACGCGTGCGACAAGCTGGGTGGTACTGCTTGGAATGTTTCTCGCTGTGCTACCAATTTATACAACAACCTATTGGATACGTTTTCGCGTGCTCCGATCCATGGCATGGGTCCTATTCACGATGATTGGCGCTTCGGTCATGGTGCCATGGTGGCTACCACACTATTCGGCAACTTGGATTCCGATCGCCGTCATCGTGGCGACATTGGGACTGCAGTTGTGGATTGGCCGGGCCAGCCATGCTTCGGGGAATCTTATGAAGTCGGGACGCACGGTGAATCCTTCGCTGCGATGGCTTCACGCTCTGTGCATCGTGCTCGTCCTTCAAATCGCGGTCACTGCGATTGCACTCTATTCACAAGTGAGCTTGCCTCACGACGCGCGGTGGAGCAACAATCGGCAAGCGATCATCGACAAAGTTATCGGGCAAGGCGAAAAGCATTTGATGATCGTGAAGTATTCGGCGGATCACGATTTTCATCAAGAATGGGTTTATAACTTGGCAGATATCGACTCCAGTCGGATCGTGTGGGCAAGGTCGATGTCCCAAGAGATGGACGATAAACTGATGGATTACTATTCGGATCGTACTGTGTGGCAGGCCCAACCGGACTTGATGGACAAGCCGGTCGAATTGCTTCGCGAGCCAAAAGGGAATTTGCGTCCTTAGAGCATTTTCATCCATTGCATGAGGTTCATTGCCGTGGTGCATGCTGTTTGATTACGCCTTCATGGGCGTCGACAATATTTCGATACCTCGCAAACTCACTTGCCCTGCTCCTTCGAAAACCAAATTCAGCTTGAGCAGGTCTGCCATTTGGCCCTTCTTAAGGAAAAAGGGGATCTCGATTGTCTTGTTGAGATTGTTTCCGCTTAATTTCTGATTCAGACCTTTCGAGAAAAATTCGCCGGCTCCAATCACACGGCACCACATTTCGGGATAAACACTCGCTTTCATGTCGCTTGTGCTAATCTGAAATCGAAAGGTGATTTTGCATTGTTGCACATTCGGCAACTTTAATTCGAACAGATGAATCGTTTCCGCTTTAGTTGCTGCGACCAGCAAATGATCTTGTTCCCAACGAGCGCGAGTAAAGATCGGTTTATCCGAAGGATGAAAATGCTTGATTTGAACTGAGGGACCAGCGGGTTCTGGTGCTTGAAAACCTTGGAACATCGATTTCAACCAATTGAACATTGCAACAACCTATTTCGCGCAAGAATTGAAGGGGGGAATTGGCCCTATTGTAGGCTTTGGCGAAAGCACATCGCAAGCGAATTCTGATATCATTTTGGGTTCTGAACCATTCATTTACAGCGGCGATTAGCGACATCAAATTTGTCCACCCTCCGTTGGCGCGCGCTCAATTCCGATTTGAGTTTTTGTTTGCTTCACCGAATCGTTAGCAAGGAAGTACTAGAATGCCGAGGCATAGAGTTCGTTATTCCATTTTACAACTCATGCTGGGAATGATTATCGTTGCTTTTTTCTGCGCTTCGTTACTGAATCAGAGTCCGTGGTATCGCGCGACTTTGGCGACGCTCACGAGTGGAATGATCCTCAATGCTGTGCTTGCCTCATTATTTACAACTGGCGAGCGCAGGGCATTCGCACTGAGCTACTTTATCGGCGCGATTTTTTTCCTGACAGGGATTTATACTTATGCCGTGTCGCTACCTTACTTGCTGACAATGGAATTCCAGAAGTGGCTAACAGCATTTTCGTCTGTCCCTGTGGACCAGGAAAATTTTTTAATAGTCGCAGCAATCTTTTGGTTGCAAATAACTTGCCTTGCGTCCGGAATCATTGGCGGTGCTTGGTACCGAAATGCGATAGCGTCCAAAAGTAGGGCCCCCGCAGACATGTCGGTTGACTTGAATGCAAAAGCTACATGACACGCCAATCACGAGTTTCCGGCCTTCGGAATAGATCGCAAAAAACGATTTGACCTTCTCAAATAATCGGGATTCCGTTTCGTTTACATCGTATGCTCCCCCGTTGGCATTTGGTCAACTTTTTCTAGGATAGACGCCGACTGACTCAAAATGATTGCATTGATCTGCAAAGGCTAGTCCATCAACACGCGTATCGGAGCTAATAAGTGCCTACAAATCGCCAACAAATTCTTTTAAAGTTGCGTGCAAAGATTGCAGCAGGGATTCCAGTTATTGGAGGCGGCGCAGGGACTGGCATCAGTGCGAAATGTGAAGAGGCAGGTGGGATCGACTTGATCGTCATCTATAATTCTGGAAAATTTCGCATGGCAGGTCGCGGGTCCATGGCGGGGATGATGCCTTATGGCAATGCGAATGCAATCGTAGTGGAAATGGCTCGAGAAGTGCTGACCGCCGTCAAGCACACGCCTATCCTGGCCGGCGTCTGTGGTACCGATCCTTTCATGATTCGAGACCATTTCCTTCGCGAACTTCGCGATATGGGATTCGCGGGAATCCAAAATTTCCCGACGGTCGGTCTGATCGACGGAGTCTTTCGCGCGAATCTTGAAGAAACAGGAATGGGTTTTGGACTGGAAGTTGACTTGATTGCCGCTGCCCACGAACTCGACTTATTAACAACGCCTTACGCGTTCGATCGAGAACAAGCCAAATTATTGACTCAAGCTGGCGCGGACATTGTCGTCGCTCACATGGGACTAACGACCAATGGAACGATTGGAGCCAAGACGGCTCTCACGCTCGACGATAGCGTCCATCAAGTTCGCGAGATTGCCAATGCGGCGCGGCAAGCTCGCGATGATGTGATCGTCTTGTGTCATGGTGGTCCCATCGCGATGCCCGAAGACGCTTTATATGTGCTGAACCGCGTCGAGGAAATACATGGATTTTACGGTGCAAGTTCGATGGAGCGACTCCCGACAGAAATCGCCCTCACCGAACAAGTTCGCAAATTTACATCTCTCCGCCGGAACTGACGCGTGGGTCAGGAACCAAATGCATAAAGGTGCTTTTCGGTTCGGATGTACAAGATTCCATCGCTGATTGCAGGTGTCGCGTTCACGGGCTCTTCCAGATCCACCGTATTGAGAACTTTCCAATCTTTGCCAGCCTGGACTAAACTGACTTTACCATCGCTGTTTGCCAAGACGATCTTTCCAGCGGCGGCAACCGGCGAAGCGTAGTACTGGCCGGTTGCTTGCCCAAGCCTCTCGCGCTTTACTAGATCTCCGGTTGCGACATCATAACTGCTTAAAACTCCTCCGTCGTCAATTGTGTAGAGAAGTCCGTCAACAATGACAAGCGACGGGATGTAAGGAATCGACTTGGACTGCCGCCAATTTTTTTCGACCGTCCAATCCGCTGCGTCTGACTTGATTTGCAGACAAGACAATCCGCCGCCATCGACGAAAGTTGAAAAAGCTTTATCCCATTCCTTGGTATCCACTTTACCGTCATCGTTACCGAATCCTTTGTCGACTCGCTCTAGAAGGCGGAATACGCCGACGGACTTTTTCACATCAGCAAGATCGACAATCCCGTCATTGTCTTTATCCACATTGCCTAAAGCCGTCATCGGAATTGGTTCGAATGGTGCTTCGGAATAAAAGATTTGATCGCCCACAATGACAGGGACCGCGATCGGTGCGTTGGCGACACCAATAGATGAAAGCAATTTTTTGCCGGTTTGAACGTCGTACAACACCAACTCGGAAGGTGCAATACTGATGACGACCACTTTTCCATCGATGGTCATCTCCCCGGGGGACGAGTAACCGCCGGTGACACCGAGCAATCGCTCTGCACGCCATGCTTCGTTGCCGGTTTTTAAGTCAAGCGCGACGATAAAGGGATCTCGCAGATGATCGATCGATACAATTAATTTATCGCCAACGATAGCGGGTGATGAACTTATTCCGTGCATACTGTAGAAGGGCCCAAGATCCTTTTGCCATTTGAACTCTCCATTCATATCGTATGCAAAAATACCAACATCCGGAAACAGAACAAAAACAAGCTCGCCATTCGATACCGGAGTGCAAGTCGCTGGATTGTTGGGTGGCGTGGCATTCTCGTCACGCACTTTCGTGACCGATTTTTCCCACAGTTGCTTTCCACTTTTTGCATTCAAACATTTCATCACTCGTTGATCGCCTTCGACGGACGTCACAAAAAGCTTGCCGCTAACGACGATAGGACACGACGTCCCTTTGCCTGATTCGACTTTCCAAAGGACGTTTTTGTCCATTGAAAAATCGGAAGTCAGATTCTTTGATTCGGACACGCCCGTGCCGTTTGGACCTCGAAATCGTGCCCAATCTTCGGCAACAGCGGAACTTGAATATTCGAAACAGACGACTGACATTGCTATTAGTGAAAACCAGTTCTTGTTCATGGGTCTACTCGAATGCTTTAGGAAGACAATAATCAAAACCACATTTTAAGGATATCAAATCTCGAAGTTCGAGTGTTGGATTTAGGATCCAACTTAACCACATAATATCTAGAAAGACAACAACGTGGAAGTGAAGAGACAACGCTCGAATCGTGACTTTGTAGGTTGACTATGAAACCGGAGATTCGACATTGGCGTTCACCCGCGGCGAGGTCGGGATGGCACTATGCATTTTTATTACGGCAATCGAATCGCGTTTGCAAACGGACCGGAACGCGTCATGACCTGTTCGAATGGCAACATTTCCTGAAGGCGCATGACCAAACAGGATGAGAACACATAGTACATGCAGATCGCGTTGACAACCTTCGTGCTATTTGGATCGCTTCGTCCGCAGTGTAAGTGACAATTTGATAACGACCTGCAGCAATGCAATCCAACTGTACATCGAATGGTTTGTAGAGTAGCTGATGTCAATAATCGGGAGAGACCAGCGATCAATGTTGATTTATTGGGTTGCGATCGGACGGATTCGTTGTTGAAGCTTCCAGCGCATGTGGGGCGGGGACGATTTGTGAAGGACGCCAATCCGTCAGTTGCAATTCGACTTTCTGAAAACCACGAAACTCGCTGACCACCGGACGAAACGCGATATCGATGTTGATCGACAAGTCCTTCATCTTTTCTACCCATTCACCTTGGCCGAAGGCAATACTTCGTATAGTCGTATTATGCTGTCGCATCTTACCGCTAAAGTGGCGACCTCCGGGCCCCATCGCCGTAGGCGGTTCAGCAATTTGCACATTGGTCGCGCAGAAAACGGGGCGTGGATTTTGCGAACCAAACGGCGCTAATTTTTCTATGAGCAAGACCGTTGCAAGGTCCAAATATCCAAGCGGTGCTTCGGCATCGATGTGAACTTCGGGAGAAGGTGACACGGAACCCGTCTTGGCTGCAACGTATTCGCAGAAAGCAGCTCGGAAAATTGCGATGTTCTTTTCCTCAACTCTTAGTCCGGCAGCGGCAGCATGCCCGCCACAGGATACAAGATGGTCGCTACATGCCGTGAGCGCTTCGTGCAAATTGAGATAACTTGGCGAGCGAGCCGAACCCGTTCCCGGTTTTACACCAAGATTATCAAGCGAAATGATCACTGCGGGTCGGTTGTAACGTTCTGCAATTCGCCCAGCGACAACACCGATAACTCCTTGATGCCATCCTGTGGAAGCCAACACCAGTGCAGGGGCGTTGTCACGTTCGATCTGCTCTTTGGCTTGTTTGGTCGCGGCCAACAAAATACTGCGTTCTAACGTATCGCGATCACCGTTCAGTTTGTCGATGTAGGTAGCCAGTGCTTCGGCACGTGCTGGGTCCGTTGTCGTGAGGAGTTCAACACCCAACTGAGCTTGCCCGAGACGCCCGGCCGCATTTAATCGAGGTGCGATAGTAAAGCCGATATCGTCGGCATTGAGAGCCTTTTTCTGATCCAATTTGGTGAGAACTAACAAACTGCGCATTCCAGGCTGATTCGAACGCAACAGGCTAATCAAGCCGTGTCGAACCAGTGTCCTGTTCTCATCCACCAGCGGGACAACGTCCGCCACGGTTCCCAAGGCGGCCAAGCCGAGTGCGTTCATGAGATACTCACGCAGTTCAGGCCGAACGCGAGTGGAGTTGCTTGCCCGCTGACAAATCGCCCATGCCAACTTGAAGGCCACGCCTGCGCCACAAAGTCCCGCGAATGGATAATTCGATCCGGGAAGACGAGGATGAACGATGGCTGCTGCCTTAGGTAACTGTTCACCAAACTGATGATGATCGGTTACGATCAACTGAAGTCCGAGTTCATTACACAGGTCAGCTTCGACCACAGAACCAATCCCGCAGTCGACGGTCACGATGACTTGGCGTCCGCGTTTCGCTAGACTTCGGATCGCATCGCAATTGAGGCCATAGCCATCTTCGAGACGGTTCGGCAGATAGTAAATTACGTCTGCTCCAACGAGCTTCAAACATCCGTAGAGGATGGCTGTCGATGTCATTCCGTCTGCATCGTAATCGCCATAAATGACAATCGGTTTGTTTTGCTGCACGCTCTCGTGGAGCAAGTCGGCCGCTTGGGTAACGCCGGGTAGCAATTCAGGATCGCGCAGATCGGTTAGTTTTGGATCCAAGAAACTTGCGACTGCGGCAGGATCGGTCAAGCCACGACGAACTAGAAGTTGCGCGATGACCGGAGAAATATTTGCCGCGCGAGCCAAATCGGCGACGGCACCAACGTCCTGTACTGAAAACCGCCACTTCTTTTGCATCGCGATCCATCCTTTGTCGAAATTGAATCACGGATCCATCCGTTTCCCAATCCAATAGGGCATAATCGCGTTATCGCGTCGTACGCAGCATCCTGCAAAGCGCAACTTGAAAAGGTACCCGCGTCCCATGTTGGCGGTTCGCAACAAAGGAGAGGACCTCTTATCAGCTAGTCTCGATAAACGCAGTGATCAAGAAAAAGAACGCTGCGTGAAGTGCACGTCGAGTTTCGTTCGAATTATTTACGCTTTTCGAGATGGACTGTTACCTTGCGAAGGCGAGGGCAGTACTTGTTGAGCGAAAGCTTTTCTCCGCCGGGCTTGCGGTACAACGTGTAATTAATGTCGCCCGTTTCCTGGCATACGAGGAATACGGTTTCTTTTTTCTTTTTGCTCTTCGCCATCGAAGATACCCTTCAATACAAATTTTTCGAGGTCTTAACGAACCACAGATTATGAGTTTATGAGTACTTTTTGCCTAGCCCAAGTTAGAAATGATCCGAGCCGTTTTTTGCAGGAAAACTGACTTGAAGAGCAAAGATTCCCCGTGTTCAGCTTGCAAATCCTCACGATTCCTCAGCATCGCCGTTTCAAACGAGAATTTCGTTCGCAAAAATTACGCAAGCAGTCCTTGCACGACACTTCCGTGAACGTCGGTCAATCGATAGTCTCGTCCCTGAAATCGATAGGTCAAACGCGTGTGATCGAACCCGAGCAAGTGCAGCAAGGTGGCATTGAGGTCATGAACATGGACTGGATCGTTCGCAACATTGAACCCTAGCTCATCCGTTTGCCCATGGACATGCCCCGCCTTGATTCCCCCACCTGCGAACCACATGCTGAAGCATCGATTGTGGTGATCGCGACCGTCATTGCCCCCTTGGACCATAGGTGTTCGTCCGAATTCGCCACCCCAAATGACTAAGGTGTCTTGGAGCAATCCACGTTGTTTGAGATCTTTGATTAGAGCCGCGCTGGCTCTGTCTGTATCCGCAGCGTTCTGTTTGACTCCACCGGTTAAGTTACCGTGCTGATCCCAAGCTTCGTGGAACAACTGAACGAAACGAACCCCACGTTCGATCAACCGCCGCGAGAGCAAGCAGTTGCGCGCGAAACTGGATTCTTTGGGATCTTTGACGCCGTACATATCCAGTACTTCTTTGGGCTCGGAACTTAGATCCATCAACTCCGGCGCGCTGGTTTGTAATCGATACGCCAACTCGTAACTCTGGATGCGAGCAGCAATCTCGGGATCTACCGATCTTTGTAGCTCGAAATCGTTCAACTTATTCAGAGCATCCAGCGAAGCGCGTTGCGTTTCTGGATCGATGCCCTTGGGATTCGACAAGTAGAGAACGGGATCACCCGCACTTCGAAACGGGGTACCGCCATACATCGTTGGCAGGAAGCCGCAACCATAATTACTTGCCCCTCCACTTGTCCCTTTGGCGCTCGTCAAGACAACAAAACCTGGCAAGTCCTCCGACACGCTGCCGAGGCCGTAGAGCGTCCACGAGCCGAAGCTTGGTCGACCAAATTGCTGGGAACCGGTGTTCATCATGATTTGAGCGGGAGCATGATTCACGGCATCGGTTTGCATCGACCGAACAAGGCAGATGTCGTCGGCAATTTCGCCAATCGCAGGGAGGACTTCGCTAAGCTCCATTCCGCATTGCCCTCGTTTCTCGAACTTGAATTTCGGTCCGAGAAGTGCGGAATTTGGATTGATAAACGCGGCTCGATAACCTTTAAGCAATTCCGGAGGCGGCAACTGCCCATCTCGTTTAGCCAGTTCGGGCTTGTAATCAAACAACTCCAAGTGACTTGGAGCGCCTGCCTGGAAAATGTAGATGACGCGTTTCGCCCGCGGTTCAAAATGTGGCTGGCGAGGTGCTAAGGGGTTCGCTCTAGGTGAATCCGCTACAACATCCTTGGCCAAGAGACCTGCGGCCGCGATGGACGCTAATCCAATGCCGCATTCGTTAAAGAACCACCGGCGGCATAACTGCTGCGGAACATCGTGTGGGACTTTTGGAATATGACGAGCTTGGGTCGGCTGTTGGTTTTTCATTATTATCAATTTGCAAAAAGCATCTGTTGAATGTTAGTTTTTGACGATCGTCGCATCGAGATTGAGCAGTACTCGGGAGACGAGAGTCCAAGCTGCAGCGTCTTGTGGCGTGGTGCCCGCCGGCAACTCAGGCAGTTTTGCCGGATCTCCGGTTGCCACTTCGCGGGGATTCAGCCAGCCATCGGCCAGTCGTTTGCGTCGCGACTCGATAAGTTCCGTGATGACATCAAGCTCTCCGGGGTACGGCAATCGAGATGTACACAATTGAAACGCGAAACGGGAGCGACTCAAGTCATCCGCTCCTCCTTCGCGTAATATACGGATCGCCATGGCTTGCGCGGCTTCGACAAATATCGGTTCGTTTAACGACGTCAAAGCGGAGAGAGGTGTGTTGGATCGCACTCGTCGTGCACAAGCAAAATCACCGTTGGGTGAATCGAAAACGGACATCACCGGATCGGGCATCGATCGTTTTCGGAAAACATATAATGACCGGCGGTAACGGTCCGGCCCCTGAGCGGGTGTCCAGTAGCTCGGATACGTATAGTTGTAGTCCAACACATTTTGCGGGACGGGAGGAATAACGCTTGGCCCGCCTACTTTTTGTGAAATCAAACCAGCCGCCGTCAACACAATGTCGCGAAGCACTTCTGCATCGGCGCGAAAACGCGGCCCGCGGGCAAGCATGCGATTTCGCGGATCTTTTTCGAGCGATTCATTCGTTTCATTGGAATCTTGCTGGTAGGTAGAACTGGATACAATCAGACGAATCAAGTGTTTTTGGCTCCATTGGTTTTCCATGAAATCCACGGCAAGCCAATCAAGCAGTTCTCGGTATTCGGGGATCGGAGCGCGCGTACCAAGATCCTCGGATGTCTCGACAAGCCCGCTACCGAAAATCGATTGCCAAATTCTATTGACCGCGACTCGGGCAGTTAATGGAGATCGTTGATCTGCCAACCAACGTGCAAATCGCAGTCGAGGAGGTCCGTCGCCATTGGGAAGCGGATGAAAAGCTTTGGGTACATGAGGTTCTACTACTTGTTTTTTCTGATCCCAATTCCCCCGGTCAAGCAAATAAGTAAGGCGTGCATGGGTCGGTTCGCATTCTGCTAAATGAAGGATCGAAGTGCCAGCGACTGGCAATTGCTGCCGCTGAGTCTCTATTTCTTCATTGATCGATTTACAATCATCCAGTGTTTTCCGCCAAGCTCTGAAAATAGCCGCTCGTTCGTTGGGCGTTCTATTTGCAATTGGAGTATGAACAGCCAAAACCGCAGCGTGATCAATCGGCATGACGGTGGGATTCGGAGCTGTGGTCAAACTGATTCGAGTGCAACCCACCATGTCATTCATTCGAAAAGCCACCTTCAACTCGCTTCCAGGAACAAGAGTCAAAGGCTCTGCAAACGGAATTACTGCGACTGACGACTGGTTTCTCAATCCGATCCCGCGATCAGCTTGCCAAGCAGTCGTGTCGTTGCCATCAATCAAGTAGCTGACGGGCCCAGTCGCTTTTTTGCCATCCGCTTGCTTTTGCTCGGGCTCCGAATAATCAGCCGTGGCATTTGCTAGTTTGATTTTCTCCCAATCCTTGGCATCGGGTTTTCGAACGAATACTTCTAGCTCATTGACGGACCATGTACCCAACCGACCGTGCCCTGGTCCTTGGAAAGGCAAATCGTGATGTGTGAGAATTTCGAATCGCAATCCAGTTGCGGCATTTACGTCAGGCTTTGCAATAAAGTAAATGTCGGCGCTGGTGTGCCCCAGCATCAGGATTGACTTGTCAGCTTCTTGAGTCGGATGATTCAATCCGCTGATGGCTTCCATAATTGACGGTTCGATGGGCGTCCAACTCGGTTGCTGAGCGCGAATCCTCTCCTCGAATGCCGTCAGTTCATTTTGCCAATCGGGATGCGCTGTGCGGATGCGATCTTCGAGCGATTGAATGGATTCGTTGACTTGGGTGAGTTTCTCGTGTTGTTCTGGCGAATAGACCCACGACTTGGCTTCATAGCTATTGTTGAGAAACGCAAACATACCAAAGTACTCTTCGTGCGTAATCGGGTCAAATTTATGCGTATGGCACTGGGCACATTGGGTCGTTAACCCCAAAACAGCTTTCCCAACGCAGTCGATCCGATCAAACATTTCGACCATACGAAATTGTTCCGGAACGATCGCACCTTCTTCGTTGATCATGCTGTTTCGCAAAAAACCAGTCGCAATGATTTGCTCTTGGGTTGGATTGGGAAGCAGATCGCCGGCAATTTGTTCGATGATGAACTGATCGTAGGGCATGTCGCGATTCATTGCATGAATAACCCAATCTCGCCACGACCACTGCTCGCGCTGCAGGTCCTTTTCGTATCCATTTGTGTCCGAGTAGCGAGCGGCGTCCATCCAATGTCGCGCCCATTTTTCTCCATAGCGTTCGCTCTGCAACAGTTTTTCGACCGTCGCAGCAAAACCGATATTTTTGTATTCTTCGACTTCATGAAGAGATGGCGGCAAACCAATCAAGTCGAGGTAAAGCCGACGACAGAGCGTTGCGTCATCTGCTTTTTGAGAAGCCTTCATGCCAACCTCGTTAAGCTTATCGATCACAAAAGCGTCGATTGGGTGAGTTTCACCGACTGCCGGAATCGGTTGCTTGACCGGCAATTGGAATGCCCAATGAGATTCGTATGCGGCACCTTGGCTAATCCAAAGTTTCAGTATTTCAATGTCCTTTGCTGCAAGCTGACGCTGGTCCTTGGGTGGCATTTTTTCATCTACTTCCTCGGAGAGAATTCGTCGAATCAGCTCACTCATTTCGGGTTTGTTTGGCACTATCGCGGGCTGGCCAGAATCGCCACCGCGTAAGGCATTTTCTCGCAAATCCAATCGCAGCCCTGCTTGCCGTGCCCCTTCGTCCACGCCATGGCAAGCCGCACAGTACTCGGCAAGAATCGGCTGGACCTCGCGTTGAAAGTCAATCGATTGCTCCGCGCCATTCACTCTATTCAATGAGGAAATGGAAGAGAGCATCGCGATGACGCAAAGTGACACGGTCAGAAAAATTGTGTTTTTTGATAACATCCGCAATCTAAACCCTTCGTGGGATATTTCCTACTCAGCCAATTTTTTCTCGGAAGGAAGGATTTGACAAACTGTACTGTCTGGGAGTTTTCATGGTGGGAGCATCCTGACGCAGGACACTGGAGAATCTATTGTATCGCATCTTTGGGCGATTGGCAGGAAATATTTTATCTGTAGGACGGGTCTCCAGGCCCGTCCGAACTGACTGGGACGGGCCTGGAGACCCGTCCTACGTTGGGTAAGGCAATTCTTGCCGCTCGCCTTAGCAAGTATCCAAACT
>JANMGV010000183.1:0-13140 GCA_031374825.1 Pirellulaceae bacterium
ATCGCCCCGGCCGGTTAGAACCTCGCGTCTTAAAAAGACGACGACACGGCTACAAACTAATGATGAAGCCCCGAAAAGAACTTCGTCGAGAACTACGTAAACACTGCACCTAAAACCACTTACAACTCGACAGTGCCATTCGTACCTGACACCTTTGTTTTTCCCTCAAAGCATGGCCCGACGTCAAGCCTAATGCGAGGGATCTTCTTCCGCTGCTGTGTTACAGAACTTTTCGGATGAGCCATATCTCCTCCGCACCATTGCCAATCCAATCAAACTGCCCACCAACATGAATGAACTCGGCTCGGGAACGGCCGCGACCGTCAGGGTACCAGATAGAGCATACAAAGAATAATTTTCCAACCTTGGACGATCTCCCGCAAAAATCCATGCCGATGTACTAAGAGAAGAATTTCCGTACCATGGTGTGCCCTGTCCTAACGGATCGTCACCAACGCCAAACGGATTTGTTCCCGTCCAAACTCTAAGACCCGTGTGTGTCGACCCTTGTTCGGTAATCGATAAGGGCGACATCAAAGAATTAGAAGATGTACCCCACAACATATCATTTCCCGATGCCAACTGGGTGCCATTCAACAAATAAATTGGTACGCCGTTATTGCCTCCGGCTGAAGTCGGGACTGTCCCAGTGTTATCCCTCGCATCTATTGTCGTGGTCGATGCTATCGCCTTCCATGTCGTGTTCAATGCCTGCAGATCCAGTTGCGAGTTTGCGACGGTCGTAACAGCCGAATTGTAGTCAGCGATATTTCCGGAGACGGGGCTAAACCGTCCCGAGGTGACAAATGCCAATCGATATTGGTCGCCCGAGTTGAGCCCGGTTGGCTGGGTGATTAAGCCCGCCAAAGAGTTACTGGAAATACTCAATAACATGGCCACCAGGGACAATCGAAGTACGTTACGGATCATTTTTTTCTCCCTTATTAATTCGGATGAGACAAAGATGTCAAAGCGTACCCCACCACCGAAGCGGCACGCCGTTCTGGTTCGTCCCTGCCGCGCCGCACATTGCGGGCGGGAAACGTCTTGACTACGTCAAGAGGTTAATGCCCGTTAGTGCGCAAGCTGTGCCAGGAAAATTTGGAAAATTCTTGTTTTTGCCGGAAGTATCGGCGATTTGGCTGCTGGAATCCGTGGGCAAGGCGGCGGGATTGAGACGCTCGGGCCGGAGGGATTCGGCGGGGGACGTCCTCTCTCGCTTGATTAGGGAGGCGGGAAGTTGGCGGTCGATATACGGGCAGCCCGGACAGCGGGCGACAGCGCGTCCCAGACGCGGATGGTGGTGTCGCCGGAGCCGGAGACGAGGCGGGTGCCGTCCGGACTCCAGGCGACGGCGTGGACGTAGTCGCCGTGGCCGCGCAGCTCGGCGACCTGCTCGCGGCGGGCGACGTCGATCAGCCGGATGCTGCCATCGGCGCAGCCAGCGGCCAGCCGCGTACCATCGGGGTTGAACGCCACGCCGTAGACAATACTCCCCAGCGGAATGACCGCGAGCGGCTCGTGCGTGTGGGGATCCCATAGGCGAACGGTCTTGTCGGCTGACGCCGAGGCGAGCTGCTTGCCGTCGATGCTGAAGGCCACGCGAAATATGTTTTCGGTGTGGCCATGCAGTTCGGCAACTTGGGTACCTGTGGCAACGCCCCAGAGACAGACGGGCGGGTCGCGGACAAGCGTGTGGGTGCAAGCGAGCAGGCCGCCATCGGGATGAAAAGCCACGTCCGTGGAGTGGTGTTGCTGACCCTTGAATTGAGCGACCTCCCGCCCCGAAACGGCGTCGCAAAGCGGTACCGGCCCCGAGGTGGTCCCTGATGCCACTAATGTCCCAGCAGGGTTAATGGCAGCGCGCGGTTCATGGCCCTGTTCAGCACGCATCGGCCAGTCGTGGGCCACCTTCCCAGACGCGACATCCCATAGCTTAACACCCCGATCTCGCTCTCGCGTTGCAAGACGGAGGCCGTCTCGGCTGTAAGACACCGAGGTGATGACAGCCGTCTCGTGCTTCAGCAGACCGGTTTGACGGCCGGTCGTGGCATCCCAGAATCGCGCGGTGCCGTCCCACGCTGCGGACGCCACTTGCTCGCCATTAGGGCTGAAAGCGACGTCGTAGACAAAGCCCCCGTGTCCGCGCAGGACGTTTCGTTCGACCTGCGTCATTTCCCAGATGCGCACCGTCCCTTCTAGGGTAGCGGACACCAGTCGGGAACCGTCGGGCGTGAAGACGGGCGCATATTTTTCGAGGAAGGCACCGCCGTGCCCGCGAAGCACACCGAGCAATTCGCCCGTCTGAGCATCCCACAAGCGAAGGGTCGAGTCGTCCGCGGCCGTGACCACGCGAGTGCCGTCCGGGCTGAAGACGACATGCCACACCCAGCCCGTATGCCCGCGCAGCACGGCCAGCGACTGCCCTGAGATTCCGTCCCAGAGCCGCGCCGTCTGATCCCATGAGGTCGTGGCCACTCGCTTGCCGTCCGGGCTGAAGGCAACCGCACTGATGATGTTCTTGTGTCCGGCGAGGATGGCCAGAGACCGTCCGGTGGCCGCGTCCCAAAGGCGTACCGTGTTATCCGGGTGATCGCTCCCCGAAACCAGTCGCGACCCGTCCGGGCTGAAACCAAGCGCCGAAACACTAGCTGTGTGGCCGCGCAAGACGGCAACCGCTTCGCCGCTCTCGCCATCCCAGAGATAAATGGCGCCAGCGGACTTGGACGCAATCCGCTTGCCATCTGGGCTGTACGTCAGCAACCCAACCCCGTCCGCATGAGGGCCCATGACGGCAAACCGTTGCCCCGTGACGGCGTCGCACAGGTGCGCGTCTTGTCCGGAACCAACTACGATGCGTTTGCCGTCGGGACTGAAGTCTCCCAATATAGCGTTCTTCGACAGGACCGCGACCTCCTTGCCAGTGGTCGCGTCCCACAAACGGTTCGTGACGCCTTGATCCGACCAGGTATAAGAGGCGATCCGGCTGCCGTCCGCGTTGTAGACGATTCGCGACGAGAGTCTTTGATTCGGCGGATCGGATTCCGCCCGGAAAAGCGCGAGTTCTCGTCCGGTCGTCGCATCCCAGACGCGAATGGTCGCGCCGTCACCTGTGCTGGCGATTTGCTTGCCGTCCGGGCGGTGAACTGCGGAGGTCGGCGGAGTCGAGTGACCGCGGAGGACTGCGTCGAGCTTGCCGGAAGCCACGTCGTAGAGGTAAATCTCGTTATGCAGGCTACTGAAGACTGCGAACTGTGTGGCGGTGGGGCTGACGACGAAGGAATCGAGATGCTTGGTCGGTACGGGGATCACGATGCGGGCACCGTCGAGTTGGCTGTGGAGGTACTGCCATTCCCAGCCGCGATGCTCCTGCGGGGCATCTTCGAGGGCGCTGCGAGCCGCGCTGTTGTTCTGAAGCTGCAAGGCGGCGGACGCGGCGGCGATGTTCGATCGGTAGCGCGCCCAGCGCTCGGCCTTCTGCTCGCGCTCGGCCGCCTGGCGCTGCTTCGCTTCTTCTGTCAGCGCGGCATCGGCCTTGCCGAGGGCGGCTTCGGTTTCGCGGTACTTCTGGTAGCTGACCGTCGTGCCGACGGCCAGGGCGAGAACCACCGCGACGATTGCACAAGCCACTGCCGGATTGCGTCTTACCCACTTCTCCGCCCGCTCGATACGACCCACCGGCCGGGCCAAGATCGGCTCGCTGCGGAGATACCGACCGAGGTCCTCCGCCAACTCTGTGGCCGAGGCGTACCGCGCCTCCGGCTCCTTGCGGAGGCACTTCAGGCAGATCGTGTCCAGATCGAGTGGGACGCTCGCTTGCCAGCGCGACGGTGCCGTTGGCTCCAGAGTCCGTACTTGATCAAGGGTCTCGACCGGCGTACTACCCTTGAACGGAGGGCGACCGGTAAGGCATTCGTAAAGTATCGCACCCAGCGAGTACACGTCGGCCGCCGGGCCTGCCTCATGGGCACGCCCGCTTGCCTGCTCTGGTGCCATGTAAGACGGCGTCCCCACCACCGACCCGGCCAGCGTCTCGCCACTGTCGCAGTCCATCTGCCGTGCCAGGCCGAAGTCGGTGATCTTGGGTTCGAAATCCGAAGCCGCTGAGCCATCTTCCATTTCGGATTTCGAATTGCGAGTTTCGGATTTAGGTGCCAGCAATATGTTGGCTGGCTTGAGATCGCGATGCACCACGTTGCGGCTGTGTGCGAGTTGCATCGCGCGGGCCAGTGTCTCCACCAGCTTGGCCGCGTCTCGTGGCGGCATCGGCTTGCCGTCGAGCTTGCTGGCGAGGTTTGGGCCCTCGACGAACTCGAGCGCGCAGTAGGGATACCCGCCCGCATCGCCGAACTCGTGAATCTGGACGATGTTCGGGTGCTGTACTCGCGCTGCTGTTTCAACCTCGATGCGGAATCGTGCCAGTTCGCGAGGCCCAGCATTTCTTCCGGTCAGCACCATCTTTAGCGCCACCGTGCGTTTCAACTTCAGTTGCTGAGCCTTGTAGACGACACCCATGCCGCCGCGGCCAAGAAAGTCCTCGATTACGTAACCGGGAACGGAAACGGATGCTGCCCCAAGCTCCTGCTCCGCTTGGCCCGCCGTCTCCGAACGATCAACCTCCGCTCGCGCCTTGACTATTTCCTCAAATACCCGATCGATGTCGTCGGTCCGGTTAGGAAAGCGGGCGTGGTATTCGGCAATTGTCGGTATCCGGTCGCCGTCAGATTGTCGCGTTGCGTTCTGCGAAGTGGCTTTACTTAGTGGAGCAAAAAACGATTCTGACCGCTCCAACTCGATGGCGAGAAGCTCGCGAAATAGTGGAGTGCGAATCTCCTCTGGCACTGACTCGATGCAGTCCTCAATACGGACGGGTTCCGCGTTCCTCTGAGCTTGCTCGAATTTCTCACACGCGGCGTGAACCCACTCGAGTTGCTCGTCAGACAAAACTGCATATCGCTTGCGACTATTCACCGGATAACTCCAGTCGGTCCCAATGACGCCGAATGACCTCTAGCCGCCTCTGAACGGTCCGACGCGAGCACTTTAAACGGTCGGCAATTTCAGTATCGGTGTAGCCTTCCATTCGCAGCGTAACCACATTCCTCAGTTGTGGATCGTCGAGGCTTTGGAATAGGATTTCACAGGTCTCGACGAACTCGGCTGCGAATTCCGGCGTCGGTTCAAGGGAGGGAATGTGGTCGACAGCCGGTATAGCAGTGTCGGCGGAATCGGCAAAAACGAAATCGGAACGATTCCGTCGCACGTCGCGGCGCTGCTGCTGATCGTGCCGATGTTGATGGGCAACCTTTCGTGCGGTAATCGTAAGCAACAACCGCCAGAGATTGTCGCGATCTTGCAAGTCTGGAAACCTCCCAGCCATGATCCCAGCGCAGACGCTGTTGAAAGCGCTTTGAGCTGCGTCCTCTTCATCGTAGACGCGGCGCGTCGAGAGCTTTAATTTGTGCTTGGCCAAGTCATAGATTCGAATGAAGAAGTGGTTCCAAAGATTCTCTGCAGCCAATGCATCGCCCCGACGCAGCTTGTCAATCCAAACCGTGATCGGGTCGTCATTCGTCATCAATCAGTTCCAATCTTCTGGAGGCCCCCTTTGGCACATTATAGCATCCAAATCCAGGCCGGGGAAATTGCATTTCGAAGGTGGATTGTAATCAGCAATTCCCGTTGGCCTGGGAAGGTGTTGAAAACGGGGTGTTTTTTGGAGAGCGTTTCGTAGAGGATTCGGGAGCGAAGTTATCTTGGATTACCCGAATTGACGTTCTGGCAGAAGGAATTGCCTAGCATGAGTGCATCAAGCGTGAAAGTGCGGAAGGATCTTTCGGCGGACGGTTTGATCTCGATGAACCGAGAGGGATTCGACGCGATCCCGGATACCCATCTGCGCGAGAATCAGGACATTTCGTTGTCGGACGCGTTGATGTCGGCCTGTGCGATGTTTTCGCTGAAGGATCCATCATTGCTCGCGTTTGACGAGCGTCGGCGAGATCCCTATGACAATTTCCGAAGCATCTACGGCATTCAGCACGTCCCGTGTGACACGCAGATGCGAACCATTCTCGACCCCGTCGATCCGAAACTGTGTACCCATTGTACACCAGGATCTTCAACCGTGTGCAGCGAGGTAAGGGGCTCGAAAAGCGCAAAGGGGTCAGGCCTCTTTGATTGGGTGTTGGGATGTTGTAGGATGCGGTTTTCCCGGTTTGGATTTGAAGAGGAAAATCGCAAAGGGGTCAGGCCTCTTTGCTTGAGTGTTGGGATGGTGTAGGATGAGGTTTTCCCGGTTTGGATTTGGAGAGGAAAGCCGATGCCACGACCACCACGAGCTGATGAATCTGGCGGACTGTACCACGCTTTGAATCGCGGCAACCTGCGAGCAACTATCTTTCACAAAGATGCTGACTTCGAAGCGTTTGAAAGAATCCTCCACGAAGGTTTGCAAATCTATCAGGTCGAACTCTTTTCGTTTCAGTTGATGCCCAACCACAATCATTTGTTGCTGCGTCCTATGGTTGATGGCGAGATGAGTCGGTTCATGGGCTGGATTGGAGGTACTCATACGATGCGCTATCATGCACACTATCGCACCAGCGGAATGGGTCACATTTATCAGCAACGGTATAGGAGCTTTCCGATTCAAGACAACGAACACTTCTTCGTAGTTTGCAGGTACGTCGAACGCAATGCGTTGCGTGCTGCACTGGTCGATCGAGCGGAACAATGGCGTTGGGGTTCTCTTTGGCATTGGCTTCACAAACCTGCACTGCAGCCACCGCTGCTTTCGCGCTGGCCGATCCCAAGACTTGCGGGATGGGTGGAACGGGTCAACACTCCGCTATCGAAACCAGAGTTGGCAGCAGTCCGACTTTCAGCCCAACGGGGCAGACCGCTTGGCGACCCTGACTGGGTCGAGTCCTTTGCAAGTCGGCTAAACCTCGAATCGACCATCCGTCCCTGCGGCCGCCAACAAATCCACTTCCCCCACATCAAAGAGGCCTGACCCCTTTGGATTTTCTCAGTAATTGTTGAAAATCATCTCGGTTGCGCAGGGCATCAAAATCGTGATCTGTGGCAAGCAATTCCATGGAACTGCCGCTTTCGAACATCCCTTTGTCGTTTGCTTCAACAAGCAATTCTATGGCTCGTTTTGAGTATCGATCGATTAGTCGCTGCTGCTCGTCACACGAAAGCTTTTCTTCCGTCGCAACACCCGATGCAGCTAATGAGTAGGTGCAAGCTGCGTTGTATAGGATTTCGAAATGGTCTGGGCTCTTTAGCGCATCTTCGACGACTTCGGCGGCTTGCTCGTATTGGCCTACTTGGCTCAAGGAACCTCCGTGCAACACTTTTAGTTGCAAAACGGCGGCCTGATAGAGCGGAACGTCTGGGTGCGTTAGCGCCAGTTTCTCGGCAACGGGTTGGGTTCGTTCATAAAGTTTCATTGCATTCTGAGGTTGCCGTAGATTATGGTAAGCAACTTGAATTGCGGTCAGCGTTTGAACCAGCCTATACTGGTACTCAGGAGCAGCAGGATGGTCGTGTGCGAGTTGTTCGAGCAATGGTAGTGCTTGCTGGGAATAGAGCAACGCAATGTCGTGATTGCCGCGTGGGACATGTATCTGGCCGAGGCTCTGAAGAATCTGCGCCAATTCGTTTCGGAATTCCGGGTTGGTTGGATTCTCGCGAACCAATTTTTCGCACAAACTCTGAGCTTCCATCAATGTGGATTCGGCTTGGGCCGTTTCACCGGATTCCCAGTGGTAATACTTTCCCAAGCCATTGAGGGCAGACGCGAGTTTGAAAATTGGTTGTTGTTGGCCAGGAATTTTCGAAGCCAGTTCACGGCGCAGCCTCACCTCTCGTTCGTAAGCGTATCGAGAAGCGGATGGTTGACCATCCAAAAGGTTGCGATTTTCCGCTAAGGTACATGCGGAGGCCACGCCATCCAGGTAATCGCTATTCTGTGGGAACTCAAGGTTCAATTTTTCAAAGATATCGAGCGCGGATCGCGCATACATTGCGGACTCTCTCCATTCGCCGGTTTCCGCCGTTATTTTGGCCAAGCGCAGATAAGTCTGTCCCTGTTCCTCGCGAAGTTCCGGGTCGGATGGCTGACCCGAAACGAAATGAGCGTAAAAATCTTTGGCGTGACCAAGCAAATCCTTTCGAAGCGACTCCAAGCCATGTGCTTTTAATTCCGGGCTATCACTGACTTTCGTGAACCCGAGCGCAACAGCTTCGCGTGCCAAGCGGAAGTTGGCTTCTGCAACAAGCCTCGCATTCCGTTGGCCCACTTCCGCTGTCCGCGCCCGCGCGGTTTGCCACGTGCTTGTTACTACTCCGATTCCCATAACAAGCAGCAATGCGACCGACGAAAGAACGACATACCAATTTCGTCGCAAGAATTTCTTCAGACGATATCGCATACTTGGCGGGCAAGCTTCTACAGCTTGATTTGCTAGATAACGCTCAATATCCCTTGAAAGTCCATTTGCCGTTGCGTAGCGCCGAGAGCGGTCTTTTTCGAGTGTTTTCATGATGATCCAATCGAGTTCGCCGCGTAATTGCCGGGATAATCGATTCGATTCTGTCTGCCGCTTTGCAGACTCTCCGCTCGATGCCTTCCATGATTCGTTCAATCGAACGCTTGGACGAGGAGGATCCTGTTCGCGAATTAATCGGAGGGCTTCGGTAATGCCCTTATCCTTCAGTTGCATTCGCGTTAGCGGTGTTGTGCCTGTCAATAATTCGTATAACAGCACACCCAAACTGTATACATCGCTTCGAGTGTCAATATCCAACGCATTAAATTCAGCTTGCTCTGGCGACATATACTCGAGAGTGCCAACAATGCCTCCAAATCCGGTGAAAAGTGTGTCGTCGGTCAAGGAACTACCGATAGCTTTGGCCACGCCAAAGTCTATCACCTTTGGAACTGGGCGGCCGTCGTACAACGCGATCAGCACATTGGATGGCTTAATATCTCTGTGAATAATGCCCTTTTGATGTGCGTGCTGGATGGCTTGGCAGACGGGTACGAATAGTTGGAGGCGCTCGTGCGGCGTTAGTTTCTGCTCATCGCAGTACCTCGAGACAGGAATACCATGTACGAGTTCCATCACAAAGTAAGGGCGCCCGGTATCGGTGGTTCCAGCATCCAGCACGCGCGCAATATTCGGATGGTCCATCAACGCTAATGCTTGGCGCTCCGCTTCGAACCTCGCAATGACTTTTGTCGAATCCATGCCCGGCTTGATTAGTTTTAACGCAACTTTGCGGCGTACAGGTTGCTGTTGCTCGGCCATCCAGACTGTTCCCATACCACCTTCGCCGATTTCTTCCAGCAGCTTGTAGGGACCGATCACTATTCCTGGGCGATCGGCAAAGGACTCGGAAACATTTGAGCAGTTCCCAGGAACGTTTAGGCCCGCTGAGTCCAGAGTGGCGTTTTGGCCATTGGATACGAAGGATACCGCAACGGGGCCGCACTTCGGCCGCTCAAGAAAACCAGCGGGATGATCGTGAGCGTACAATAAAGCTTCCATTCGATGCCGTAGCACGACATCGTGACCGCACGCCTCGTCGAGAATTGTTCCACGCTTCGTCGGACTAATCTCCAAAACTAAGTGGAACAAGGCCTCTTCGTTCATTACCATGGTTTGTCCCCATTAGTGGGTGTCCCGCTTCAACTGGAGCGGCTGGGTGTTGTGTCTCCTAATTAGTTTGGCGCATTTCGTCGTCGATAAGCATCAAAAAAACGAAAATATTTTGCTTCCAATTAATTTTCGCCACGGACCGCAGTTTGCAGCCAAGCACGAGCGAAGGCCCAATGGCGGTCAGCAGTAGCGGTTGAAATCTCCAAGATTCGAGCAGCTTCATCACTGGATAAACCAACAAAGTAACGCAATTCCACCAACCGAGCTTTAATTGGATCCAGTTCGGCCAGTTGGTTCATCGCATCGTGAAGGGCCACTAGCTCCTCGTCGGGAAGTGGCGATTCCAAATCCGCAAGCTCACAGTCCACCCGTTCCATCCCGCCGCCTCGCTTTAAAGCACTGCGCCGGCGAGCATGATCGACCAGAATATTCCGCATCGTTTGTGCTGCCGCCGCCAGGAAATGAGCTCGCGTGCCCAGCGAGCACTTGTCGGAATCCGATCCCACAAGGCGCAAATAGGCTTCGTGAACCAGCGCCGTTGGATTAAGTGTATGACCGTGCCTTTCCTTGGCGAGCTTTTGCGCCGCGAGTCGCCGAAGTTCGTCATACAACAACGGCAATAACAGCCCTGCGGCCAACTCATCGCCGGATTCGATTCGCGACAAAATATGGGTGACATCGGACATGAATTACGGTCCATGAGTAAGGGATCCCTAAGGCAAATCATACATCCCGATCGCAATATTTGGAATGCATTGCACTTTCGCGTTACCGTCGATTTATTTCATTCCCTTCGAGAAGCCGTTACTGACGTCAATGGCACTGACGTAATTGTGTCGGCGCATTAATTGTGCATGGGCTGAAGGGATCGATTTTACAATCTCGCCCTAGCCCAGTTGATCTTTGTCGAATTACTATCCTTGGAATTGATCACGACGCCCTTCTTGGTTCACCTGCCGATGAAAAATCGAGGAGGAGCGTTCATGCTCCCCCAAACACAACGAATTTCAAAATCAAAATCGCATCTTCGAATGCGATTTTCAAAAATGCCTGGGTTTTTGATGAAATGCGATTTAGTTGTAGAAAAAGAATTAGACCCCGAACGCAACGCATTTCGGAAAATGACAGCGGGGGTAAACCAACTCAAGACTATCTCGCATCATCCATCTGCTAAAATGCTTGACTCGGAATCTTGCATGCCCTAAAACTGGCTCTATCCAGATGTCCCGCTCACCGGATTCAGCATAGTGCAAGTCCAGTGGCGCGACTCATTCCAACGCTCAAGCAATCGCTCCGTAAGAAGTCAGGGGAATTTGCCCTACGTTGCTGGGATTCGTTGTCTCCTTTTCCGTGAGCGAACCATGCAAAGTCTGGCGGCCAAATCCAAATCCCCGCCTACTCTGGTTGCGCGGCGGCCAAAGGTAATCCTGCTACCAGACGCTGGGACGGGTGACGACTCTGAACTGCGATCGCTGTTGCGTCAACGACTGAGGTTGATCTCAATCGTTGTTGCTGCAGCCAATGTCCTGACTCTTGCTCAGTCAATCTCGACGTTCGCCGGTGGTACGGAAACGAACTACTTGGCTTTTGTTATTCGTAGTCCATTGCGAATCCTCGTTCACATCTACGTTCCGGCTTACCTCCTCCTGGCATTTCTGATTTCGAAATGGCCTTCCCGATCGTTGCGGGTGCTCCGGGTGTATGAGGGCATTATTTTCGCCGGCGGGATCATGTTTGTCGCAATCTGGAACTGGCGATTGCTGAACCTCAGTGGGTGGCTTCCCGAAGTCTTCAAGTTTGGCGACCTTCTTCCCTACGCAGTGTCGATGAATTGGTTCTTTATCATTGTTGGGTACGGCACTCTGATCCCCAACACGGGACGTCGCTGTTCGTTGGTAGTCGGACTAATGACCGCGCTCGCGTTATTCGTAAACATCGGCTCGCTCGCCGCGAATCCGTCGGTTCCCGAGGGCAAATTCGTCCCGTATATGTTGAGCCTGATCCTATGGCTCATGTATGCCGTTGTCATCGGAATCGCAGGATCGCACAGGTTGGAGCGATTGCGGCGGGAGGCAGCGGCGGCCCGTCAACTCGGCCAGTACCAGCTCAAGGAGCGAATCGGAGTCGGTGGCATGGGCGAAGTCTACTTGGCAGAACATGTCCTACTGCGGCGTCCTTGCGCCGTCAAAATCATCCTGTCCGAATGGGCTCGCACGCCTAAGTTCCTTAGTCGATTTGAGCGAGAAGTGCAAACAACGGCTACATTGTCTCATCCAAATACAGTGCAAATATTCGACTACGGCCATGCTGAGGACGGCACCTTTTATTACGCAATGGAATTCCTACCCGGCCTGACACTTGAACAGTTGGTAGAGAAGTACGGACCACTGCCGCCGGCGCGGGCCGTCCACTTTTTGAGGCAACTTTGCGGCTCGTTACGAGAGGCCCATGGCGTTGGGCTGATCCACCGGGATCTCAAGCCCGGTAACGTCATGGTTTGTACACGAGGCGGGATTCACGATATCGCAAAACTCCTCGACTTTGGCCTCGTCCAACCACCAGAACAAGGTCCGGAAAACGAAAAGTTGACGTTCGATGGAGGGATCGCAGGAACACCGGAGTACATGTCGCCGGAACAGGCTGGAGGACAAGAGGATCTTAAACCGAGTAGCGACATCTATAGTGTCGGCGCAGTGGCGTATTTTCTGCTGACGGGCCATTCGCCATTCGCCGACCGATCCGTCGTCAAGACGTTGGCTGCTCACCTATACGAAGTACCGGAGCCATTTCGCCAACATCGCCCCGACGTGCCGGACGACCTACACGCAGTCGTATTCCGGTGTTTGGCTAAAAGGCCCACGGAGCGATTTTCGGACGTGGACAATTTGGATGAAGCACTAGCGCAATGCGTTAGCAATGGTCAGTGGTCGCCTAAAAACGCAACCACATGGTGGAGTTCCCATGAAGATCGTAGGGTGGCCGTAGATGCCCCAGAAGCCCCACGGACCTTGGCTGAACAAAATTATCATCACAACCCAACTCACGAGTATCTCGCATCCCAGGCCAAAAAGCGTGACTGAGTTTCTATTCCGTATGGTCAATAATCTCAGCAGTGCGCATGGTCACGACCTTCCGGAGTTTCGTGCGCGAATACTTGTTTAGACGTGCGCAGCATAAAGTTACAATTATGATTGCTCGATCATGATTTCTACTCCTCCGAAGGCAACGCTTTTCGGAGAATGACAACGGGTTTAACAGTCCAACCGCTGTGAAGCAGGTCCGTGAAGCCATATTCACCCCACATTCGGCCACACTTCGATTCTCATTTAGGAACAGTCCCGAAATAATTTCCGTGTTTGGAGCATTGGTGTCATTCCCGCGCAGGCGGGAATCCAGCGCAATTGATCCTGGATTGCCGCCTGCGCGTCAATGACGTGCAACTCGGTGCCCTGGATCGACATCACGATCA
>JANMGV010000185.1:0-33231 GCA_031374825.1 Pirellulaceae bacterium
ACTCTCTTCTTCTGTAAACGAAATCCGCCGCATCCTTGCGTCTCCAAAATCCAAAGGGTTCCTCGCATCTTTGCCATTCTCTACGAAGTCCCCTGATTCAGGATAGACCAGTTTGTGCCATTGTCATCTGCGTGCGGTATAATATCGGCGACTTCGGCAGTAATCGAGGCTTTGCCGCGCCGCAACAACCTGCCGGTATATTCGACCAGCAGGAGATAGTTGCCCAAGTTAAGACTTTCGAGCATGCCTTCGCGTTGCGAATCGATCCAGCGGCGGTCTTCGATCGGAATGAGCCATAATGCGTCCTCCAACTTCTTTGGCGGCACGCGAGCCAGCGACACTTCCGTCGCGAGCGGCTTGAAGGTCCTTCACGCGGTCTTGCCGCTTGACGTGATCCACGCGAGCTTTCACCGACGTGTGCTAACTTTTCTCCGGAGCAAACGCAATGCCCGCCGCGACCGGATTGAGATCGATATAGGCACAGACGGCCAACAGCGATTACTCGTCAAGAATGGCGATCGACTTGAAACGGCCCTCGAAAACCGTGCCCGAGCAGCTTTCTTACTGGTTGATGAGTCGCGATAAAGGATCTTTGAGATTCTTCATGAACCAATTCAGCGAAGTTAATCGCTCAAGCGTTTTCTCAAGCCACGGCTTGTCTTTCAAACAATCTTCTTTGAGCTGGCGAAGTTCCGAAGCTTTGAGCGGTTTGCGATCGGAACCTTTTGGTAGATAGAGCCGGAACCAGCGGCGAACGATTTCCTCATCAGTCCAACTCTTTGCGACGTCGCGGTCAACGCGAAGCAGCAAATGCAAATGGTTATCGAGGATCGCAAAGCCTCCGACGGAAACCGCGAAGATCGAATCAAGTTCCCGCAATCGATTTTCGATCCAATCCTCACGCTGGCCTACGTTTTCGCCCTCGCCGAGCAGATAAGCCCTGCGAACACACCGTGAAAGACAATGGTACCAACGAGTTACATCCAGATTAACCAACTTCGATCCTGCACTCGAAGGGCTTTCGGGAATCGTTGTCGGCAACTTGACCACGACCGGGGCGAACGGCACCTTTGCGATCACGTTTACCGGCGCGAAAGCCATTACGAACATGAAGCAAGTCTTCGGTGACGTCGCCATGGCTTACTGTGGTTCGTCGAATGATTTCACGGTGCCTTAACCGAATGCACAGTTCAAATGAATTAACCCGCGCTAGCTGCAATCAGAAACGCCATTCCGTACCAAATCGAGATCCCCATTGCCGAGATTATCGCATTGTTCAGGCTTGGTTTGATTGGGTGAGCGGCGGCCAGAGCCGCAGCACATGCGACGTATGGAATGGTGAAAAACAAACGTTCCGACCAGCTTTCATAGGCAATGAATGCGACGGGCGTCGTAAGAATCCAAAGCATGTCTTTTACAGATCCGAAAAGCAATCCCGAGCTTATGAACAGCAACGCTGGCAGTACAAGCAGGCTTATCAAAACCGTTCCTCGCCAGGGAAGCACATAGATGTACAAGACATGTGCAGCGACGCCAGAGACGATCGCAAACGACCAAATTACCGCAATTGCGATAGGCTCCTGTCGAAAGTCGGAGAGAAGGAAAAGCCACAACGCGAACACTGCCGTCAATGCGAACAAGCTACGAAGACTGATAGGACGGACCTTGCGATTCTGCGTCTGTCTACTTGCATCGTCGAATTCGATGTTGTCGAGCATTTTCACATCATATTGCTGACGACGCGGCCGTGCTAACGGAAACACGAAATCGACTACAGAAATATCCAAATTACCGTCCAATATCCATGGTGATGGCTATGCCGTGGCATGCGTGCCAGAAGTCAATCCCCTGCGGCAAATACTTGGTCGATGGACCGAAATAAATTCGGGTTAGCAAACAGATGTCCAACACGGATTGATCAAACGGTTCTTGCCAAGCACTCCGGTTTGACATATCAGAGCGTCGAATGGGCCTGAGTTTGGGCGCGTCGATAAAGAATTCGGGATGCAGTTACCTGGTTGGGCGACTTAGAGAGCGTGCATCGACCAAGGCGATGAGATGACTCAAGAATTCCGCAGCATCTCATTTCGAAAAAATCGAGGGTGATGCAAGTTTGAGGAACTGAATAGCAATTACCAGCGCGCTGGGAATATTGTCTTAAAGTTGATTGCCAAAATTGACGGGTTGAAAATGAAGTTCGATCGCTGACCCCGTCCGTTCTCTCAACGGGGAATCGATAAAATAATTTCACGTCAGTGAATGGTGTCGCTAGGAACAAGGAATCAGATTTTATGAGCGGACAAGGTGAGCCGAGGGGTTGTTTAATTGCGGTTTTGGAATTGCTTGGGCTTGTGCCGAGAGGTGGTAAAGTAGATGTGGCCCATGTTGAAGTATTGCCTTATCAACGAAAAGATTTTCTGTTGAGTAAAGCAGAGCGGTCGTTTTTTGGTGTTTTGGAAAAAGCAGTTGCCGACAAGTTCTTGCTCTTCGCAAAGGTTCGATTGGCAGACCTAATCTTCATTCCGAGTGGAACGGACAATCGGCAATCGCATTTCAATCGGATTCAATCCAAGCACATCGATTTCGTGTTATGCACTCGCGACGTAGTTCGGCCTCTACTGGCCATCGAATTAGATGACTCTTCGCATCAAGCGACCGAGCGCCGGGATCGCGATTCTTTTGTCGACGCAGCGCTCGGTGCCGCAGGACTGCCGATCCTGCATGTGCCCGCCAAATCGGTTTACAATGTTCAAGAAGTTTCGATTGCTATTCAGAACAAAATTTACACTTGAAAATGCCGCTTGGTATAACCAAGACAATGACCGCACAGTTCTGATTCTGAAGGCATTGCCTATCGAGTAAATAGCGGGAGCGAGAAGAAAGGTCAGGGATGATCGCGGAAAATTTTAAGAAACGCCAACTGTGAGTCACGTTATCGGCTTATTGTGGATAAAATTCTCGTTACCAATCAATGGTTGTTTTTTACTACCTTTGGTCGAGAGACGATTGCAACGAAACTGGGAGCTTACAATGGCCTCCAGATACCCAAGTTCATTATCTAGGAGGTCTACGCCAATGACAGGCCGAATGACGACAGTAACTCTTTTCCTTTTGACGGTACTAGCAATCATCGTCTTGCCCCGGCGGAATTCAGCCATGGCGCAGGAACCTAAACCACCCATTGCACCGACCAAGCCACACACGTTTGACTTTCACGGCACAAAAATCGATGATCCGTATTTTTGGATGAAGGACAAAAAGAATCCGGAAGTGATTCGCTACCTCGACGCTGAAAACGCTTACCGAGAATCATTCACCAATTCGTTGCGGCCCTTTGAGGAGGAACTCTACAACGAGATGCTCTCCCACATCAAACAAACCGACTTGGGTGTGCCGGTTCGGGATAACGGCTATTGGTATTACAGCCGAACGGAGGAAGGTAAACAGTACCCGTACTACTGCCGAAAAAAGGGAAGTCTGGGCGCCGAGGAAGAAGTGTTGCTCGACGTCAACGCACTAGCTCAAGGCAAAAAATTCTTCTCGGCACAGCCACGCGGGGCAAGCGACGACGGCCGACTGTATGCCTACGCGACCGACACGACTGGCTTTCGCGAATACTACCTGTCTATCAAGGACCTTGCGACGGGAAAACTCCTGGAAGACGCTTTTGTGAAGGCCGCCGGATTTTGCTGGGCGGGTGACGGTAAAACGATCTTTTATGTTACCGAGGACTCCGCGAAACGCCCCTACAGACTGTACCGTCACGTAATCGGCGATGCGCTCGATAAGGATGTATTGGTCTACGAAGAGAAGGACGAACTCTATCGCGTTGGTGTAAGTCGCACCAGCGACAAGAGGTACATCATCCGCTCGTCGGTCAGCTCGACGACAAGCGAGCAAGCGATCCTGAGTCAGGCAGATGCCACTGGTCCATTCGAACTCGTCGCTCAGCGGATCGAAGGGGTCGAGTATTCTGTAGATCACCGCGATGATCTCTTCCACATCAGAACCAACAAGGACGACGCGGTTAATTTCAAGTGGATGAGTTGTCGAGAGACGAACACCGATCCAAAAGCTTGGAAAGATTTTCAAGCGTACGATCCGGATGTCTTCACGGAAAACATTCGTTTGTTCAAAGATCATGCCGTCATCACCGAACGAGAACGGGGCATTCGCCAACTGCGGGTCTACAGCTTTGAACAAAACGATTCTCACCGAATTGAGTTCCCCGAACCAAGCTACTCTGCGAATTTGGGAATCAATCCCGAGTTTGACACCGACTCAGTGCAGCTTTCGTACACAAGCCTTGTCACGCCGCCAACAATCTATCGGTACAACTTGGCGACGAAAGAACGCGAGTTGTTAAAGCAGACCGAGGTACCCGGAGGTTTCGACTCTTCAAATTACACAAGCGAGCGAATCGAAGCGACTGCGTTGGATGGAGTGAAGGTTCCGATATCGTTGGTGTATCGCAAGGGATTCGTCAAAGATGGCCGCGCGCCTCTGTTCTTGTATAGCTACGGATCGTACGGCGCTAGCACAGACCCAACGTTTAATGCGAGCCGATTAGTGCTTCTTGATCGTGGCGTCGTATTTGCCTTGGCGCACATTCGCGGCGGTTCGGACCTTGGACGACAGTGGTACCTGGATGGCAAGCTGCTGAAGAAGAAAAACACTTTCACCGACTTCATAGCGTGCGCCGATCATTTGGTCAAAGAAAAGTACGGAGCTCGCGATAGGTTGGCGATCGAAGGCGGTTCTGCGGGCGGGTTGCTGATTGGAGCCACCCTGAACTTGCGCCCGGACGTCTGCAAAGTCGCGCACTTGGCCGTCCCATTCGTCGACGTGATTAGCACGATGCTTGACGAGTCGCTGCCACTAACGGTGCAAGAGTTTCTCGAATGGGGCAATCCAAAAGATCCCGTTGCGGGCAAGTACATGCTGGAGTATTCGCCCTACGACAATCTACGGCGAACCAAGTACCCGGCTATCCTCGTGACGACTTCGCTCAACGACAGTCAAGTCTTGTTTCACGAGCCGACAAAGTACGTGGCGAAGTTGCGAACGCTGAAGACGGACTCGAACCCGTTGTTGCTCAAGTGCAACATGGATGCTGGCCATGGCGGTGCTTCGGGGCGTTATGAAGCACTCCGCGAGAAAGCTTACGAATACGCGTTCATGCTGGAGCAGATGGGAGTGCGGGAGTAGGGACAATGTACTGACTTGGTCAAAGAGATGACCCGCCAGCGGTTCGTGGTAGGGGCGTTGGTTGGTGGAAACTTTGTAAATTCGTCCGTATTCCTCATGCCCTACCCTTCTGTCACAAAGACGGTGAAGACGCTGCAGAAGTGGGAAGGAATTACGCGGGCTAGGTATTTCGTTCGCCACGATATCCGTTGATCTTATAATTCGTGCTGGGGGGCTGAAGCATGCGACTGTTCTATGGTGCTTTGTCAGTGGCTGGGCTTTTGCTACCGGTCGTGTGTTTTAGTTTGCACTTTTCAGGACGCGGCGAAGCGGCTTGGAGTGAGTTCTGGTCTGCACCGTTCGCAACCTGGGTAATTTCCGGATTTATGTGGGATCTATTGATTACCGCGACGGCGGCGACTGCTTTCATGTACTCGGAGGCACGCCGCCTAAAAATGCCGGGTTTCATTTGGCACTTTTTAGCGATCTTCGCAGTCGGAATTTGCTTTGCATTGCCGACGTTTCTATTTCGACGCGAAAAGTATTTGAAAAACGCCATGGAAGGCGATCGCTAACTTTTTGAATTCAATTGCAAGTGGTTTTTAAAATATTCGAAAAGGGCTTTGTCGGCTTTCTCTGCGTCGGTACCTTTGAAACCGTGGCCGGCACCTTCGAGAGTTAATAGCTCGGCGTCGACTCCGGCGGCTTTGAGTTTGTCGACTATCCAGACCGCTTGTTCGTGGGCAACGTACTTGTCTTCAGTGCCGTGAATGCAAAGCGTGGGAGCGGCGTCGGGTGTTACCCAGTACAGTGGGCTGCCAATGATGTGTAATTGACGATGTGTCTCTAAATTTCCGCCGAACCACAACGGCAAGACTTCATGTGCGTCGACGCTCTTGCCGTAAGATTTCGTGAAATCGCTTGGCCCATAAACGTTGACAACACAAGTCACTTTGCTTGATTGTTCCGCGTTGCCACCCGTGCCCTCGAATTCCGGCACATTCGCAGTCACACCCAGGAACTGTGCCAAGTGCCCCCCAGCACTTCCGCCGGTCACACCGATCCGCTCAGGGTCAATTTGATATTTTTCTGCGTTGGCTCGAAGCCAGCGCACGGCGGCTTTGCAATCGTGAACGGCAGCCGGAAATTTGTGCTTCGGTGCTAGGCGATAAGTAATTGTTGCGGCCACAAAACCATTTTCGGCCAACTTGACACAAAGACTGTCATAGCTTTCGCGATTGCCAGCACGAAACCCTCCACCGTGGATGCAGAGCACCGTTGGCAGCTTGCCGGTGGCTGACTTTGGTCTAGCCATATTCAAAGCAAGTGACTCGCCATCGGGTGTCGAATACACGATGCCTTCTTCCCAAACCACGGAATCGGGAAAAGCCGGTGCAGCACAACTTCCACCGCCGCACAATGTTACCAAGAGCGCAATCACCATGAGCGTACCAAGACAATTCATCAGGCGAATGGTTGTAATCAAAATCGACCTCGTCCTCTGTAGGCAGTTTGGAATCTTATCGAGACTGTAACAGTTCTAAATACCCATGCTACTCTGAATAAAGGTTGATCTGTGATACTCCAATGGAATTCGGCAACGAGATTTTCTCGACAGGAGGAATGTTCGCCACGTTTTTCACCGAACATTCATGAACTACATGGTCCAGCAATCGGAAAAAGTGGGTACGAACGAGCCACCAGTTGTGAAGAGGACAGTCATCGTCGATATTGCTTTACTGGTAGGATTCAAACCGGCTAGACTTTGGTGGGGTTGCGAATAGGTACTGTGCAAACGAGCCGATCAAACCGGTTCTATGCTATTACTTGGCGACCAAGAGTGTACACCAATAGGTCTAGTCTTGCGTTCGGTAGCTGTAGAGCGTACTTCGGGTGGTGTGACCTCGAGCAATGCGAAACTCCGACATATTCTGCGTTAAGATATAACGAACTGACAAATGAATTATCTTGATGAGATAGATTACCAAGCGTCTTCTTTTGGCGAACTATACGATGAACTTCCGTTGTGGTCGGCCCGTTTTGGTGCAATGCTTCTCGACCAAGTCACTTTACGTCCCGGCATGACGATTTTGGATGTGGGATCGGGGACAGGTTTTCTTGCGATCGAACTGGCACAGCGTTGTGGTGCGACTTCGACGGTCTACGCGGTCGACCCATGGGAGGCTGGGGTAGTACGCATGAAACGAAAGCTTGAGCGATTAGGTATCGACAACGTCCGCCCGATCGTACAGGACATCGGCAACATTGATTTAGCAGATGAGTCGGTGGATTTGATCGTTTCAAACCTTGGCATCAACAATTTCGACAACCCAACGCATGCGTTGCGGTCCTGTTTTCGAGTTGCAAAACCGGGGGCAGAATTATTCCTTACGACGAACCTAATTGGGCACATGCACGAGTTTTACGAGGTATTTCGAATTCAACTCGTAGAGGGCGGTTTCGCCGACGAAATCAAAGCGTTTGAAACCCATATCAACCACCGCGCGACCGTTGAATCGGTGAAATCGCTATTGAATCGCGAAGGGTTCGATTTTTTGGAAGCAAGTACGAGCTCGTTTAAGGAACGATTCGTCGATGGTTCGTCTATGTTGCGACATTACTTCATGCGTTTGGGGTTTGTTCCGGCCTGGAAGTCCATTGCTCCTCAAACAGTGTTAGATGATTTTTTTCTAGCTGTTGAAAATCGCTTGAATGTTCTCGCTACTTCTCAAGGCGAGTTGTCGCTTACCATTCCGACAGCCTGCATTCATGCGCGTAAGCCATAGGTCGGCTTGCTGGGATGGCCGCCTGTTGCAGCAGAGTATGCGACCGCTATTAAAAACGCAAAGACTTCGGACGTCTCCCGAGTCATACACTGGTTTGGATTGCAAGCTGAACCATTAAGTCGCGGAGATCTCGATTCGGGTGATCTGAAGCGGTTTTTCGGAACCTGACCCTCGTCTATTTAGCTGGATGCTTATCGTGTTCCTGCCCGTTTTCAGAAACTGTATTGGTAGCGGAAGGCGAAGTGCTTGGAAACGCTGATCGATTGAAGGCTGCACAGGCATGCCGAGCATTCTGCAATTAGGAGGGACGATCAATTCAAAGCCCGTAAGCTTGAGGTTGTCTTGCACGTCGACAGACGATGGCACGAGTTGGTGATCATTGAATTCGATCTGAACGTTGTCACCAGGCATGGAGTGGTTAAAGGCTAACCAAACTTCGGCGGATTTGGGGATCGAGGCGATCGAAACGGGGACGGTATTAGGGCCATCGTCAACGGTTAATTCAAAGGGGACTTGGGGATCGCGGTAGCAAGTGCTGTAGCGGAGATAATCGGTCCCGGCATTTCGTCCGGTGTCAAAACGGTGAGTGAGTGTGTAATGCTTGGGCTTTTCGGCAAGTAATTTTGGATCGGCGATATCGTTTAGCAGTTGCTTACGCCATGTGCCGTAATGAAACCAGTTGAATGCATACATCCCGTCGGCCCCTGCATTCCACAAATTGGCTGCGTTCGCGCGTATCACTTCATCGGGACTCATTCGGTAGCCGTTCCCGTAAGGATACAGCGATGGATAGATCGGCAAGCGACGGGACTTCATCAGCGAATGGAATTCGCCAAGGGTAGGCAGCTCAGTCAACCCCTGTCCCAATATCAAGATGTCGAATAGATCTTCGTCGATCCAATTGGGCAGATCGAAGCCAGCTAACTGGCACCACTCCAGCCGCTCGGGGACGCGGATTGCCAATTCGATGGGGCGACCTCGAGCCACAGCCCGCTCGTCCAACATTTTTCGGACTGCACGCATGAATTCTGTCAGATACTTGGCTCCGTTTTGCTCCTCTCCGCGTGGAAAATAGAGAGTATGTCGCAACCAGTCCAGTTCGATACCGTCGAAATCCCAGCGGTCAAAAAACTCTTCAATCACGCGAAGCTTCAGTGCGCGAACCTGGGGACGACGAAAGTCTAGCGCTGTCCAGCGGTCGAGTGTTTCCACCAGCCAATCGGCATTGTGGCGTTTGAATGTCGGAAGTTCGGGATTCGGAAGCGCGCCGCGCGGATGCTGACCATCATGCGTATCATTCATCCGCAACGAAACGAAAGCCGCCATGTTACGTTTGTGGCACTCCTCGACAATCACGGCGGGTGGATTGTGTCCGGCATCTGCGAGGCTCTTCGGATTGCGATACTGATCCTGTGGATCGACTTCGACTCCGCCGTGCCAAGTTTTGCTCTCCGGAAAAACAAATTCGTCGGCTTGTCCGGGCCATTCCAGAACTCTGCTTTCGTACTCTGCTACGTTCCCGCTTCCAAAACTGAACAGGACCGTGTCGACTGCCGTGTTTTCGATAGGACCAAAGACTAACGAGACGAATTGTTCGCGCGAGAGCGGTTTCTGAGAGTCTGGAAACAAAGTTCGTCCCCAGCAATGGATCATGGAACCGTCCCAATTGAACAGTAAACGTCGTTTCGGGACCTGTTCGCGCGCTTGACCGTTTGCGTTAAGGCAAAGTGCAGTGGCGCTACTGGCGGCCAACGATAATGCGGTTCGACGATTGAATTTGGCCATGGCAGAAATCGGAGTAACGGTCGAGCGAGGTGGGATGCGCGTTTGGTAGGATGGTAAGGCAGGTTCTAAGCGATGAGTTCGCGGATGACTTCGCCACCCAAGTCGGTCAGTCGCTTAAGCCTTCCGCCGTGGTAGTAGGTAAGTTGCATGTCGTCGAGACCCATGAGATGCAAGATCGTGGCATGCAAATCGTGCAAGTGAACTCGTTTGTCGACCGCTTTGAGACCGGTTTCATCGGTTGCACCGATCTGAATTCCGCCTTTGGTACCGCCGCCGGCGAACCAAACGACCATGGCATCTTTGTTGTGATCTCTACCTGGGTACGTCGCAAAAAAGCCCTTGCTATTGTCGGGCGTTCGTCCAAATTCGCCGCACCAAACGACCAGCGTATCTTCCAGGAGACCTCGCTGTTTGAGATCCTTGAGTAGGGCAGCGATGGGCTGATCGGATTCCATCGCACGACGTCGATGGCTTTGAAGCAGTCGATCATGCGAATCCCAACCATGACTGTAAATCTGCACGAATCGAACGCCGCGTTCGACTAGCCGACGGGCCAGTAAACAACGCTCTCCCACGGGCTGCGTGATACTATTATTCAATCCATACATTTCGCGGGTCGCGGCCGTTTCTCGCTCGATATCCATGGCTTCGGGTACGGCAGATTGCATGCGAAATGCCAGTTCGTAGTTTCGCATGCGCGCGAGCAGGTCGCTATTGCTCGGATTGGATTTGAGATAAGGTTGATTCAGTTCATTCAGCAATTGGATGCTTGCCTCCTGTGCTTCGCGTGTGACATGGGTGGGAGGCTGGAGGTCGACGATGGGCGGTCCTGACGAATTTAGCAGTGTTCCTTGCGTTTGGGCTGGCAAAAAACCGTTTGAGTAGTTCACGGCCCCACTCCATAGTCCCTGGCCGGCCAAGACAACAAAGCCAGGAAGGTCTTTGTTCTCAGACCCCAATCCGTACACGAGCCAAGAACCAAGAGATGGAGAGCCAGGGACAAGCGTCCCCAAGTTCATTTGAAACGACGCCATCGGGTGAATCGCGGAATCGACGTACATCGAGCGCAAGAAGGCCATGTCGTCCACGCAACCGGCGAGCTTGGGGAATAGCTCGGAAACTTCTTGACCACATTGTCCATAGCGTTCGAACTTGAACGGCGATTTGACGTACAACCGTTCCTCGACACTATCGCCATTTCCGCCGCCACCATAGATGCGTGTAACAGGAGTCCCGTGATATCGATTGAGAATTGGTTTCGGATCAAACGTATCGATCTGACTGGGGCCGCCATACATAAATAGGAAGATGCATGACTTGGCACGCGGTGCGATGTTTGGCTTGCGACTTTCTTGAGGCGCTGTGGCGGCGGACGAATCGTCAGCGCGTAAAGCTCCATCTTGCTTGAGCATCGAAGTCAGTGCTACGGAACCGATACCCTTGCCGAGTTGAAACAGAAAATCGCGGCGACCAAGCTCACCCAAATCCGGATTCGGGCGCGAGACGTTGTTGCATGTCATTGTCATCGAGCTACTCCAAGTACACGAATTCATTGAGATTGAACAACACCAAGCACAATTCCGAAAGCGTTCGTTGCCGCAAGAAGTCGACGCTCTTGGATAGCTCCAATTCAGTTGGCGGTCGTTGTAAAGCAAGCTGATAGGCTCGTACGACTAGGGCGGTGTGGTCAGTCGCGACACTTGCTTGTTCATCGTTGGACGCTGATGATGTTTCTTGAGTAATCTTTGCCGCCAGGGCCTGTGAATTCTCATGCACGAATTGGCTGTTGAACAACGCAAAGACTTGCGGAGTGACAGTCGTAACGCCGCGAACGGAACAGCTTTCATTGACATTGGTTCCATCGAAAACACTCAGCATCGGATGCACAATAGCGCGCTTCTGCATCATGTAGACGCTGCGTCGATTTCTTTCTCCGGCTGGCGATGGCTCCCACCATGTTCCAGCGCGCTGCATCAATGCTTCGTCGATCTCTGGAAAGAAACCAGGTCCTCCTCGAGCTGCATTTAATTGACCACTCACTGCGAGGATGCTATCCCGAATCGTCTCGGACTCTAGTCGAATCGGTTTTCGTTTCCACAGAAGTAAATTATTCGGATCGATCTTTGCGCACTCCGCCTCATTAGGATTCGTCATCGATTGGCGATAAACGTTGGACTGGAGAATGAGGCGATGCATTTCCTTGATACTCCAACCGCTTTCGATAAACTTCACCGCCAGCCAGTCCAGAAGTTCTTGCTGAACGGTGCCCGATCCGTTCTTGCCAAAATCGCTGGGTGTCGCAACAAGACCTTCGCCGAAATGATAGTACCAGATTCGATTCACCATGACGCGTGCGGTCAGCGGGTTGTCGGAACTGGATAGCCAATCGGCAAGAAGCTTCCTACGACTAAATTGCACGCCTTCCAAATCGACGGGGGACATATTGCCCGTCAGGGCGGATGGAAAACCAGGCTCGACTGCCTCTGTCTTTTGCTTGGGGTCGCCGCCACCCAGAACAAACGTCGTGGGAGCGATCGGATAGTTAGGTTCGGGGTCGTTGCTTGCACCTACCAATTCAGTTGCCGTATAAGCCATTGGCTTGTAGAGATTCGGCAAGCGGTCGGCACCGTTCGTCTGGCGATTCAATCGCTTAAATTGCTCGACCTCCTCTTTTGTGAAGAGCCTGCCTCGTTCCATTTCGGCAGAGATGTCGCCGCTACCCACTGGCGTTGAGATATCCTTGAGATCTTGCGGACCGTTGAGCGAACCTTGCAATGCCACGGCGACGCGGTCTCGAAAACGGTTGATGACTTCATCGCGTTCGGCGGCGCGATGCTTCTGCGACTCATCCCAAACTTTGGCTCTTCGTTCTAACTCGGCCGGACGTTCGTACTGGGTAAAAGGCATCTCTTCGGCACGAATCGTGACGGCAGCAAAGAACGCTTGCAACCGGTAATAATCACGGGTTGGGATGGGATCGAATTTATGATCGTGACAACGAGCACAATCCGTCGTGAGCCCCAGAAACACTGGGCCGATCGTGCCCACGAGGTCGTTCAACAATTCTCGCCGCATTTCCTCACGCGTGCCTTCGAGGAAAACACCCAGACGCAGGAATCCTACTCCGATGCGGCCTTCTTCGGCGTAAGCTTCGTAAGCGTCGCCAGCAATTTGCTCTCGGATAAAACGGTCATACGGACGGTCTTGGTTGAAAGCGCGTATAACGTAATCGCGGTATCGCCACATATGCGGTAGCGGAAAATCCAATCCGCCTCCGCCCGTATCGGCATAACGAACCAAGTCAAGCCAATGGCGCCCCCAACGTTCGCCGTAACGAGGATCTTGCAGTAGCCGATCGATCTCACGACGATAGCTCCCCGAGTCCCAATTGGTAACAAATCGATCGACGTCTTCAGGAGTCGGCGGGAGGCCAACCATATCGAAGTATAGCCTGCGAAGCCAAACACGCGGCGGCACCTCAGGAGCCGGCTTTATCCCTTGGCCTTCGAGCTTGGACAAGACGAATGCATCGATCGGGTTTCGTACCCAAGCAGTGTCTTGTACCGTAGGAATGGTCGGAGAAACCAACCGGGTATATGGCCAAGTCGAATTCGCCGATTCTGGTTCTGTTGCCGATACTTTGTTGGCTGCCAGCAACGAGCCAAACACGGAAAGGCAGATTAAAAAATGAAACGCATTCATCGCTGCCATATATTCATCTAGCGATAGGTCCTAGGTGGGATATTCAATGCTGTCAGGGTAGGAAGACAACTCCCGTAAGTCTATCGTGTCGAGGTTGCGAAATACAAGTGAATTGCATGGTATTAGGCCGGTTTTTCAAACAACTTGAAAGAACTCCTGTCTTAAGAACGACCAGCAGCAGTCTTAACACGTCCGGCAGACGATGTGGTTCGAACAAGATTGACCTTGATGTTCTCCGCTTTGTCGTGAATGTCAGTTTGACGACAGTCCATGGAGGCTATTTGCGAAGGCTGGCCGAATGTGCATTGATCGGCTCAAGACCGAATAAAAATTGTTGCTCAACATCGTGTCGTTCTTGCTGGCGATGTAATTTTTAAGCGTCGGCTCTTCACGTGTTTACTCCGTCCGCCGCGCGAGTCGATATCGTGCGCGGCGTATCATGAGAAGGTTGCATGTGATAAGCACCCACGCACATAACGGAACAACGACAAGAAATAGCGGAACTGGATTGGTTGGTCCGCTGACTTGTGGCAATAGCCGCACCATGAGGAACGCTATAAGCGTTGCAGTCGCTGTTGTTAGCGACACGGACAGTATCAGTCCCAAGATAAAACGTTTACTGCTTGTGTGCCAAACAGGAATTAAAACCGCAGGCACCAAAGTGAATCCCCACGCCCCTCCAAATACTGCCAAGATAACGATCTCGTTGGATGGACGGATAAGTTGCTGGTCTGCCGCAAACCGAGTAAACGCTAGAAGAGAAGCGATACACAATGTCAGTACAAACCAATGAATGGTTCCGAACTGAAACACAGTTGAGTCAGTCAATTCCGGTCCCTGGACAAGTTTGATGCGGAGTAGCCAACGAAGTAGCAGTAAAAGAAACGTAATCAAAACAGATAAGCTGCCTCCGATCATTAGCAACACAAAGAACGCAGTAGAAGGACGTTGAGTGAAGCCGATGAATGCTGCACAGATCACCATCCATATCGGGGTCACGACCAATCGTACCGCCAGCGGACCTGGGCCCAAGGAGAGCCAGATTGCTGCTAAAGCACTTTCCGCAAGCATGAGTGCGAACAGCAACTGGCAAACGACGTAGTCCATATCGCGCATGGGAAAAAATGCGGAATTGGCAAGTAATGCAACCTGTGTTATCGCGAATGCGACAAGCCAAATAATATCCTTCTGGTTCAATGTCCCGAAGGATTTTCGTCGCTGGCTCTCCGAATCTGTGTCATTAAAGTGCAAAGCACTATTAGGTGCTGTTTCAGATTCTTCATCGGAACCAAATGCATTCATCGCATCTTCCCATAAAAGCCCGTGGCCAAACAAAAGACCATCGAAGGAATTTGTACGGTCGGTGGAAGGAAGAAATTTGAAACGCTCGTAGTGGCCGACCAAACTAACTTCGCATTCATGCTTGATTTCTTCGCGCCAGCCGAAGTCCTGCGCCGCGTATCGTCAGCAAACTTCCGATGATGAGTAAGCAAGCGAAAAGCGGAATAGTGATCAGAAACAAACCACCCAAGATAGTTGGCGAATTTACTATTGAAAGTAAGTTCCACAGCAAATAGGCAGAAGATACAGCGGTTGTCGATGTAAGTACCAAGCACAGACCGATACCCAATACTAACCTACGGCCAGTTGTGTGCCAAAGAGGAATAAGAATTGTCGGCAGGAGCGATAATGTCCAGGAGACGCCAAGGGTCACGGACGTTGTAAAGTCATTCGGCCTACCAATGGTTCTATTCTTGGCGGCGAAGCGTCCAAATCCAAGTATCGCGGCAATACAGAGAGTCAGGACAAACCAATGAATCATCCCAAATTGGAACGTCCTGGAAGGACTCAAACTGCGGTCTTTGACTAGCTGGATTCGCAACAAGCATCGCAGCGCGAACAAAATAACAATAACCAAAACGGCCATACTGATTGCAACTGTGAACAAAATCGGGATCGCTTGTTCCGGGCGGCTTAATACGCCGCCAAGTCCTGCTGCGATTGCAATCCAACAAGGCGATATCAGCATCCGCCCTCGGATTGTTCCGGGTCCGAACCTAAGCCAGCTCGTCGCGAGCGCGCTTTCGGCAAGCACGATGGCAAACATCAAATGACAGCTTAGGTACTCGATTTGACGCGAAGGTAAAAATGCTGAACCGACAATCAAAGCGACTTGCAGAATAACGAAGCCTACAATCCAAGCGGACTCGTTCGTGTTCCACCTGCCCAGCGAGCTCCAAGAGTTCTGCAGGGCATGCGATTCACTTGCAGCATTAGCAGGCGATTCGTCGGCATCGCTGCCACAAGATTCACTTCCCGAAACATTCTCATCGACCACGGCGACTCCAAAATGGTTCGAGCCAAGTTTAGTCAACTCGCACTACTATAACTTCAAATCTCTGCCTGAGAGTCTTGCATCCAATCCTGCTCGATCCGAAGCGTGTTGAAACGCGTTGTGATTTTCCACAATAACGCTCACTTGGCGAGCCTCACAAGACGGTATCTTGCGCCTCGTAACAACAGAAGACCACAGGTAATCATGACCCAAGTGTATAACGGAACAACCCTTACAAAGAGCGGAAATAAAGGATCAAATCCGTTGTAGTTCTGAACCATTTGTGTGGCAAGAAATCCCAAACCGGCAGCGATCACCGCAGTCATTAATCCGCTCCAAATGATACCCAAAAAGAAAGTGCTTGAGTTCGTTTGCCGCAGGGACAGATAAAGGGCAGGAAAAACTGCGAATGCCCATGCCACTCCAATCAAGGCAGCCATCATCACCTCGAATGCACTGCCAAGTTGCTCAACTTTGGCATAAAGATCAAAAGCGAGACTGGCTGAAAAACACAACGTAACCATAAACCAGTCTTTAATCCCAAATTGAAACGCACTAGAGTCACACGAGGTTGTACCGTGAACGAGATTCAGTCGAAGCAGTCGCCGAAGAAACAGACCGAAAAACGTAATCGAAAGTGCGAAGCTGCCTCCCATTAACAGTAATGTCATAAATGCGTAGGAAGGACGACCGATAAAACCGATGAAGGACGCGGACAACAGCAACCACAGTGGCGTCAAGAGCAATCGCCTGACGAATGGCCCCGAGCCTAAGGAAAGCCACATCCCCGCGAATGCGCTTTCGGCAAGCATGAACGAAAATTGCACTTGGTTTAAGAAAGAATTCAGCTCGTAGCCCATAGGCATCAACGCCAGAACAATGAGCGACGCAACTTGTGTTCCTGCGAATGCACCTAGCCAGACAATATCCTTCCTGTTCCATGAACTCGCGAGATTGCATTCATGGATTTGGAAGGCTGAAGCCTCATCGTGGAACTCCTCAACACGGTCTCGATCTGAATGAACACGGGCCCCAAATGCGTTCATCGTTTCATCCCTAAGCGGTAGCCGAGAAAAAATGGAAGTCCACTAGATCCAGCCAAAATTTTAGTCGCCAGCGCAATTAAGGGGGACGCAGGAAGACAACTAAATTAGAAAAAAAGTATCATTGGAAAAACCTGCGCCGCCAACCATCAAAGATTTCTCCGCGCCAGCCGAAATCCTGCGCCGCGAATCATCAACAAACTTCCGATGATGATTACGCAAGCGAAAAGCGGAATAGTGATCAGATACAAAGCACCCAAGATAGTTTGCGAATTAACTGTTGTAAGTAAGTTCCACAGCAAATAGGCGGCACAAACTGCGGTTGTCGACGTAAGTACGAAGCACAAACCGATACCCAATAGCAACCTACGGCCACTTGTGTGCCAAAGAGGAATAAGAATTGTCGGCAGGAGCGATAATGTCCAGGAGACGCCAAGGGTCACGGACGTTGTAAAGTCATTCGGCCTACCAATGGTTCCATTCTTGGCGGCGAAGCGTCCAAATCCAAGAATCGCGGCAATGCAGAGAGTCAGGACAAACCAATGAATGATCCCAAATTGGAAAGTCCAAGACGGACTCAAACTGTGGTCTTTGACAAGCTGAATTCGCAACATGTATCTCAGCACGAACAAAATAACGATAAGTAGCAGGGCCACACTGATTGCAACTGTGAACAAAATAGGGATCGCTTGTTCCCGGCGGCTGATTACTCCGCCAAGTCCAGCACCGATTGCGATCCAACAAGGTGCGATCATTATCCTCGCACTAACGGGTCCGGGTCCGAACCTAAGCCAGCTCGTCGCAAGCGCGCTCTCAGCAAGCACGATTGCAAACATCACATGACAGCTTAGGTACTCGATTCGCCGCGAAGGTAAAAATGCGGAAACGACAATCAAAGCGACTTGCAGACAAACGAAGGCCGTAATCCATAAGGACTCGTTCGTGTTCCACTTGTTTGTTAAGCTCCAAGAGTTCTGCAGAGTCTGCGCTTCAATTGCATCACTGGCAAGCGAATCGTCGGCATCGCCGCCACCAGATTCTTCTCCCGAAACATTCGCATCATTCACGGCGTCTCCAAAATGATTCGCGCCAAGTTTAGTCAACTCGTACTACTATAACTCACAATCTCAGTCAGAGAGTGTTGCATCTGTTCCTGCTCGATCCGCAGCGTGTTAAAAGCGTTGTGATTTTCCACAATGGCGAAAGCCACGCAGCTCATTTTAGATTTCCCCTCCAATCAAGTGTGAAAAGCTGAATAAAATGCACGCGAGCATCACCGTGGCGTATTTTGTTGAACATGCGGCTAGCAACTTATTAGCAACAAGTTGGCAACAACTCAAAATACTGAGCGAGAAGGATTTTGGGCGAAAAATTCTTGTTCCATACTATTCGAGTCTGCGTTTCGGTTACGATGAAAAGTCCGCAGATGTGCATCTTGGAAAATCGCGTTTTCATTCCTCCTGTGCAACTCAAGCTATAAAAACGATAAAGTGCCAACTCGGAATTTGTCGGCAGGTCGTAATGAATTTCGGCGTTGGAGTGGGATCGCTGTGAAAGACAGAACGCGACGGGTTGCACGGTGCGGCTTCCTTGAAAACTTTGTCAAACAATCCTCTATTCATGAAATCGGCTTTTCAAAATGATGTTGTCAATTCGTAGATTTGCTTTTGGGGCTGTTCCATCGCTGTTGTGTTTGATTCTTGCCGGTATGGCAGCGAACTTCGTTTGGTCCGATGAAACCTACCAAGAGTATCCCGGCGTGGCAGGGAATGGGAATTTGGTTATTGGGCCAGAATATTCTGTGGATCCCGACCTTACGGATCGAGGGAATCCGAAGGGAAAGTCTTTCGAGTTTTCCATGAAGTTAGCAGATAGCAAAATCTTTCGGGGCGATGACACGACGCTTGATCCGAAGAAAGAAGTCCGCAAGGCGAGAAAGATCTTTGTGTATGTCCCTGCCGCTTACAAAGATGGTACCAAGGCCCCGATTCTCGTCATGCACGACGGACCGAGCAACCTCGACTTGGTGCGGAACGCTCTTGATAACTTGACCATTTCTAAGGACGCAGATCGCAAGCTACCTGCTTTCATTGCCATCGCAGTCGAGAATGGCGGGAACGACGGGAAAGGTAGCCAGCGCGGATTGGAATACGACACGATGTCTGATCGCGAAGCTCGTTTTATCAACGATGAAGTTTTACCAGCCGTATTGAACAATGCTCAAATCAAAGCAGCGTATCCGAAGATTGCGATCACGGATAATCCGTGGGGCAAAGCGACCATGGGCTGTAGTTCGGGTGGCGCGGCGGCGCTGTCGATGGGTTGGTTTCGCCCCGATTTGTTTCGTCGCTTGATCACTTACTCGGGTACTTTCGTCGATCAACAAGACGACGACGCGCCCGAAGAAGCTCAGTATCCCTTGGGTGCTTGGGAGTACCACTCCAGCATGAAGCTGATCGAGAACACGGACAAGAAACCGCTTCGTATCTTTACGCACGTCTCCGAGAACGATTTGCGCGCGAAAGATCCGGAAGAAACATATCACAACTGGGTCATGGCCAACGAACGCACTGCGGGGGTTCTCAAGGCAAAAGGTTACGACTACCGTTACGTATTCAGCAAAAAAACCAATCACTGCGATAGCAACGTTTTCAAACAAACGCTAGCCGACACACTCGTTTGGATGTGGCGAGGTTATCACGCAGAATAATTCGTCTTCCGCAATCGAAATTTAGGCTTAGGGGAAAGTTTTGCGTTTGTATACGGTCAGCTCGAATCCTTGCGATCGTTCAATGAACTCTTGAGGTAAACCAAACAATGCAAATCAACACTCATTTCTCACGGCTATTCTTTTGTTGTGTTGCAAGCTCGCTATTATGCGCAGAACTGCGGGCACAGGGACTCGACAATCTGTATCTCGGAGAACGATTGTTTCTTAACCCAGTAGCATCTAGTTCAGAAGAAGCTGTGCGGCTGCAATTGATCGATGAGGATATGTTTCCGCCTCGTCTGGATATGCTCTTGTTTACTCTGGACCAGCCAGTTGCGATGCGGACTGGAATGGAAATAAAAGCAGCAAGACCGATTGGACGTAATCTAGAATTCTTCCTCGCGTTTTCGACGGACCCGGATGAAGTCAAAGACTTGACCTTTGAAGCCTGTAACCGAGTTCCATTTTCGGGTTGGACAGAAAATGCAACCGCAGTATCGGAACTTGCTGCATCGGTCTGGGAAGAGATGACGGGAATCAGCGAAGAAAAAAACAGGAAAGTATCGAAGACCGTGGACTCGAAATTTTATACTTTCCAAGTCCATTCCGATTACTTTCCAAACGGAGGATCGCCCGCTCGGGTTGAGATCGTATTGCATACGAAGGATTTCGACACTTACTACGATCGAGTTATCAAAGAATTGGATACCACAAACGCCGCGTATTTGCCGAAAAGAATGCGCATTGAGGACCATACGAAGAAACTCAAACAAAAATATGCCGAGCAAAGTTTTGAAGCTCAACAATTTGTCGATTGGTACTGCGAAATGTTGGCAGACTCTAACAATCGTTTGGCCAAGCTAAAAGATTTCGACCACCGGTGGCCCACGATTGTTCGAATTCAATTCTCCGCCGACCCAAGCGATTGGACCGTCATTCGGGGTGAACGACGATCGACTGACGACACTTCCCAGTTGTCGCGGTGGGTTGAGCAAAAATTTCGTATGATGACGGCAAAAGCCGAGTTGCCAGTGTTAAAAAATAGGATTCAGTTGCCCAAGTTGGCGAATGAAATAAAACTCTTCCAACATGATCCCGTTCAGTTTTCGTGGTTGCGCAAGATCGAGGATGGCGTGGAGCTAGTTGAACTAAAGTTTCGGCTCAAGGCAGAGTGACAACCGAATGCAATCTCTACTTTCTTGATCATTCCAGTCATATGCACTTGCGGCAACAAAAAAGGTGCGGATGTTTGCGACCTGTTACTTTTTGCTGACTCCCATTTCTTTCAGCAAATGGTCGGCTTGGTAGACGATCCCGGTAATCCAAAGAACATATCGAATATCAACGCCGATCGAGCGACTGTAGCTTTCGTTCCATGCAAAATCGTTGATTGTGGCTTCGAAGGTGCGATCGAAATTGACGCCGACCAATTCACCTTTGGCGTTGAGTACGGGACTGCCAGAGTTTCCGCCGGTGGTGTCGGTGTTGTAAAGAATAGCCACGGGGACTTGGCCAAGTTTAGGATGGACGAAGGCGCCAAAATCTTTGGCGTTGTAGCGATCGATGACTTCGCGAGGCGTTACGAAAGGCTCGACGCCGGTCGTCTTTTCGATCACACCGCGCAACGTGGAGATGGGTGTCTTGGTGATGGCGTCGGCGGGAGAATATCGTCGAACGCTGCCGTAAGTAATGCGAAGTGTCGCATTCGCGTCCGGCACGAACTCCGTTGCCATGAATTGCTGTTTGACTTCGATCAGGGCGCTATACAACTGCCCGAGTCGTCCGTCGCGTTCTTTTTCCTTATCTCGTAATTGTTTGTAGGTCGGATAAAGTTCAACGATCAGCTTCATCAGGGGATCATCGCACTTGTCGAGTTGTGCGGGTGACTCTTTCAAGCATGCTTCGACGTACGAAAGTTCACCCAAGCGGGACTTGCTCATCAGCGATTGTGCGACGTCTGCGATTTTCTGCTTGTCTGCAATGTACTTTTGAAGAGGCTGAATTTGGTGTGCGGTAGGAATGGCAGCTAATCGCTCAAGCATTCCGGTAAGCATGACTTGATCGGTCCCGGCATGCCAATCGCCGACGTCCAGTTTCAGTTGTTCGATCGTCAAGTTGTAATTGCGATCCATATACGGCGATTCGCGCTCAACGTCTTCTTTTACGCGTTCGTTAGCTGCGTCATAGACCAGGAATGCAAACGACAGGGCTCGGCAAACCGTTCGCAACTCGCGCAGATGTATTTCGAGAGGCCCCTGCTCTGTCATTTCGTTGTAGACAGCGGCAATATCGGCCAGCAACGTACCGTATTTGGATTTGCGGGCTGGGTCGGCATCGATGAACGCTTGCATCTTGGACTCCAACTCGGCGCGCGTGTCGACCATGTTCGTACGACGCAAACCAAGCAGTTGGCCCCGCGATCGTTTCTCCACGTTGGCAAGCGACTTGGAACGCGAAGCATGCTTGATAGCAACGCTACGATCCTCCAAACCTGCTTTTTCCATTTCGCCGATTTGCCAAGCATACAACTCGACAGTGAGTGGCAATCGCACGTCTTGCTCGTACCGATAGAAGCTGGCCGTCTTGTGGCGAACGGTTCGGCCTGGATATCCTAGAATGAAAACGAAATCTTCTTCATCTACGCCTTGGGGAGCAACGCGGATAACGCGTTTTGGTCGATAGGGAATGTTGTTCGCCGAGTACGTCGCCGACGATCCATCAGGAGCTGTATATGCGCGCATGAAAGAGAAGTCGCCTGTGTGACGCGGCCACTCCCAATTGTCGACTTCGCCGCCAAAATTGCCCACAGACGAAGGCGGCGCGAAGACCAGTCGGACGTCTTTGAGGAACGTGTAAAGGAACAGAACATACGTTTTACCCGTAAACATTTCGGCAACTTCGGCGCGCAGACCGGGGCGTTCTTTCTCGGCCGATTGCTCGAGTTCTTTGCGACGTTTGTCGATCGCTTTGGTGCGTTCAAGTGACGACATTTCAGGGCGTACAACTGAGAGAACCTGCTCGGAGATGTCTTGATAGCCTTCGGTGATACGCACCGTATAGTTGGGGGCTGGGATCTCCTCGGCAAGGGACTTTGCATTAAAGCCATTGTTGAGCAAGTCGCGGCCAGCCGTACTCGCTTTTTGGATTGCTTCGAAGGCGCAATGATGATTGGTAATGATTAGCCCGGTCTCGGATACAAAGGAGCCCGTGCAGCCATTCACTCGGCAGATTCCATCCACCAAGCTTACTTTGTCGGAGTTAAATATTTCCGCAGGCGTGAGCTGCATACCCTTTTCGTTAAGTTTCAGTCGGGCAAGTTCGCTGATCGGAAACATGCCTTCGTCGGCTTGGACCATCGGTGCGACAAGGGCAACAATAATCGAAAGTTGAAAAATGGCGCGACGAAACATGTTGCATTCCTTGAATGGGACCAAAGAGTTATTTGCCGAGTCACGGGCTATTTTAACAGATGAGTGGAATCGTGTTTGCCTCGCAGCAAGACTTTGCCATCACCAATACAATCTCCTTGGAGACTGTTTGGCCTCTGTGGAGACTGTTTGGCTTGTGTGCTTTCGATGGCTAGTCGGGTTCGGAAGCTATGCGAGCAACTGCGTGATGGCTTTGCCGTCGTGCGCGACTTTAAATGGGCGACCGGTCGGCGAAGTAGCAATCTGGTCGAGCGGTAAACCCAACGCGGTTGCGATGGTCGCATTCAAATCGGCTGGAGCCACACCATCGGAATCAACCGAATGACCGGCTGAGTCCGATTTGCCGTAGAACTGGCCGCCTTTGATTCCGCCGCCAGCGAGCATCGCAGAAAAGACAGCGGGATGGTGATCGCGACCGGCGTTGTAATTAATCTGCGGCGAGCGGCCGAATTCCGTTGTCAGGACGATCAAGGTTTCGTCGAGTAGACCACGTTCAGCCAAGTCCTTCATCAGATTCCCAACGGCTTTGTCCATGATGCCTGCTCGCGAAGGCAACGTGCCGCCGTCAAAGATAGTGCTATGCATGTCCCAGCCACCGCAGGTGACTTCGACGCATCGGACATTGTTTTCGACGAGACGACGTGCCAACAAGCAGCCTTGGCCAAAGGCGTCGCGGCCGTAACGATCGCGATCCTCGTTCTTTTCGAGATTCAAGTCGAACGCCTTTAGTTCTTCGCTTCCCAGCAAATTAACGGCTTCGGAGTACAAGTCGCTGTAGGCTTTGACGCGACGATCGTGAAACTTATCACGAAACTTCTTGTCAAACGCATTGATCAGGTTGATGCGTCTTTCAAACGACGCGTCGGTCAAATATTCGGGAGCTTTTGTGTTTTCTAATCCGCGGTTCGGATCGCCGATGGGAAGTGGGCTGAACGTGGGATCAAAAAATCCAGCACTTGGGTGTCGAGCCGGTGCGCTGATCAACACGGTATCGGGCAATGAGGTGCTTTGCCGTCCGCGAAAATGTTGAATCCAGGGGCCAAGCGACGGATGGCGTTCGGTTGCGATCTCTTCGTAGCTTGTACGCATCAGGTACTCGCCCGCTTCGTGATCTCCTGTTTGCGTGTTCATGGAACGGATGACTGCCATCTTGTCGAATTGGCCGGCGAGCATCGGCAGGAATTGGCTGATCTGTGCACCTGGGACATTGGTTGCCAATGGTTGCGTCGCGCCTTGATTTTCATGCCCCGGTTTGAGGTCAAACGTATCGAGGTGCGTCATGCCGCCAGCCATATACAAATAGATCAAACGTTTGGCACGTCCTGAAGAGCTTGATTGAGCAGCAGCGACGGCGCGGTCGAGTGCTGGAAAAAGGCTAACGCCCAACGTGGTTTTTGCGGCGAGCGTGATGAAACGTCGTCGATCAAAATTGTCGAGCTTGGCAAGGTACTCTTTCATTGTTTACTCTTCGGGTTGAGCGATGTTTTGCGGTTGAAGCAGTGAGTCGGAGTTAGTAACGGACTGAAGTCCGTTCTACGGTTTTGGGATTGGAGTTTTGGGATTGCTGGGTTTGTAACGGACTGAAGTCCGTTCTACTTGGTTACTGGATGAACAGGAATTCTCGGGTGTTGACTAAGGACCAGACGACGTTTCCGTATCCGGCGGGGCCGTTTTGTTTGACTTCTTGAACGGCAAGTTGCATTTCTTCTTCATCGGGTTCTCGAGTCAGGATGGTCATAAAAACGGTTTTAACGCCGTCGGTGATGGACGAGCGATTCATGATGTTGTTGTAAATGGTCGAGTCCTTTTCCAAGAGCATGTGCGAAATAGGACCGTTGAACATGAAGAGAATTTGTGGCACGGAACCTGTTGTCGACGAAGCCGAAATTAGCTCTCTATCCGACTGTCCAAACATCCGCAAGAAGTGATTTGCAGGCGAGGGGGCAGGCAGCTCGGAAGCCCGTGCGAGAAGGACACCTTTGTAATGGAACTTTGCTTGAAGTTGGTATTTTGCGCCGTCCGCTTGCGACATCTTATTATCGACCGCTAGTAAGTCGGGAGCCGAAACGGCGTTAAGGTCAACGCTCAAAGGTTCGTTCCAAAGCTTCGCAGGAGGTTCACGATATTCCGACCCGTTCCCTGATAGTGTCAAGAACGAATCCCATACTTGTTCGGCTGTCATCCGGCGCAAAACGGGACCCGGGAAATGGTATGGCTCGCCCATCGGAACATCATCAAAGCATGCTTGACGTTGATACGTTTCCGTATTGAGGAGAATTCGCAGATACTCCTTCATGTCGAAATTCAATCGCTTCATTTCGGATTCCAGGAACTTCATTAGCTCTGGATTTTCCGCGACAGTGCTATCCATCATGTCGTCGACGGGCTCGATTTGGCCGACACCAAAGACTTGTTTCCAAAGACGGTTTGCAATGGTTAGAGCGAAACGCGGATTATCTTTTTGGACGAGCCAACGCGCGAAGGCTTTTCTGGGTGACTCGCCAGGCTTGATCTCAGCAGGTTTGCCAAAAAGTGTCTTTGGGGCGATGGGATCTCCGGGTTTCGCATCATCATAAGCGTAGTCCTTTGGCAGATGAATTTGCTGATCGATCTTGTCATTCACCAGCATCGAGTTGATGCGAATCATGCGATCGAAGCGATAGGAGTTTTGGCGACGTTCTTCTTCCTCTTGAACGATGCCCGCGTACTCTTCATGCAGGCGATCATTGGGGTTTTTTTGCCAATACCGCGTGTCATCGAGACCCGCGTTAGCATGAGTGCCAAACGTGAAGGCTGCGATTTCATAAAACTCTTTTTGCGTCCATTTATCGAACGGGTGGTTATGGCATTGAGCGCATCCGATCCTGGTTCCTAGAAAGATACGCACGGTGTTGTTCATCGCGTCAAGCGGCATGCCGGGATCGCGTTGGAAATAGCCCGTTGCCGGATTTTCCCACATCCGACCTTCCGACGTGATCATCTCATAGACAAAGCGATTCCAAGTCTTATTTTCGGCCAATGATTGCTTTATCCACTGGCGATAGCCTTCGCCACGCACATCATTACTTAGGTTGTCTTTGTACCGAAGGACATCCGCCCAAATATTGAAAAAGTGGCTTGCATAGTCATCGCTATTTAACAAATCGTCGATCAGTTTAGTTCGCTTGTCAGGATCCGGCGAACTCAAATACTTGCGCGTTTGCACATAATTGGGAATGGTTCCCGCGACGTCGAGGTAAACACGTCGCAAGAATTGTGCTTCGGAAGTTTTTGGATTGGGTGTGATTTTGTATTTGACGTAATTGGACTCAACTAAGCTGTCGATTTCCTTGGCAGCGTTCAATATGTAAGCCTTTTTCTTTGGATCGACGGGCTTGGATTTGACCGCAAAGTACTCGGGCGGTGGCTCGGGTTTCTTTTCCGCTTTTTCAGGAGCGGGTTTCGGTTGCAGTTCTTTTAACTTGATTCGGTCGACCTTGGCTTCTTCCATTTTGTTAAGCTTGCCATAGGCTTGAATTCGACCGGAATAAGCGTTGATCATTTTGGGATCGCCTTCGATCGCCTTCGTAAAATCTTCAGCGGCTTTTTCAAAGTCTTTCTTGCCAATATACGCAAAGCCTCGTCCGCAGTAGTTTGTTGCATCCGGTTTCAAATCCACTGCTTGGTCGAAACTTTTTAGAGCTGTGTCGGGATCGTCTTTGGAAATAAAAGCTTGGCCCCGAAGGTAATGTGCCCTGGCTAACTTCGGATTGGAGCGAACAGCCGCATCGAGATCGTTGAGTGCGCTGGCCATATCTTTGCGCATCGCAAACAGAAGCGCCCGGTCGCACAGCGCGTCGCCGAAATCAGGTTTGAGAGTGAGGGCTTGTTGCAGATCGCGGAGTGCGGCCTCGTAGTCCTTTTTGCCAAGGAATGCCGCCCCCCGCCGCTGGTATGCTTGCGGCAGATTCTGTTGCAGTTCGAGAGCTTTCTTTTGATCGGCGATGCACTGATCGAAATTTCCTTTACCGCCGTAAGCATATCCCCGTTCACTGTACGCTTCGCCAGAGTTGGGACTGATTTGAATCGCTCGATCTAGGCTCCGAATCGCTTTGTCCCATTCGGAGCGAGCGAGATAAGCACGCGCACGCTGGAAATGCGCGTCATAAAAATCCCCTTTTTCCAATGTTGCCAAATACGCACTGTCGACGGCCGGCAGATATTGGCCCTTTTGATAGAGCGCGAACGAACGCTGTGAGAAGGCATCTGCGCGAATCGCTTGGATGATGAGGTCCTTAGGAGGTTGCGTTGCTACCCAGTCAAAGTCCTTGATGGCGTTGTCGTAGTCGCCTTTGCCGTTGTAGGCTCGACCTCGCGCAACATATGCACTTGGACTGACCGGCACCAGTCCGATGGCCTGATTACAAATTGTGATCGCTTGATCACAGTTTGCATTTTGCAAGAACTGGTTGGCTTGAACGACCAATGCATCGACTTGCGCAATTTTCGGGTCCGGCGGAGGCGGCGTGGGAGCAGCTTGCCATGCGTAGCACTTGGTCGACCCGACGAAGACGCAAATTAAGCTGAATGCGAGAACCCGTGATGTGATTCCAAAAGCTGAATCAGTTGATCGAACACAATTCCGCAGCATGTGCTAATCCTCGAATTTTCTGTGGATGATTCGAATCGACGGAGTCAATTCGTCCAGTATCATCATAATCCCGCTGACATAGGAATCGCCAGGATAATGACTTGGTAATTTCCTATTATGGGGCTTTGTGGCGAGATTATAGCCTTAGTTGCCGTTTGGACGCTAAAGAAATTCCGTTCCCACAAAAATTTAGCCGAAATGGCTTGGCGCGTTTTCTTCCCAACTTCGGCTGCAGCAGGGATCGCATTCGAAAAACGAACAGCAGCGAATCGATAATGAAGGGAAGTACGGTTGGCAGTAGGCATATTCGCCCCTTGTATTTGGGGGGGCCGCCAGCAGTGGACGTGATTAGCGGAGGACTCCCGCAATGACCCTGCCTTTAACGTCCGTCAATCGATAGTCGCGACCTCCACTCCGGAAGGTTAGTTTTGTGTGGTCGATCCCGCATTGATTCAGGATAGTCGCGTGAAGGTCATGAAAATCGCAAACTTGTTCGCCAGCATTCACGCCAAATTCATCGGTATTGCCGTATACCGTGCCACCGCGAACGCCTCCTCCAGCCATAAATAACGAAAAGCCTTCAGGATGATGATCGCGACCATCGGGACCCGGAGCGTGCGGCGTGCGTCCGAATTCTCCCGACCAAACGATCAGCGTCGAGTCCAACAGCCCACGCTGTTTCAAATCTTTTATTAACGCAGCCACTGCCCGATCCGTTTGTCTCGCATTTTTTTCGTGACCTGCTTTGAGACCGCCGTGTTGATCCCACGTACCGTTGGACAACCCGTATGGGCAATTTACTTGAATGAAGCGAACGCCCGATTCTACGAGCCTTCGCGCTCGCAAACACTGTCGTGCATACAGTCGTGTATTTTGGTCGGGGTCGTCTAAACCATAAAGCGATCGAGTGGTTTGTGTCTCCTGCGATTCATCTAAGACGTCGGGCACCAAAGTTTGCATTTTGGCGGCAAGCTCGTAGTTGCGTATTGCGCTATCAACATTCTCGTTGCCGCCGAGTTGTGCCGAAAAGTCAGCATCCTGTTGACGAAGCAAATTGAGCTTTGTTTGTTGTATCGATGTCGAGCCGGCTGCGATTAAATTATCGAGCGGAGCACCATCTGCCTTGAGAATCGTTGCTTCGTAAGTTGTCGGCAAAAAGCCGCTGCCGAAAGCTTCTAGGCCACCGACGGGCACATGGCCAAAACTTAGGACGACATAGCCAGGCAGATTTTCGTTTTCACTACCCAAACCATAGCTTACCCAAGAACCAAAACTTGGCCTGCCCGCAAGGTTGCTTCCGGTGTGCAATAGAATTACGCCCGTCGAGTGGATCGGCAGTTGGGCGCGCATCGATCGGACCACCGCGATATCGTCCGCACAAGTCGCGATATGCGGAAACAACTCGCTGATCGGCATACCACATTCTCCATGTCGCGCGAATCGCCACGGACTCTTGACCCATTTCCGCGTGGCATCGCCGCTCCAGGCTTGGCCTTCGTATTTTGCCAAGGACGGTTTTGGATCAAAAGTGTCCACGTGGGAAACGCCCCCGTCCATGAACAAGAAAATCACGCTCTTGGCCTTGGGAGGAAAATGCGGAAAGGGAAGCGATGATCCGAATGAACGTTGTTGAGCTAAGGCCGAAAACGCAAGCATGCCGAAACCCGTCGCAGAAGCTTGCAGCAATTTGCGTCGTGACAGAGGCGTGGGAACACGACCAAGGCAGCAATTACCCCGATGATGATTGCCGGTAAGATTACCAGCCGATCCAAATTCAAAGGTCATGGTATGAAGATGAACTCCTTGAAATTGAATACGGTATGGGCGGCGTCTTTCCATAACAATTGGCTTGTCAAAATCTCGTTCTGGTTTACGCCATCCTGCTGAGCAAGCTTGTGGACCGTATCGGCAAACCTCTGAATCTCAGCAAGGGTCGGATTTCGTCCTAATGCAGCAAACATCATCTTTTGAATTCGTTCGGCGATACTCGTGCTGCCGTCTGCGACAAGTGCGGTGGCCCACTTATCGGCCATGGCAACTACAAAGGCGTCGTTCAGCAATGCAAGGCTCTGCGCGGGCACGTTTGATGTGTCGCGGCGACCTTGCGTGACTTTGCCGCCGGGGAGATTAAAGGCACTTAGAAAAGGCGCTGGCTCCATCAACTGGAACTTGATATAAATACTACGGCGGCCGTCGCCATCAAGCGGGCCTACATAAAGTCGCTTTTCAGTGTCTGCTTTTTCACGGTACGGATGAATACTTGGGCCGAACATAGTTTTGTCGAGTCGTCCGGATACAGCTAGGATCGCGTCGCGGATAATTTCTGCTTCGGCGCGTCGCGCTGGATACCAAGACAAAGAGATATTTTCGGGATCGATTTGACGGCTTCTTTCAGGTGGCACGGAGGATAATTGGAATGCTCGGCTGAGCACCAGCGTGCGAATCATCGATTTCATCGACCAGTCCTTTTCGCCGAATCGTGCCGCCAAATGATCCAGCAATTCTGGATGCGAAGGCAGTTCGCCCAAATGCCCGAAGTCATCCGGCGTCTGAACCAATCCCTGTCCAAAAATCCAATGCCACAAACGATTGACCATAACCCTCGCCGTCAAAGGATTATCAACACTTGTGATGGCTTGAGCGATTTCCCATCGCCCACTCCCGTGTAGATCGGGCGAAGCTTGGCATGTGTCAACTAGTGCTTCTAAGTATCGACGTTCGACAGCTTCGCCGGGCTTGGTTGGTTCGCCTCGAAGAAGGATCGGTTGGGAGAATCCCTCAAATTCATCTGCGAGCCCTGGCATGGTCCGAGGAAGGCTTAGCTGATGGATTTCGATTTGACGGTAGCGTTCCACCAAATCTGACAAACGCGCCGACGCATCCAGGCGGGAATTTAATAGTTTGCTTTTTACCAACCAATCCAACCATCGCACTTCGTCGTCCGTCGCACGATCTGCGGCGAAGGCATCAATACACTCTCTCGCGATCTGCACGTAGACTTGTGCGGCGTCGGCTACGTTGTTTGGGCTCTCTCGCTGATAAAGTCGTTCGAGAAAGACAGCTTCGTCTTTTGGCGTTTCCGAAACATCATGGCTCACTACACGCCGAACGCCCCACCAAGTCCGCGGGTTCTTGGCATGGTCCTTGAAAGGAAGCCTTTGGTTCTCAACATCTTTGCCGAGAGTCCCCAGTGGGTCCGGAAATTTGGGGTTGTCCCAAAACGTCCCAATCTCAGCATACGGGAAAAGCTGGTCTGTTTTGTCTTGGAAATCGACCGTAACCCAAGTCCAATCCGGGTGGTGAATAGAATGCTGATTCGTGTAATTTAGTTGGCAATTATTGAACACGGCCCGCGTGAAGCTTGATCCGCCTCCCATCACTTCAAAACTGATTTTGCCATGCGTACGCTTCAGGGTGGGGGAACGAATGGCACCGTTCATCTTGTCGGATAATGCAAAAGAGTACGCCCCGGCAGGGAGCAGATTTCGGACAGCCAACTCACCTTCGTACGACACAGAAAAGTCGCCGGATCGCCCCGCACCGTCCCTCAATCCCATTCCCGATGAAGTCCATCCTGCAAAATCGCCGTTTCGGAAATCGGCAATCGTCGCATAATTCGCAGCATTCAATGCTTTGTTATTTGCAGTCTCTTGTCCGAAATCCATCGCTGCCTGTTTCCAAATGTTTTGATGCAGGTCATCCATATTCGTTGACGGAGAGTTCGCGGACGATTTTTTGAGTTGGTACCAGAATCGCAAGGGGCTTGTGATGGATGGCACCACTTCGCCGGCAGCACCGGCCAGCGCAATCATTTTGTCCGTAGTTATTTCGTTTGTATTGTCTCGCCATACTCGAGCCAATTCGCTTCGAATATGTACTTTCAATTCCTTCAGTTGCGACAGCGGTTGTTGATTGACATTTGGGTGATCAATCGTATGCTGAACAGAACGCGAGCTTCGGATGACGCCGAGTAAGGCATGATAGTCCTTGGTCGAAACAGCATCCATTTTGTGATCGTGGCATCGAGCACATGCAACGGTCGTTGCTTGAAAGGATTTGGTAAGCGTATCAACTTGGTTGTCGGCAACGTCGTATCCAATGATGCCGAACAAGACGCAACTATCGTGATTGACTTCTCCGAAACGGTAGAACGCCGTTCCGATTACAGACTCGTTGAATTTCTCTTCGGAGTTCCATCGGGGATTCGGAATAAGGTCCCCGGCAACATGTTCTTGTACGAATCGATCGAACGGCAAATCTTCGTTAAAGGCTCGGATGACGTAGTCGCGATATCGCCAAGCATACGGGACGTCATAATTCCACTCGTTCCCATGCGTCTCGGAAAATCGAACGACATCCAACCAGTGCCTCGCAAATCTCTCACCAAACGACGACGAATTCAAAAGGCGATCAATGAGCGATTCGTAAGCCTTGTGGCGGTCGATTTGGCAAGCAGCGACAAACTCCGATACTTCGCTTGACGTTGGCGGTAAACCAGTCAGCACGAGCGTCGCACGCCGAATCAAAGTAGTCGGTCCAGCCAATTCGGCCGGCGCGAGACCCTTGTCAGTCATTTGCAAGAACAACAAACGATCCACCGCGTTGGTGTTCCAGTCCGCATCGGGACCGTCCGGAATCGCAACGTTTTGTAACGGTTGAAGACTCCACCAAGTGCGCCTCGCGGCGAATGTTTCCGCCCAAGATTTACGAGGTTGGGGCGCTGTCGTTACTACTCGGGGATCAAATGCGTTATTTCGAATCCAAGTTTCCAAGTCAGCAATTTCGGCATCAGTCAATTTGCCTCCCGAATCCTGGGGCGGCATCTGTAAAGCGGGATCCGACCATCGGACGGCTTTGATCACCAGACTAGCGTCCGGGTCGCCAACCACAATCGCTGGCCCTGAGTCACCGCCCACAGCCCAACCTGCTTTGGAATCAAGCGACAATCTACCATTTTGTTCAGTTTGAACACTGTGGCATTCGTAACAGCGAGCGACCAGCAAGGGTCGGATTCTGGTTTCAAAGAAATGCGTATCTTGATCATCAGCGCAGACCGTCAACGACAGCACGACATTGCTAACGAGACAAGTCACCAAAACGGTGAGCGATCTAAAAAGGGATCGAAGTAAGAGTGGCAGCATATTTTTTCGGAAGGTCCATTATCGACTCGGCGAGCAGGAACAGCGATGGACTCGCATTACAGGTTTTGAAACTGTCGTTGGCATTTGAATTGTAAACAGGCGGGGATTTGGAGGGACTGCACTCCTGGGTGAATCTGAATTGGGGTTTTTTCTGTATGCCAGACGGATGCATTGAGTCAGACGGCGAGGCGGGAACGGAATGTTACCGAACTGCACAAACTCACTTGTAGCCTAAATCGCTTCTACAGGCAACTTTTTTGAGGATGCGTGTGCTTCAGGTCAAGTCACAATGGCAATTCCGGCGCTCGGTCGGTTTATGCAACGAAAATAAAGGGCCTGATTGGAATGGCACTGTCGAGTTGTAAGTGGTTTTAGGTGCAGTGTTTACGTAGTTCTCGACGAAGTTCTTTTCGGGGCTTCATCATTAGTTTGTAGCCGTGTCGTCGTCTTTTTAAGACGCGAGGTTCTAACCGGCCGGGGCGAT
>JANMGV010000224.1:0-30291 GCA_031374825.1 Pirellulaceae bacterium
CAAAGCACGTCGAATTACGCCGCTACAAAAAAACCACCCGCGGCCCCAAGAAACCACCGCCCATTCGAACCGGTACTAAACAACATATCAGCACGCAAATCATACTCAATAACGAAAGAATGCAAGCTTGAAAGACCTGGCATGATAGCGCATCGTATGAGTGCCTCCAATCCTGCCCATGAACCGACTCATCTCGCCATCAACCAAAGGACGCAGCACCAAATGATAGTGGTTGGGAATGATAGTGAACCCGCCGACATATAGAGCAAAAATCGCATTCAGTTCCTTCAGTCGATTTGCAATCCAAACAGTTCGATTATCCTCCTTTGGGCCTTCGCTCAATAACTGCCATCTTAGCACGCAACAGGAAATCGCATGGTACCAGCGTGTAACTTCCAAGTTCACCAATCTCGATCTTGCTATCGTCATCGCATATTCACTTGCAATTTGGGTCCAAATGCAACCCCTGCAATTCCAGTCTGTCAATACAATGCCTGACCTTTAAATTTTTCTAAATTTTCTCTTGCCTGTCCTTTTATTTTTTCAGGCAATGATTGAGCAATTTGAATCGATTAAATCCACAAAACCATAAGCGAAATAGCACAATCAACAATCGTAAACGCATAGAATTCACTTGCTTGCGCTGCGTCCTTCTAGAAAATCGGGCCGTTGCGGATTAAATTAAGCAAAGAGTTCGGCACCTAGCGTCGCGTTGCAAATTGACCTTAGTATCAGCCGGAAAGCGGTACTATCCGGTTTCCTTGTGAAACCAGAGAGGATTCGCGTCTATCGGCTTGAATTTGCAAATCGAATTCTTAAGAGAAACACTGTACTGGTATGGCGGATATCCCTACGTTCGATTCCGTATTAGGAAAAATTCTCGTATGTCGGTTACCCCAGTTAGTTTGCTCGAACGGATCAAGCAACACGAGTCAAGCGATGCATGGTCTCGATTCGTCGAGTTGTATACGCCGTTGATTTATTATTGGGGCAAGAAATTCGGAATGCCGACTTCCGATGTAGCGGACTTTGTTCAGGATGTCTTTGCAATCTTGGTGAACGAGCTTCCCAAGTTTGAATACAAAGCGGATCGGCGGTTTCGCGGGTGGCTGTGGACTGTAGCGCTCAACAAGTATCGCGAACGACTACGGCGAGCTGCTTCGCGACCGAATCTGGTTCAGGAGGAGGCGCAGCTCGATACCCTGGCGCGCGATGACCATGCCAATACGGTGGCAGAGGAAGAATACAGAACCTTCGTTGTGGATCGAGCCTTGCGCCTCATGAAATCGGAATTTTCCGATACGACATGGCGGGCTTGTTGGGAAAGTGTCGTCAATGGCCGGGCCACGCACGAAGTGGCCGCCGAATTAGGACTTTCTGCCAATTCCGTTCATATTGCACGCTCTCGCGTGCTTCGAAAACTGCGACATGAACTTGCCGGACTCCTCGACGAATAGCCCGAGAGCAAAAATTTCCGAAAAATGCTGACAGGTATTTCACTTCAGCGCATAGATCGATTGGGACAGCGCTAATTGGCAGTATCAATCAAGGCGCTGACGCAAAACCAGTATGAACCATACCTTTTTGCCAAGAATTCCAAGTGAGGAATTACTGGCTGGATCTCTGAGCGAAATCGATGGCTGGAACAATACCCGACCTCGAAAAACTAAGACAGTTTACGCTTGGAATCCTAAGCGAAAGCGAGTCGCGTCGACTTGAGGAGTTTCTGGAATCGGTCGAAGGTCCCGTTGCTTGGGAAAGCGTCGATCAAGATAAGGACCCGTTGGTCGCGACGTTGCGTTCAGGAACTACCGTCGAGTTGAACCAGGAGGTTGACGATCTTCTCCTGCGACTTCTCAAACTTCACCAATCGCCAATAGAATCGACTGTCTCGTCGTTGTTTGGTCTGCTTGACCCACCCATTGGAAGCGAAGGGATCGGACGCGTAGGCCAATACATCGTCCACGAAATTATTGGGCAAGGTGGTGCCGGAGTTGTTTTTCGAGCATTCGATACCGCTTTGCATCGGACGGTTGCACTCAAATTTCTACTCGATTCCCGTTACGCAAATCCAACGCAGCGTGCGCGACTCGAGCGGGAAGCGTTGATACTCGCGAAGCTAGCGCATCCGGGAATCGTCGCAATCCACGAAGTAGGCCATCATCGGGATCGCGTATTTCTTTCTTTGGAATACTTGAAAGGAGGAACGCTGGCTTCGCTTATGAAAGGCGATCCCCAGCCTATTCGCGAATGCGCGGAAATCGCCAAGCAGCTAGCCGAAGCGGTCGGATTTGCACACCAACTTGGAATCGTGCATCGCGATCTCAAGCCAGGGAATATCTTACTGGCTTCGGATGACCTGCATTCAGCCAAGATTGCCGATTTTGGACTTGCGCGTCGTATCGACGAAACCGGGTTGACGGAAACGGGAGTAGTTCTCGGTACGCCAGGGTATTTGGCACCCGAGCAAACACGCCAAAAATCGGATGCTGTCGGACCAACAGTAGACGTTTATTCCCTTGGTGCAGTCTTGTACGAACTGTTAACCGGACGACCACCATTCCGCGGTGAGACGATACTCGACACACTAGAACAAGCTCGGACTTCGGAGCCCGTTCTCCCTCGAAACTTGAGAAAGAAGATCCCTCAGGATCTCGAGACGATCGTTCTCAAGTGCCTTCAGCGAGACCCGCTTTCGCGATACGCAACCGCAGATGACTTGGCCGCCGATCTCGGCAGGTACTTATCGGGCAAGCCCATCTTTGCAAAGAAAGCCGGATCGATAAAGCGACTTGCGAAATGGGGTGCCCGAAACCCAGTCGCCGTCGCGTTGATTGGCGTGTCCGTCTTTTCCGTAGTGATTTTGGCTGTTATGCAAATGCGAACGTTTCGTGCATTGGAGCTCGCCAAGTCAAACGCAACCGTAGCACGCGCTTCTTCTTTGCGGGCCGACGATAACTACCGCAAGGCTCGCACGGCTATTCAGAAGATTGTTCAGCATGCCAATGACCCGGGTTCGGGTGACATTCCTCGCGTGCGTGACCTCCGACGTCAGCAACAAAACGATGCATTGTCGTTCTATTTGGACATCGCCAAGCAAGAAGAAAATACGATTCAAGTTCGTCGCGACGTTGCACTGGCAACCTACGAAGCAGCGACGATTCACGCGGGCTTCGACGAAAACGACCAGGCCTATTCGCTCTTTGAGAAGTCGTTGAAGCTTGCCCAAGAATTGCTGTCAGAAAACCCGCTCGATGTGGAAATACGAAGATTGCAAATTGATTCGATGACAGGACTCACGGTTGTTTCGAGGGAAAATGCACTACAAATCCTGACGGAGTCGTGTCGTTTGGCCGAACGACTGGTTTCCGATTTTCCTGATGAACCAATATCCTATGGCGCGGAAGCAACCGCATGGAATAATCGTGGCCACAACAACTTTACCGAGGGTAATCTGGAAGAAGCGGAGCGCTGTTTTCGCAAGGCGGTCGAAAGTCGCGAACAACAATTGCAACGCGACCCTTCGAATCGGGATGTCCGTGTTGCATTGGCTTCGAATTGTTCGAATCTGCAACGGATCTTGTCTTCAGCAGGAAAGAATGAGGGAACGGCACCTTTGGCCGAACGTGCAGCCGAGTTGCTTGAAAAGCTATACGAGGATGATCCAACAGACGCTTTCACCATTTGCCGACTCGCCAACCAACGAGTCAACTATGCCTACGAACAGTATGACGCTGGTAAAGGAGAGAAAGCGGTAAAGGAGCTTGGCCAAAGTATCGAAGCGCTTGAAAAAATTCACGCTTCGGACTCAACAAATTCGGATGTTATCACTTCGCTCTTCAACGCCCACGGTGCCCGCGCCGAACTTTGCGGAGGACTCGAGCGATACGAGACAGCAGTGGAAAGCTGGAGACGTGTCGTTGCCCTCGTGCCGCAAGACCAATTGTTTTGGCGAAAAACAGGACTGCTTGATACGCTGATCAAAGCTGGCAGCATCGAGGAAGCGATCGCTCTGCTCAAAGAACTTGAGGGGGCCGATAAGGGAATATGTACGAGCGCAATCTTCGTTGATCTTGCTCGAAGCGCGGTCAGATGTAAGCAAGACGAAATTGCAATGGATTGGCTCAGGAAAGCCAAAGACAAGTCAACGGCCGAGGAATGGAAAAAACTACGTCAGGTGATCAACGACGATCTTGAACTTAAGTCCGCGTTGCAACTCGATTCAACACGATTGACGGAGGAGTGATATTTATCGGTAGGAATTCGTGCATCGTCAAATACGAACGATTGGGGTGCCACTGGCTTTGCCAGTGACTTCCGATCTTCAAAGAACACTGGCAAAGCCAGTGGCACACAATGAGAGATAATGATCATCTACAACGACTAAGCAAAATCGAGCCAGTGAAAACACGCTCGACTTTACTGCATCCAGCAAAACGATCTTAACGTTTCAATTTTTATTCTCGCTACCATACGCTACTCAAATGAGGAGTCTTCCATGTTGTCACGATTGTTTCGCAAAAAGTCAAACGATGTTGCTCGCCGCGATCGCACCAAGAAGACTCGCCGCAGTATGCGGTTCGAACAATTGGAAGGCCGGCAACTTATGGCGGTCTACAATTGGACCCTGGGGGCTGACGGTGATTTCAGCAATTCCTCTGCATGGACCGGACCCAATAGCGTCCACCAAGTACCAGGGCCGGCGGATGACGCGACTATCCCTGGCGATGTCATCGTGACGTCCTCGGGTAATTCGGTGAACCGAATTTTCGGTGGGAATTTACGAATTGCTGGAGGGACATTCTCGACCTCCAATTCGGTTTTCGATTCTTCCCTTGTTAGCCTGCGGATCGAATCGGGAGCGGCACTTCAAGTCGCAGGCGGTACCTTTAAGGTCACCGGCGGTTCCGAGATCAGTGGCACAATAGTCGCCGCACCTGCTGCCACTTTTCGGTTTGTGGGTGGTAACAACAATATCAACCTAGGTGCCAGCATGATTGGAGACGGTCTGTTTCAAATCGGTGCCGAAGGAAATACTCAACCAACGGTAAATTTGCTTACCGATTTGGTGGCGCCCACCAACTTGCTGTTTACAGGAGGCGTGTTAACAGGGCCAGAGGATCTGATAATCAACGGAGTTTTCAACTGCATACAAGCAGGAAGTTCAAATCCCATTATGCGAGGCACGGGTAAGACAATCGTGCAATCTGGCGCGACCCTGGATTTTGGAGGTGCGAAAATTGAATTGGACGGCCGAACTCTGGAAAATTCGGGACAGATTAACGGCTTTACAGCGGGTCCGTTTTTTGTAAAAGGCGGTGGCGTAATTAACAACCTTGTAGGAGGCGTCATCGACATAAAGGGAGATCAAGGCTTCGATACCAACACGAACGACCCCCGCGGTGGGTTCATCAATAATGCGGGTACCATTGTCAAGTCAGGTGGCTCCGGTCTATCGAAAATCTCATCCGTGGTTGCCAATACTGGAACCGTTGATGTCCAGGTGGGCACGCTATCGATCTTTCGCGGAAGTCAAAACAATGCGATTCTAAAAACTGCTGCTCTAACTAATCTTTTGCTTGGTGGTCTAGATGATAATTACACTATTGAAATGGTGGGTACCACGAACCTTCAAGGTAACGGATCGGTCTTCCTCGATAAAGCAGATATGACCGTAAATCCAGCCGGCGCGACCGTAAACGTACCTGCAACAACCAGCTTCGTTTGGCGAACCAGCCGCATGACGATTCCAATCAATGCCATTCTCATAGTAAACGGTACTTTTCGACTAAATAACGCAACAGAAGTAATCCTCCGCGGTGGCGGTACCCTTCGCACAGTAGGCGAGTTCATCCAAGAAGGACCAAGCAACCTTCGAATGACAGGCGATAATGCCGATACGGTTCGTACCAAAATAGACATTCCAGTGGGCAAATTCCTCACGTTACAAAACGATTCCGATATTTTAAAGGGTGCTGGAATCGTCGGTGGAGAAATCAAGAATGCGGGCGTCATTCGCAAAACGAGCGGAACGGGGACCTCGTCGATCGACGCCGTACTGCAGAATTCCAACTATCTAACGAGCTTCAAGGGAACGCTGGCGGTTCGCAACACGAACAGCACCGGCGGAAAGTACAATACGGCGACCAACGCCACGATTCGACTAACCGATTTGCCAGCGAGCCAATTTAAACAGGACGGCACGTTTACTGCCTTGGGAAAAGGAACTATTTCGGTGGGCGCAGGTTCCATTACCATGCCTGTTACAGGAGCAAAATTCGCGATTCCTGCGACAGTCAACTTCAACTGGGATGGAGGCGCATTCAATGTTCCGATCGGAGCCATTGCAACAGTCAATGGCAACTTATCTACGAGTGGTACAGGTGATCGAAGTCTCAACGGCGGTGGAACCTTACGCATCAACGGAACCCTGACCCACGGTGCGGTTGGTAATTTTCAATTGAATGCAAGCGGCGGGATCCCCAGTACGCTTCATATCCCGACCACAAGTGTTTTTGCATTCACGGGCGATTCGAGGATTGTTTCTAGTCCCACTCAAGGAGTCCTGATCAACGAAGGTTCGATTCGGAAAAATGGCGGCGTTGGAATTTCCGCAATAAAAGATATTACCATCAACAGCACCGGCAATTTTACGTCCAATGTAGGTACCTTGCAGATCAACAGTGCCAGTGGCGTGCTGTCTGGGGGAACCATGGATGTTGCTAACGGAGCGATCATCGATTTGACGGGTGGCGCGACGGTGAATTACACCGGAACATTTACAGGGAGCGGTACCGGCGAAGTTCGACTAGCAAATGGATTCCTCAATGCAACGGGTGCTGGTACCGGATTAACTTTGGATTTTCCTGCAAGTCTATTCAGGTGGAGCGGTGGGACCATCGCGACCAACGGGCTCGACGTGTCAATTAATAACCAGGCAGCCATTGTCGGCTCGAATAACGTAACGGTGAGTGGCGGAGGTACCGTTCATATCGCTGGAACTTTGAATCATCAAACCCAAGGTAATTTGCAGCTAATTGGAACGTCTACATTACATATCACGCCGACAGGTACATACAACATTCAATCGGACGGTGATCTAACGGGTGGAACGGACACCGTTGTCGTAGAAGGAACCCTACGGAAAAATGCTGGAAACGGACTGAGCCAAATCTCGGCTCGCGTCAATAATCTGGGGCGAGTCGAAGCCCGTCGTGGGACACTTTCGATTACGGGTGCAAAACCCGATATCGTAGGTACGGACTTGGCCGGTGGGTTTTGGGGAGTATTTAGTACAGCAGCAGTACCCGCGACACTCAATCTTAACGCGAATATAACCAGCATTGGATTGGAGGCTTCGGTTACCATGAGTGGACCGAATAGTAGTTTTCCAAGCATCGCCAATCTCGCGAGCGTTGCAGGATCGTTTCAATTGTTAGCTGGGGCTTCTTTTGGGAGTACAGGAAACCTAACCAACAACGGAGTCATCACGATTAGCGCTACGAGCGTGTTGGACGTTAGCGGTAACTATACGCAAAACGCCACGGGTCGCCTGAACACTCAAATGAACGACACCAACCTCGGTCGTATTCGCACAACAGGGAATGTGGTCCTTGGTGGAACACTAAGTATTGCGCATTCGGGAACACAACCGGCCATAGCATCAGGTCTAACCTTGATTGAAAACCAAGGAACATTGCAAGTTGGCGGTACCTTCAATGGTTTACCACAATTGGCGTCCATACTTGTTAATGGCATGACGTTTGGTCTCAATTATAATTCCGGAACGGGAGCCAACGATACGGTGCTCGTTCGTACCGCTTGAATAATGCGGTGCTTGGTATTGCCGTTGCACATCACCTGTTAAAGCAAGAATGCGATGGCAGGTGATGATTGTATTGTCTCTTGTGAAAACTCACTTTTGATTTGTTCTGGCCGTTCACAGATTACATCGAGACCAACCCTTTTTGGTTTCGCAAATTGTTTCCCTTGTACTAATTGTCATTCAGCGAGGAGTTTTCCATGTTGTCACGATTATTTCGTAAATCGTCTAACCAAAGTGCTCGCCACAATCGCATCAAGAATGCTCGTCGCCGCATGCGTCTCGAACAATTGGAAGGTCGTCAACTTATGGCCGCCTACAACTGGACCTTGGGAGCCGATGGTGACTTTAGTAATCCCGCCGCTTGGACTGGACCCAATAACGTCCACAATGTGCCAGGGCCAGCCGACGACGCGAGTATCCCTGGCAACATAATCGTCACGTCGTCGTCGAATAACTCCGTAAACCGAGTCGGCGGCGGGCAGCTCAGGATTGCTGCAGGAACCTTTTCCACAGCAAACAACCTCACCAATTCTTCTATCAGTGGATTAACCATTGACCCAGGCGCCACACTTCAAGTTACCGGCGGAACCTTTTTTGTTGTAGGCTCTGAAATCGGCGGAACGATCGCTGTCTCTCCACTTGCCACTTTTCGGTTTTTGCGAGGCGTCAACGATTTCAATGCGGGCGGAAGTCTAACCGGGGAAGGGCTGTTTGTTGTCACGGGCGACGTGTTCGGTGGGCCAACCTTGAACTTGGAAACCGACCTCGTTGCACCGTCGAATTTCTTGTTGGAAAGCGGCATATTGACTGGACCGGAGGATTTGATAATTGCAGGCGAATTTGATTGGCTTCAAGGCGGTGCTGGTGGAACGACGATGGCAGGTACTGGTAGGACAATCGTGCAAGCGGGTGCCAAGTTGAATGTTGGTGGCGGCGGCGTTTCCTTGAGTGGTCGAACCATCGAAAACGCAGGTCAGATAGACTTTTTTGCGGCCGGTCATTTTGACATTCGTAGTGGTGCAACAATAAATAATTTAGCCAGTGGCGTTATTGACATCCAAGTTGATCGCGACCTGAGTACCAATTTTGGTGATAGTTTGGGAGGATACATCAACAATGATGGTTTGATCAAAAAGACAGGTGGTTCGGGATCAGACAGCACGGGCATATTGTCGACACTTAACAATACGGGAACAATCGACGTCCAAGTCGGAAATATGACGATCTTCCGAGGCGTGCAAGACGATGCCGTTTTACAGACTGCGGCGCTTTCCAAACTTACGCTCGGCGGAAACGGGAATTTTAGCATCGAATTCGGTGGAACTACGAATATCGTCGGTAACGGTATGGTTGTTCTTTCGTCTTGCAATATTGCGACGAGCGCGGCAGGGGCAATTGTCAATGTGAACGCATCCACCCAGCTTTTTTGGACGAATAGCCAAATGACGATTCCTGTTGGTGCGACCTTCGTGGTGAACGGGATTGTTCGTTTGAACAATACCAACGATGTAACTCTGCAAGGTGGTGGGACGCTTCGAACGGTAGGTGAGTTTATCCAAGAAGGAACGGCTAATTTACGCATGGAGGGCGATGTGGCCACCGAAACGGTTCCCACTACAATTGACATTCCCGTAGGCAATATTTATACGATTAAGTCGGATGCGGATATCATCAAAGGCTCGGCTGCAGGTGGAGCGATTAAAAACCGAGGCGCCTTTCGCAAGGTGGCTGGCACCGATGTCTCCTTCATCGACGCCGCACTGGAGAATTCGAACTTCTTGACAAGCCTCAAGGGTACCTTGGGGGTTCGAAATACGACGAGTATGGGTGGAAAGTATCATACTGCCACCAATGCTACGATCCGCTTGGCCGATAACGGAGCAAGCGTATTTGAGCAGCATGGTACCTTTACAGCATCAGGAACGGGAAAGATTACCGTTGGCGTCGGTACCCTTACGGCGGATGAATTAGGGGCCACCTTCGTCATTCCACCTTCGGTCAACTTCGTGTGGGAAGACGGTATCTTGAATATTCCGATCGGTGCCGTGGCAAACATCAACGGCAAATTTTCAACAACTGGATCGGGTGACCGAAACATCTATGGCGGCGGAACGCTTCGAATCAACGGTACCCTAACTCATGGTGCAACGAACAATTTCCGCCTTAACGCCAACGGGGTAACGCCAACTACCTTGCATATTCCACCTGCCAGTACCTTTGCATTTGCTGCCAACTCGAATATTTATTCCGGTGTGCTAATCAATGAGGGCTCGATTCGAAAAATAGGGGGCGTAGGGATTTCGGAGGTCCGCGATTCCACTCTTGTCAGCTCCGGCAATTTCACCGCAGATGTTGGCGAATTGCACATCAGAAGTTCCCTGGGCGAAATGTCTGGCGGCTCCATGAACGTTTCCAATGGAGCGATTATCAACTTGACCGGCGGAGGAAACGTCAATTACACGGGAACGTTTACGGGTAGCGGCACCGGCGAAATCCGGCTGACAGGTGGTTATTTAATTGCAACCGGCGCTGGCGCTGGCGTGACCTTTGACTTCCCTGCCGGCCTATTTCGCTGGAGCGGCGGCGCTATCGCAACCAACGGCCTTGACGTAACCATCAAGAAACAAGTCGCCATTGTCGGTGCGGATTCGGTAAGTGTGATAGGTGGAGGAACATTACATATCGCGGGCAACTTGAATCATCAATCGCAAGGAAATCTGCAGCTATTCAATAGTTCGACTGTGCACATCACTCCGACCGGTACGTACAACATCCAAACCGATGGTGACATTACGGGCGGCGCAGATACCATCTTGGTGGAGGGCACCCTGCGAAAAAACGGGGGGAATGGCCTAAGCCAAATATCTGCACGCGTGAACAATCTGGGACGCGTGGAAGCCCGACGCGGGACGCTATCTATTACCGGCACAATTCCCGATGTAGTTGGCAACGATCTAGCTGGAGGGCTATGGGGAGCTTATAGCACCGCGACGGTTGCCGCAACGCTCGATCTTACCGAGAATATTACAAGCATCGGATTAGCAGCAACGGTTGTCAAAAGTGGACCGAACAGTAGCTTGCCAAGCATTGCGAACCTTTCCACAGTGTCAGGATCGTTCCTGTTGCTCGATGGCGCTTCCTTTGGCACGGTCGGCAATTTCACCAACAATGGCATCATCACGCTAAGCTCAACCAGTGTACTGAATGTGAATGGAAATTATACACAAAATGCTACAGGTCGGTTGAATGCCCAAATGGTCAATTCCAGCGTGGGCCGCATTCGAACGACGGGTAACGTGCTGCTTGCCGGTATCCTCAATGTCTCCCACACGGGTACGCAGCCAGCGTTAGCATCGCGACTCACGGTGATCGAAAATCAGGGAGCATTGCAAGTTGGCGGAACCTTCAATGGCTTGCCTCAGTTCGCTGCAATTGTGGTGAATGGAATGACATTCAAGATCAACTACAACACGAACACCGGTGCTAACGATACCGTCCTCGTACGAACGGCCTAAAGTTCGCAAAATAGAGGGAATGATGGCCACTACATGAAGCGCGGGAACCCAATGACAGCGCTGCAAATTCCAAGGTGTCAGGCCTCTTTGATGGCGGGGAAGTGGATCTGTTGGCGGCCGCGGGGACGCATGGTCGATTCTAGATTGAGCCGACTTGCAATGGACTCGACCCAGTCAGGGTCGCCAAGCGGACTGCCCCGTTGTGCTGAAAGCCGGACTGCTGCCAACTCTGGTTCCGATAGCGGAGTGTTGACCCGCTTCACCCATCCCGGAAGTCTTGGGATCGGCCAAGGCGAAAGCAGCGGTGGCCGCAGTGCAGGTTTGTGAAGCCAATGCCAAAGAGAACCCCAACGCCATTGTTCCGCTCGATCGACCAGTCCAGCACGCAGCGCATTGCATTCGACGTACCGGCAAACTACGAAGAAGTGTTCGTTGTCTTGAATCGGAAAGCTCTTATACGGTTGCTGATAAGCACCCATGCATAAGTTTACAGTCACTTGAAGTAACCGTGGCTAACGCCAAAACGGCTGATAACGCTAGATAACTTGTGCTGGGGTGCTTAAATGTGACCCATTCCGCTAGTGTGATACTGTGCATGATAGCGCAACGTATGAGTGCCTCCAATCCAGCCCATGGACCGACTCGTCTCGCCATCAACCAAAGGACGCAGCACCAAATGATAGTGGTTGGGCATCAACTGAAACGAAAAGAGTTCGACCTGATAGATTTGCAATCCTTCGTGAAGGATTCGTTCAAACACGTCGAAGTCAGCATCTTCGTGAAAGATGGTTGCTCGCAAGTTGCCGCGATTTAAAGCGTGGTACAGTCCGCCAGCTTCATCAGCTCGTGGTGGTCGTGGCATCGGCTTTCCTCTCCAAATCCAAACCGGGAAAACCTCGTCCTACACCGCCCCAACACCCAAGCAAAGAGGCCTGACCCCTTTGCCTTTGCCCATCTTTATCGCTTGCTAAAAGCCTTTAGAAAAACTTCAACGCAATCGGTAGCATGATGGACTATCTGCTTACGCGTCAACGGTTCGGCAAGCCCCAATTGTTGGCGGAGATGCCATAAACCTTGCCACATTGCAATCAGGTGTTGTGCTGCTTTGTCGGGCGTGGTTGTTGCAATCCATTTCTTGTTGTTCGCAAACACAAGGAGTTCTTGCATGCGTGTATGCGATTGCTTTGGTCCCCACTCAAAAAATTGCGAAGCCATGTTTGGATGGCGGATTGCTTCACTAATCATCAATCGCCCAAGCCCAACAATATTGGGAGAGGATAGCAATCGAATTAACGCTGTTCCAAACGAAATCAACTGGTCTCGGAACTCTTCGATGTTGGTAGGGCGTTCTGACGGGAACTCAGGACGCATTGTTTCCGCCTCCGACACAATCACCGCCTTAAGTAAGTCCTCCTTGTTTACAAAATGGCTGTAAACAGTCCGATTAGAAACACCGGCAGCACGTGCGATGCCATCTACCGAAACCGCTTGCATACCATGTTCAAGAAAAAGATCTCTTGCAGCGGAGACGATGCGTTTATGACATTCCAGATCTTTCGGACGACCTCTTGGCTTTATTTTGAATTCCGACATTTGGGTTGCTTTGCAAATTCCAGACTTGAAACTACACCGCATTATGCAATAATGTTTAGCACAAAGCAATCGGATATCTTGTTTCGACTCGATTTAATTTTCGTCGCAACCCCAAAGCGGGTCGGTGAGTCGAACAATTCGACCGCTGGTGCGAAGAGTAGGAAAGAACTTCCGTGTCTAGAGTTGAAACCGAATTCGGGTTCGAAGGGGAATGAATGTTTCGCATCGCGTTAAAAATGCTTTTTTATGATCGCGCGAAATATTTCGGGCTTGTTCTCGGCGTTGCTTTCTCCATTCTCCTCATTAACCAGCAAGTCGGTATTTTTTTGGGGCTGCTTTCTCGTGCTGGTGCAATCATCGATGACGTTCCAGAAGCCAACGTTTGGGTGATGGACCCGGGCGTCAAAAATCTCGATACGATATTCCCCTTACGAGACACAGAGCTTGGACGTGTTCGAGGCGTACCAGGCGTAAAATGGGCAGTTCCGTATTTCAAATCGATGGCGACGGTTCGCACAGCCAATGGTGACCTTGAGTCGACACTTTTGTTGGGTGCGGATGACAATTCGTTAATCGGAATTCCATCGCAGTTTGTACTTGGGAGACCAGAGGACTTGCGCCGGCCCGATGCTGTAGCGGTTGGCAAAGACGGCTTTGCCAAAGTTTGGCCCGGTGAACAAATCTCGCTTGGTAAAATAGTAGAGTTGAATGATCGCCGGGCAGTGGTTGTAGCGGTCGTCAAGGATTCGCCCAAGTTTACGTCTTCCATCACGTTCTTCACTCGATACTCGCAAGCGTTGGCATATACGAATAATGGCCGAAATCAGCTTTCGTTCTTACTCGTGCGCTCTGTCGATGGCGAAGATCCCGTAACCGTCGCCGAACGCATTCACACGCAAACCGGACTACAGGCACTCACATCGAAAGCTTTTCGAACGAAGGCAGTAATGTATGTCGTAAAGAATACGGGAATTCCTGTAAGTTTTGGTACTGTCATTCTGCTTGGTGTCTTAGTGGGTGTCAGTGTTGTAGGGTTGATGTTCAATCTGTTTGTATTGGAAAACCTCCGGCATTTTGCGGTACTCAAGGCGATTGGCACAAAGAACTCTCGGTTGCTGTCTATGGTGCTTCTCCAAGCTCTCGTGGTTGGTTTTGTCGGTTACAGTATCGGCTTGGGTGGAGCAGCAATGTTTTTTGAATTTGCTGGTCGAAACCCCAACTTCAACGGGTTCTTTCTGCCATGGCAGGTCGGCCTTGCATCGGGATTAGTTGCTGCCGTGATGATCATGTTGGCATCGATACTCGCACTGCGTCGCGTGCTGGTTGTTGAACCTGCTATAGTTTTTCGAGGTTAAGGCAGTGGTTCAGCAACAATCCGTCAGCATGCAGAATACCACCGACGACGATGCCCGCATCGCGGTCCGATGCCGAGGCATTATCAAGGACTTTGGTTCAGGGCAGACCAAAGTGCGCGTGCTTCACGGTATCGATCTCGATATTCGCTATGGCGAACAAACTTTTATCGTCGGACCCAGTGGCTGCGGAAAGACGACACTGGTCTCCGTCATTGCGGGCTTACTGGAACTGACGGCGGGTTCGATCAATGCACTCGGGAAGGACATTGCCAAAATGCGAGGTGGCCAACTCGTGGATTTTCGGTCAAGAAATTTGGGGTTTATTTTTCAGCAGTTCAATTTGCTTCCCTCTCTTAATGCAACCGAAAATGCAGCAGTTCCATTGATTGTGCAAGGCGTCCCATTTCGCAAAGCATTGAAAACGGCCGGCAAACTACTGGAGCGGCTCCAGATGGGGCCACATCAACACAAATATCCAAATCAGCTTTCAGGCGGCCAGCAGCAGCGGGTCGCCATCGCAAGATCGCTTGTTCATAATCCCCGCTTGGTGATCTGCGATGAACCAACCGCATCGCTGGACGCACAATCGGGACACGAGGTCATGGAAATGCTGAAAGAACTCGCCAGTTCGGATCAACAAGCCGTTATTGTAGTAACCCACGACAATCGCATCTTCTCGTTTGCGGATACGATCGCTCACATCTCCGATGGACGAATCAGTCACGTAGAAACTAATCCCGTTTAGGTAATCATGAATACGACTTTCCGAAATCTTTTCTCAGTCGGCAGTATTGCTCTCGCACTCTGCATGCTGGTCTACGGTGGTTTCTTGATCCGAAAAAATTCGCCCAAGACCCCGACCACGCCGATTCGATTTGATCCTCCGACCAATCCATCCGTGGATTCTAGTTTGCATGGCCAACACGATGGCACTGGACGATTCGTGAGTGGAGTTGGAATTATTGAACCGGCAGGCGAAGCGATCACGATTGGATCGCAACTACCCGGAATTGTAGCCAAAGTTCTCGTAGCCCCGGGAGACCAAGTGCAATCGGGAGATCCAATACTGCAGCTTGACGATAGGACAGCACGCTCTAATGTCAGTTTGGCCCGAAGCGAACTGAAATCGCAGCAAGCGAAACTGCAAGAGTTACTTGGCCAAATCGCGCCACAACGAGCTCGCGTTGACGCCGCGCTCGCTATGAAAAATCAATTCGAATCATCGCTTAAGTACACGAAGCAGGAGCTAGATCGCGCCGAAACTCTTTTCAAAAAGAACGCCGTCTCGGAAGAAGAAATTGGTCAGCGTCGCATGAATGTCGAGATCGGACAAGCTCGATTGGCCGAGGCCGACGCAAAGTATCGCGAAGCTCAAGCTAGCCTGAATTTGCTCGAAAGTGAATCCGGAGCACCCACGATCCAAGTTCAAGAAGTAGCCGTGGAACAGGCCAGTGCATCGTTGTACAAAGAAGAAGTGACGCTTGAGCTACACACTTTGCGAGCCCCAATAGCAAGCACCGTTTTACAAGTCAAAGTCCGTGTCGGTGAGTTCATTCCTGCGTCGGTGTTGGCAAATCCACTGATTACTTTGGGCGTCACAAACCCGTTTCACGTGAGAGTCGATATCGACGAAGCCGATATTCCCCGTTTCGACTGGCAGGCTAATGCGTACGCCTCCGTTCGCGGAAGGCCTGAAGTCCGAGTGCCACTCATTTTCGTTCGCCGTGAGCCTTACGTCATTCCGAAAAAAACACTGAACGGCGGTGTTAGTGAACGCGTCGACACGCGCGTTCTCCAATTAATCTACTCCGTATCACCCGAAAACATCCAAGCTGCACCGGGTCAACAAGTGGACGTCTATATTCAAGAACAAGAAACTCACGGCAGCCAAAGCAACAAGCCGCTTTGAGTGGTCGCATTTGCCAAGAGTAAAACAACTTCTGCGTGTGCTATATTTTGCAGGCCGAACGTTTACTCGCTGTTTGCGCTGCCGATTTTTATCCTGTGCTGCTTATTCTCTTTTTACGATTTCTGATTCCCGGGATTCAACTGCCATGAGACGGGGCCGAGCAAACCACCCACGCCCGCACCAATAAACGCGACCCCGAGAGCGGATAGCGATTCATAGTTTTGCGTTCGCAATATTTCGCTTAGAGGAATCCAAATTCCAACGACAACGGCCTACAACCACCATTTGCGAGGCAAGTAAACGAGAAGGCTCCGCCAGCCAGAAACAGAATGGCTGCAGTGATACCAACAAGGACATTTTCTGAGGTCATTCGAAAAGCATCTGGGCAAAGGCGTTGTCATCCTTACACGGGATTCGGATTGGTATTTAGCTTACGTTGCTGAGATTGTTTTTTGGAAAAACTTTTTCAGCTTCCCTAATACGATTCTAGCGCGAAGCGTAAGTCTTCCGCTGGGTGATCGCCGAATTCTACTTTTCGCTAATCACCCCTTTCGGTCGTCTCAAGGTCTGTCAGTGGCTAGGCATTTTAGTAGCAAGCGAGTTTATGACTTATGAATTGGCAATGTTTGATCGTGCTCCCTTGTTTCGAAAGTCTGAGCGAAAAGAAATTCGTGAGAGTGTTACAAAGCAATATTTTCTTGACGGCGTTTATGCTGTGGAGTCTTTCTGCGATTGGGCTCTCATGGGCGGATGATAACGTGACGCGTGTTTTTGTCTTTGCAGGGCAGTCGAATATGGTGGGAGCGGATGCCGAGGCGGAAAGGATTGGCGAATTCCCCGATTTCCTGGGAGCCGAAGAGCCGCTGGATGATGTGCTGTACTCGTATATTTTGGGTAATGGAGAGGAAGCTTCGAAGGGATGGGGACCGCTGAAGCCACTACGGTCTTTTGGTCCGGAATTGACCTTTGCTCGTCGAGTCAAACGACAAGTGCCATATCCGATTGCCATTATCAAATCGGCGGTTGGAGGCACAACGGTCGCTACGGATTGGAACCCCGATGCGCCCGATGCCGGACAGAAGCTCTATCCTCGTACGCTGCAATTGATTCGCGAATCGCTTCAAGAGTTGGATAAACGCGGCGTGCGTTACCAACTCGAAGCGGTTATGTGGCATCAAGGCGAAAACGATATGCTCGATCGTAAACTTTACAAACAATACGCCGAAGGGCTAACAAAGCTTATGGCGCGTTTGCGAAAAGATCTGAAGACGCGCGAACTGAAATGGTATATGGCCGAAGTCAGCGAAAAAGGCATTTGGGGGATGGATCACCGAAGCAACCTTTGCATCCTTCGCGAGCAACAAGAGCAAGTTCTCCGGGCCGACTCACTCGTGCGTTGGGTGCCGACTTCGCATCTAGCGTTCGAAGTGATGGGAAGCGGGCAGCCACATTACCATTATGGCACACAAGGCCAGTTGCAACTCGGCGAAGCTTTTGCGGATGCCTACTTAACGGATATTGGCCGACCCGTCACATCGCCCGACCGCCGATTCAAGGACGGACTGCCCATCGTCAAGAACGCAACGGTTCACATGGTTGTGCTAGCAGGCCAGCGCAATATGGAAGGCGAAGATTCTTATGTGACTGAAATTCCGATGCAAGCGGGATACGAGTCGTTGGCCAAGAACCAAGATCGCGTGCTGTTCCGTTATTCGCTTGGCGGAGGCGTGCGCTCGTCAACGGAGTGGGAGCCGTTGGGACCTGTAGACTTTCTGGGGAACTTTGGTCCCGAACTGAGCTTCGGTGCTCGCATTCGAAAATCGATCGATGCGAACGAAGGTGTTGCGATTGTCAAATTCACTCACAGTGGCGCGCAAGGACCCGATTGGTTTCCCGAAGGAACAACGGAATCACACCGCAACCTTTATCCAAAATTTCTTTCGTTCATTCGCGAAGCACAAGAGGATCTCAAAAAACGGGGAAACGCCTGTAGCCTGGAAGGCATTTTCTGGCCCACAGGCGAAAACGACGCGTACTTCGGACCGTACGCCCAGAACAACGCCAAGTGGATCAAGCAATTGATCGACAGAATTCGGGTTGACCTCGATCAGCCGGACCTTCGTTGGTTCATTACCGAGCAACACAAGGACGCGCCCTGGGGCAACGTAGAAATGGTAAATTCAGCTTTGACCGAAATGGCAGCCAGCGATCCTCACGTCACGCTTATCAAAACTTCCGACTTGCCTCATGCCAAGCATCATTTCGGAACCAAGGGAACGCTGATGCTCGGCGAAAAAATGGCCGATGCATTCTTGGAAAATCGTTAGTGGCATAGTTATACAGCAATAGGCAAGAGCCTCTTGGTTGCAGGGTGGCGATGACGAGAAAAGCCTTCTCTACGTCCACTGATCATGGCAAAAATGTTTTCGGTCTACGAAGCGTCGCACAGGTTCAGGTAATTCCACACCTTTCACACCTGTTCTAAAAAAATGCATATCCACACTATTCCAAATGTAAATAGAACGTACAGCGTCGGAGCAAATGTCCAATACGCCCAGTATTTGCGACTCAATCCCATTCCAAAAAGGGAAGCCGCGCCGATCAACGGTATTAGGGCCATAACCCAGACGAATAACACTGACATGGCTCGGTTATCTTGAGAATTCGGCGCCGACAAGAGCGGCAATGCAAATACCCACGCCATTATTCCGTAAAGCGAAATAAGAAAATTTACGACAAGCATTACTGGCTTAAGGCAGCCAGCGAGTTTTAAAAAATCGGTTCTGCCCGAATCTTGGTGGTTGTCGATCTCATGAGATCTATCAGATTGTTTTCCCAAAGTTTTTTTCCTAAAGTTTTTGTCATAGTGAGCACTTCATGTTTTCGAATTGGTTCGGCCAAGATCGACGAACCAAGGTTGAGGGACGGCAGTCACCGACCGCGTGCCAATTGGTGCCGGTTGGCAAATGAAGCGATTGTCGGTTCGTTATTGGTCCAATTGTGACTATTAAGTCTAATGAGGGCGATATCGCATTGGTGGCAGAAGGACGAGGACTCAATAACATGATACGGACAGACAATGGGGACACACAATATTATTGAGGCACGGGTTCGACCTCTCATTGTACGCCAAAACTGAGAGCGTCAGAGGCAAGCTCCGAGCACTCTTGCTTTCGTCCGTTCGATCGCAGGATTTGGTGCGAGTTGGTAAAAGAATCGGTCGACTATTCATGTCCGTGGCCGGCAAGCCGCAAGAAATGGACTCCCACCGCTCCCGCTCCGGTGGCCGTCGCTACAAAGCCAAATCCAAAGCCCGCGAATTGCTTGCGGCATAACCCTTGGTCCAGCAGTTCTCCAGCAGTGCATTGAACCTTGGCTGCATCGATTACGTTCGCGACCAGCAAGGAATTGGGTTTAGTTGCATTTGCTAATCAAACCGATCCGTTTTGAACGTGCCTTGTTAATTCGAGAAACTATTCCTTGGCTTTCGTGCTCGCGCAGCAAGCTTCAATCGCTATCGGTTGAGTTGAGTTTCGTGTTCGTTTTGAATGAATGGACCACAGGCTTATCGGAAACGTCTCGAACGGGCTACGCGGTTTTAACAGGATCGGCCACTTTAGGAACCATTCAAAGAAACGACCAATCGCGTACTGTCGCGAATCAAAGTGATTTCGATCTCTTCATTGCCAGGAAACAAAGCCAGTAGGCGGTGAACATCGTCAACGCTCTCGACAATTCGGCCATTCATCGAGATCAGAATGTCATCGCTGTGAATGCCGGCATTCGCTGCAGGACTTCGCGGTGCAACGTCGTGGACACATACGACTTGATCGCTCAGCAAGTCCAACTCGCGCGTCGCGCTGCGAGACAATCGAATCGCCCCGGCAACAATTCCAAGTTGTCTTCGCCGAACCTTTCCATGCGTCGAAATTTCCGTCGTAACCCATTGAGCCGTATTGCTTGGGACAGCAAATCCGATTCCTTGAGCCATCATGATGATCGCAGTATTGACGCCGATCACTTGTCCTCGCGAGTCTACCAATGGACCTCCGCTATTGCCGGGATTAATAGGAGCGGAATGCTGGACAATACTCTCAATCATACGTCCTGCTTGGCTTCGCATACTGCGACCGGTAGCGCTAACCACGCCGGTTGAAACGGTTGATTGTAGGCCAAGCGGACTCCCCAATGCGATAACCAATTGGCCGACACGCAATATCGAGGAATCGCCAATGGAGACATGGGGTAGATCGTTGGCTGCAAGCTGTAGCAGGGCGATGTCCGTTGCTGGATCGTCGCCAATGACGGAAACATCCAGGCGGTCTCCTTCGCTCGTTTCCGCGATCAACCGATCTCGTCCGGCAACTACATGACTATTTGTTACCGCATAACCATCCGACGTAATGATAAAGCCTGAGCCCGATCCAAGCCTTGCTTCATCACCGCGCCCAGCAATACTTATCACCGCTGGAGTTACCCTATCAACCACTCCGATTACGGCTGTCGAGTACGCATCCAAAATTGCCGAGTCGCCCAATTCACGGTGAGACGACTTGGAAATACTTGTCTCGGGCGTGCTATCAGAATCGTTCGATATATTCGTAGGAAACCAATTCATAGTCTTGCTCTCGATGCAAAGGGCAACGTGTGTCGCCGTGAATTCTCCGGGGAGAGTAAATGAGCATTTGCCGCAACCAGTCCCTCCGCCACGGCAACGTGCTACTTCATTTGGGTCTCTCAAGTTCACTTATTTCGAAGACGTAGTATTCCGCGAGCGGAAGTTCCTTAAGAAGTCCTTCGACTTCATCTTGATCGGTGGCTCGTAACTTGAAGAACCCTCGCCAATTGGGGTCATTTGGATTGGAAGTACTGAACTCAAGCAGGATGCCTTGCCGCTTCCATTGTGCGATCTTGGCCTGCTCGGCTTGTATGAGCGTGGCAAATCGATCGTCTTTCGCTCTGCAGTATTTCGCCACCACGAGATAGCGGTTCTTTTTGTCGAATCCCCAGTGCGGAAAGTCAATCAGCTGTGGAAGCGAAGCTGGAGTCTCGCTGAACAAATGCTGGAGGCGCTGATCGAGCGAATTCAAAAAGGAACATCTCACTTCGTTCGACTGTCTGGCGGGAGACCATGCCACAAAAGGATCGAGAGGCAAAATCCCATTAAACCAGAAAATGCCATGCTGGATGGGAGCAAGAATCGTCGACAGAGCTGGGTTAACACCCCAACCTCCATAGACCATCGGCCCGCCTCCAGTGGTCATCAATACGAGGCCACGCTTTTGCGATCGCCCAATCCCATTTTCGTATATTTTTGGCCCACCGTAGACACGACCGGCGACGAGGACCCGGTCAAACCAACCTTTGAGAATTGCGGGGACACCAAACCACCACAAAGGAAAGCTCAAAATGATTGCATCGGCATTCTCAAGCTTCGCGATCTCCACATCGATGTCGTGGGAGAATCCTTCGACCTCGGTTGCGTAACTCTCCTCAGCTTGCTGCTTGAGGTAGTCGGGATCCTTAACGCTCGTAAAATTGCGACGGTCGGAAACGGGATTGAATTGCATCGCGTATAAGTCAGATAAAACTACTTCGTGCCCCATAGCCCAAAGGGTGGTTACTGCCTGCGACGCGAGTGCAGAGCAAAAGCTCCTCGGTTCATGATGAGCGTGAACGATCAATACGTTCATAGTCTTGGATGCTCCGCCAAATTTTCTACAACTGACCAAAAGGTGGTCGCCCCTAAAAGGACACGAACGGCAAGTATCCAGACGACCTGCAAATATTGACGACCTTGAAACTGTACGGGCGATGTTCTTTGTGGACAAGTACGCATTGTTTTGTTACGTACTTACACAAAAGTAAGCTACTGCATCTCAAACGCCTTGAGCCTCCGCCGTTTGATCCCCGTGGAAAAGCAAGCATGAATTTGTAGGGCCTGTGAACCGTGCCGATCTTAAAAGGGCTACCTGCTTTTTTGACGCAACCTGAGTACGTGTTTCTTTCCCCACGTGCACATCAGTTCGGCGATAGGACGCAAGGTCTTGCCATACTCCGACATCGAATACTCAACTTTGGGCGGAACCTCGGCAAATACCTTGCGATGGACGATTTCATCTCGTTCTAATTCCCGCAACTGTTGTGTCAGCATGCGTTCAGAAATGCCGGGAATCTTGCGACGCAACTCAGCAAATCGATACTTTTCATTGTTCATCAAGTGGAAAAGAATGACTGCCTTCCATTTGCCACCCATTACAGCAAGAGTTGCCTCCACGGGGCAACCGAACTCGGATTTTGTTGTTGTCTTGGATGACATCACTTACCCTCTTGTTAGTACCCTATAACGAAGTAGGTACCTTGCAGTAGAAAATAAATCATGGAGTATACTGCTTGCTTCTATTTTGTGAACTATCGGGATTTCGAGGACGAGATATATGAAAAGCGAGTATGAAATCCTATCCAATCCGCCACGGTTACCGTTGATTAGCATTGCTGGAAACGCTTCGCGCGTAGATTGGAACGGCAGGCCGACTGAGCTTCTATGCGAATCGGAGCATTCCTGCGGGCTTTACACGGTCCAACGGGCGACAGTCCAGCCAGGCCCTGGTCCGATCATTGGGCATGCGCACAATTTTGGCGAGGGTTTTTACCTGCTCAGCGGAAGAGCGGAGTTTGTCGTGGGCAACAGCACATCAATTCTGTCACCTGGTGATTTCATTCATATCCAAGGCGGGACCTCCCATCGATTCCATGCGTTGGAAGAGACTCAGCTTGTTACTTTCTGTGCGCCCGCAGGATTCGAGGTTTTTCAGCGACGTGCTATTCTTGAGGTAGAACGTCGTGGAGTCTCGCATGACAGGGAGCTCACGCTATCCATTCTCAAAGAGTTGGCCCCTCAGTTTGGAATCGATCTTAGCCCGCCGGAAAATTCATGGGCGGTTGAGCCGAACGTGCATATCACTAGGTCCCATGAAGGGGAACGGGTCGCAGCAGTTGGTGACATCTATCGATTTCTTGCCGAAAGCGAACACACTTCGGGTTCTTATGCCATTTGGCACGCGACAGTATTCCCCGGCGGCGGTCCTCCTCCCCACCTGCATCATTGGGAGGAAGAGGGGTTCTACATTCTGAAAGGCAGTCTAGCATTTTATGGAAATGATCGGCGGATTGATGCTAGCTCAGGTACGTTTATCAACTTGCCGCGGCATCAGTTGCACCATTTCCACAACGAAACCGACGAACCCGCCGAGGCGCTAATTTTGGTTGCCCCAGCAGGGCTCGAAAAGATGTTCCGCACCACGGGGCGCGTTCTGAGCAATGACATTGTTATCGCGCCTAAGCCGAACGCTGAAGAGATCTCACGGTTGCTTTCGGTTGCCCCTCAGTTTGGACTCGAAATTCATGCCGGCCATTAGTTCAAAATAGTTCGTTTCAATTCCAGTTTCTCGTAGGAGCAAAATCAATGATATCCGTTGCCATCGTCTATTTTTCGGCTACTGGGCACACGCAACAACTGGCCGAAGCAGTCGCTGAAGGTACGCAGTCGCTAGATGGAACCCAGGTATCACTGCACCGCATTGTTGGTGAGGACATAGACAAGGGACGTTGGAACAATGACGCGATCGTCGCTGCACTGAGCGCAGCCGACGCCATCGTATTCGGAACGCCAACTTACATGGGCGGCTACTCAGCACAGTTCAAAGCGTTCATCGACGCCTGCGGCGGTATTTGGTATCAACAAGGTTGGAAAGACAAGATCGGTGCTGGATTCACACACTCTCAAGGCTTGTCGGGCGACAAGCTCAATACCCTATCCGGATTGATGATCAATGGAATGCAGCACAGTATGATCTGGGTTGGAACAGGAGTCATGCCGGAAGGCTCAACGCCCGACAAGGCCAATCGGATCGCCAGCTACTCTGGCGCGATGGCTCAGTCCAATATGGATCAGCCGAACATCGGAACTGGCGATCGCCAAACGGCAATGGCATTGGGCAAACGTGTGGCAGAGGCCGCGCTCCGCTGGAATCGATGATCGGGACCCGATAAAGTTCTAGCCCGAAATCACGCTGCATGATTTCAATCATCGCTATTTGCAAAATCTCTCACGCAGTTTTCCAAGAGTAGCCCGCAAGCGTCCGAGATAAGCATTGTTGACTGGTCGGGTAGCTTGGTAGCTTGTTGGGTTGGTTTCTCTTTTCCAACCTTTGGAGGCTACGTGTTATGGGTCGTCGAGTAGATAGTGCGCTCTGGGACCAGCGGCGAGAATTGGTTCAGAAACAACTTCGCAGTGGGCTCTCAGTTGGCGAGTTCTGCCGGGAGAACGCTTTGAATCTCAATAATTTTTCAGGCGTGGAAACGGCGGCTGAAGCGATCGGACCAGAGCGGCGGTCCATCAACCCAGCCACCAAGCAGAAAGAAGTTGCTGCGGGGCAATACCGAATCGGTCGGACATCCCGCGTTCGTTCAGATCCCGACCTCCACGGTGGCCAGCTCGTCATGGATTGAAGTTTCGCTTTCCGAAGGAATCGTCGTCCGGGTGCCGTCGACGAATCTTGCAGCATTGCGAATGGTGCTGGGCGTCTTGAAGCTTGCTTCGGAGGTGAGCCATGTTTAGTTCATCGAGAATCTTTATTCATGCTTTACCTACCGACATGTGAAAAAGCTTTGATGCGTTGTGCGGGATTGTCAAAGGGGAATTCAGAAAAGACATCCTGGATGGCGACTACTTTGTCTTTTTCAATCGCATTCGGGATCGCTGCAAGATTTTGCTTTGGGACCGAGACGGACTGATCCTGATCTATAAGCGTTTAGAGCGTGGATGTTTTCAGCGACCGATCAATCCATCGGACGCAGGCATGGCAATCGAAGTTGATTTGACAACCTTGATACTCATCTTGAATGGGATTGATTTAAACTCCGCCAAGCGGTTCCCATTTGGCAACGCATGCAAGCGTGGCTCGATCGCGATGATGTCAAGCGATTGTTACCGAAAAGTGGTATCGGAGAAGCAGTGAGCTACCTTCGAAATCAATGGTGGTCACTTCAGTTGTGCTTGCACGATGGTCGACTGCCGATCGATAACAATCAAGCCGAGCGTTCCATTCGTCCATTGACGATCGGTCGCAAGAATTGGCTGTTCTTGGGCTCAGCCCATGCTACTCCCGGTCGCATGAAACTATTCAGCATCGTCAGCAGTGCTCAGCGCCACTGCTTGTCCATTCAAGACTACTTGGAAGACATCCTGCTTCGATTATCCCAAGCCGCTCAACACGATCCGAAGCAACTGGAAATTGGCTCTCCGATGTTGCTGAGCCTCCTTCCCGATCGCTGGGGTGCCTTGCATCCACAACACGTCCACCGGCACCAACTCCTCGAGCGTCAAACGGTTGCCGAGAACAAGCACTACTACCGTCTCCAAGCCGGTCTGACCGGCAGCCATCCCTACGCTCAAACACCGACGCTATCGAACGCGTAAGCCACAAGCTACTCGCCCACCCCGCCCCCAACGCCGACATGCCTATCTCGGACGCTTACTAATTCGGCCATAACGTAGTAGGTGTTCGTTTTGTGGTTACCAAATCAGTGTTGTTAACGCCATGAATCCATAATTACTACGCGTTTACAAACCATGAGGAATAATCTTCGACAAGTGTTCGATTTGGATTGCCTTTCGCTACGTTGACATTACAAAGTGGCACATCGACATTACGATTCTGTCGTCGAGCTCGACAAAACAGCCCGTAAAATTCATCTGGATATTTTCCGATATCGAGAAGTCTTACTACTTTGATTCGTTCGGTTCTAGATTCGAACGGTCCAGTTTCAACTGAGTAAGTTGCTTCAAACGGAAATGTCAATTTTTCGGCAAGGTACTTGTAATAGGTCGTAAGTGATTGGTCATCCACGGACGGTAAAGGATCGTCACTGGTCAATTTGAAGACATACCTGATGCGGTCGTCTTGATCTTTCATCGACAATGCTGGGGTAACAACTTGCTGGGGCGGTTCGATCGTAGGAGGACCGCCTTGGTCAGGTTCCAAGTCGTCCTCCAAGAGCCACATCTCGTTGCTGTCGAACCCATCCCTTTCACAACGTGCTCGGTAAATCTTGCTTTGCCCTTCAAGTGTCTGGTCGGACCAGCGAACTAAAATGGCCTTCGTATTACCCTTCTCGAACTCAGAAATTGTCCCCGTCCAGCCGCCTATGGTGAGATCCGGATAGTCAGGGTCTTGAACGCCGGTGCGAACGCGAATTTGAAGCCCGACTTTCCATTTGCAATTTTTTTTAGTGTCTGTCATCGTCGGTCTCCTGTGTTGCAACAAGAGAATATTTTTTTCAGAAGTCCGATGAATTTGCAAGGTAGTCACGTTGGATTGGTCGTGAATGCGACTATTTCTAAACTTTTTGGATCCATTTGGAGCATCGCTAGATTGTTGTATGTTTGACTTGCTTTTGGAAAGGGACCATGCCCTACATGGCCATGCTACAAGTGTAGACGAATTTTGTGTCTATTGAAGCTATCTTAACGACGAAAGCCTCGACTTGCCTGAGTTTGAATTATAACTGAATAAACTGACGCTTGGGCGCTATGTCGTTTTAAGATACTTTCTCGCAAGTAAATCAACGCATGACAATCGAGCATTTTAAACATGTGGTAGAGAATTGAACTACGTCACGAGAATCTGGAGCAGCAATGCGGTCCTTCATGTTAAACAGTGTGTGGTTAAGTCTTGTAATCGTTTCCATTTCGGTTGGTGCCCAGTCCGATGAAGGGACACGGCTCTTGTCGCAACCGGCGATCAGCAACACGCATATCGCTTTTGCGTACGATCGCGATCTGTGGATTGCTAATCGCGATGGAAGCAATCCTCGCCGATTGACTTCTCATGGCGGTAGCGAAGCGAGTCCGAGCTTCTCGCCCGACGGTGCCTTGATTGCATTTACGGCTGAGTACGATGGCAATCAGGATGTGTTCGTTGTTTCCATCAACGGCGGGGCACCAAAACGATTGACTTGGCATCCCTCGCCAGACACAGTCGAAGGATTTACGCCCGACGGCCGTGCTGTACTGTTCTCGTCTCCGCGACATGTTTTCACTTCTCGCTATACGCAACTGTTTACGGTTCCCGTCGAAGGCGGTTTTCCGACTCAATTGCCGATCCCAAATGGATTGCGCGCGACCATTTCGCCTGACAACAAAAAGATCGCGTACATTCCAATCGCCGAACGATTCACGCAATGGAAAAATTATCGCGGTGGAACGGTTTCGCGAATTTGGATCTATGACATTGAGAATCATTCAGTCCAGCAAATTCGTCAGCCGGATTCCCGCTGCAACGACACCGATCCTGTTTGGGTCGGAGGCAAAATCTTCTTTCGATCCGATCGCCATGGCGAATTCAATATCTATAGCTTCGATCCCAGCTCCGAAGCGATTGAGTCTTTTACAGACTACGAAGACTTTCACGTCAATCGACTCGAAGGTACCGACGATGCATTGATATTTGAACAAGGAGGCTACTTGCATGTGCTTGACCCTGCCAAGCGATCCGTTCAAAAACTGTCGATCAACATTGTTTCCGACTTAACAGCGACTCGACCAAGATGGGTAACGGGCCCAGAGTGGATTCGCAGCGGGAGTATTTCGCCTTCCGGTGCGCGTGCGGTTGTCGAATACCGAGGCGATATTTTCACGTTACCCGCAAGCAAAGGCGATCCGCGTCCAATCGCTGTCGCGTCGGCTTCCCATGAGCGAAGCCCCGTTTGGTCGCCTGACGGCAGTCGCATTGCCTATTTTTCCGACGCGTCGGGCGAATATCGATTGGCAATTTCACCACAAGGCGAGTCGGGCGAAACCGAATGGTTTGATTTGAACGGAAGCGGGTTTTACGAACAGCCGAGATGGTCCCCCGATGGAACCAAGATCAGCTTTACCGACAATTCTTGGTCGCTCTACGTGCTTGACCTAGCCAAGAAAACGACGAGCAAAGTCGTCAGTGCTTTTCATTATGCACCAAGCCGACTCAATCCTTTGCAACATAGCTGGTCTCCGGACTCACGCTGGTTGGCTTATTCGACTGACACCAAAGCATCGCTTCAGCAAGTTTGGGTGTACAACGTGGACGAAGCCAAATCGTATCCGATCACGGACGGGATGAGCGATGTCAGCGAACCAGCGTTCGATCGGTCGGGTAAGTATCTTTATTTTGTCGCGTCGACGGATGCGGGACCAGTCAAGAATTGGTTCGACATGTCCAACAACGACATGGAATCCGAAGGTCAAATTTATCTCGCCGTATTAAGTAAAGACGAGCCTTCGCCTTTAAAACCTGAAAGCGACGAAGAAGCCGCTGGCACTGAGCAAACAGAAAAAGCCAAAAACATCGCTAAGGCTGATGCAGCGGCAAAAGATGGCGGCACCGCATCCAAAGAAGACATTGCGTCCAAAGAAGACATTGCGTCCAAAGACCCCGCTCGCGTCAAGATCGATTTTGAAAACCTCGATCAGCGGATCATTTCACTTGGATTGCCAAGTGCCCAGTATTTGCGATTGCAGGCAGGGAACGACGGCAGTTTGTATTTCCTTCAAGCTAATCGTCAATCAGCCGGAGACGCAGGTGGCGAGCAAAAGAGTTCGTTGGTGATGTACTCGCTGAAGACACGTAAACCAACGACGTTGCTCGACAATGCTTCGGATTTTGAATTGTCAGCGGATGGAAAGAAATTTTACTATCAATCGGGTTCGTCCTTTGGAATCGCTGGTTCGGCGGGCAAAGTTGATCTAGGAGAAACACGTTTGGCGGTCGACAAATTAAAAGTTCACGTCGATCCGCGTGCAGAATGGAAACAAATATTTGATGAAGTTTGGCGAATCAATCGCGACTATTTTTACGACCCGAATATGCACGGCGCTGACTGGCAAGCGATGCGCAAGAAATACGAGCCGTTTTTGCCGCATATCGCAACTCGGGCTGATTTGAATCGTGTGTTGACGTGGATGTGTAGCGAACTGGCCGTCGGGCATCATCGAGTGGGCGGTGGCGACGAGCCAACGAAAGTGGACTCTATTCCTGGCGGGTTACTTGGCTGCGATTTTAAACTGGAAAACGGCCGCTATCGATTCGCAAAAGTTTTTGGTGGACTTAATTGGAATGGAACTTTGCGAGCACCTTTGACCGAACCCGGCGTGAATGTTATGGCCAACGAATATTTGCTGGCCGTCGAAGGTACAGATCTTACCGACAAAATCAATGTGTTCAGTTTGTTTGAGAACACTGCTGGAAGATCGGTAAAGATCAAAGTTGGACCCAATCCGGATGGCTCCCAGTCAAGAACGGTCACGGTTGTGCCGATCGCTGATGAATCGCAGCTTCGCAATCGAGATTGGGTGGAACGCAATTACAAACGCGTGACCGAAGCTACTGGCGGTCGTGTGGCGTATGTCTACGTCCCCAACACAGCGGCGCTTGGGCATACCTATTTCAAGCGTTACTTTTTCCCACAAGCGAATCGCGATGCGATTATCGTAGACGAGCGGTTCAACGGGGGCGGGCAGATTGCGGATTACTACATCGATCTATTGCGTCGACCTTTTTTGAGTAATTGGGCAACGCGATATGGCGAAGATATTCGTACCCCGAGCGCAGCAATTCTCGGTCCCAAAGTAATGCTGATCGACGAGACAGCAGGATCTGGCGGCGACATGTTACCGTGGATGTTCCGCAAGTTGCAGTTAGGGACGTTGGTTGGGAAACGCACGTGGGGCGGTTTGGTTGGGATTCTTGGCTATCCAGTTTTGCTCGATGGCGGTTCAATCACGGCACCTAATCTTGCGATTTGGACCGAAGACGGATTTGTCGTCGAAAACGAAGGCGTCCCGCCCGATGTCGAAGTCGAACAATGGCCGGCTGATGTAATCGCCGGCAAAGATCCACAGCTTGAAAAATCGATCGAAATCGTCCTTAAAGAATTGGAGTCTTCGCCAGTTCACAAACCCAAGAAGCCTGAGTACCCAAAACGCGCCATTCGCTAAAGACAGAACGTAGGACGGGTCTCCAGGCCCGTCGCATTCAATTCTGACGGGCCTGG
>JANMGV010000237.1:0-29913 GCA_031374825.1 Pirellulaceae bacterium
CAAGCATGTCGAGCAATGGCAGGCAAACATGCTTGGCCCTAGCGTGCAGTCTCGCCGTCGTCGTGATCTAGGTCGCCGTGCCAGCCAGAAAACTGCGCAAACCACCGGTCCATGAAACCCCAATGTTTGAACAGCCCAGCCTTGTGCCCCTTGCTTCGCAACAGGTTTGGGGTGCTAACATCGTCGCTTTCCCTGTCCCGAATCAGGCCTTCTTCATCAGTGCAGATTAGCGAAGATTAGTGTTCCCATTCCTTCCTCGGCGATGCCGATTCGCTTTTTTGGGAACGGGAATAGCCATAGACCTGGACAAGTCGAGGAAACGGTATGATGCGGGTCTGAGTGGTTTGCACGCCAACCCTGTTGCGACAGGTCGAGGCAAGCTCGACTGTCGCGAATGCTTGAATCTGGAATCTTGTCTTTAAGCACAAGCTGTCGACATGCGAAATACTTTTTTCAAGAACACTAATCGGCACTAATCTTCGCTAATCAAGGAGCCCGGTGAATGTGAGCATCCGTCGTCAAGGTTTTTTGGAGTGCGGCGGTGAGTTTGTTGAGCCAAGGGGAGCGATCATACCCTTTCACTGTCCTGAATGAGCTCCTTCTTCATTAGTGCGGATTAGCGAAGATTAGTGTTCCCTATTCTTGCGTGCCGGTGCCGATTCGTGGTTTGGTAACGCGAACAGCGATTGAGCTGGACAAGTCGAGGAAACGGTATGATGCGCGTCAGCGTGGTTAGCACGCCAAACCTGTTGCGACAGGTCGAGACAAGCTCGACTGTCGCGAATGCTTGAATCTGGAATCTTGTCTTTAAGCACAAGCTGTCGACATGCGAAATACTTTTTTCAAGAACACTAATCGGCGCTAATCTTCGCTAATCATGGAACCTAGTGAATGTGATCAACCGCCGTCAGGCTTGTTTGGAGTATGCGGTAAGTTTGTTGAGTTATCGGAAGCGATCATGTGCTTTCCCTGTCCCGAATCAAATCCTTCTTCATCAGTGCAGATCAGCGAAGATTAGTGTTCCAATTCCTTCCTCGGCGCTGCCGAATCGTGGTTTGGGAACGCGAACAGCCATAGACCTGGACAAGTCGAGGAAACGGTAGGACGCGCGTCTGAGTGGTTAGCACGCCAAACCTGTTGCGACAGGTCGAGGCAAGCTCGACTGTCGCGAATGCTTGATCTTGAATCTTGTCTTTAAGCATCAAGCTGTCAGCTTTCGCAATGCTTTTTTAAAGACACTAATCGGCACTAATCTTCGCTAATCAAGGAGTCCAGTAAATGTGAGCAACCGTCGCCAAGCCTGTTCCGAGTGCGGTGGTGTGGTTGTTGAACTAACGGAAGCGATCATACGCTTTCCCTGTCCCGAATCAGGCCTTCTTCATCAGAGCAGATTAGCGAGGATTAGTGTTCCCATTCCTTCCTCACCGCTGCCCACGCGTCCGGGCCGAGGAACTCGCCGTTAGAAGCTTTGCATACGTTTCCAACGCGGGGCAAGATGCCGAATGGTGTGTTGCGTGGTCGTTGCTTTATCGATGCGATTCCGTGATTAACGCTTTTATGCTTTGGAAAAATGGACGAGTATTTCTGACACGACCACTTCACACACCCTACGTTATTTCACACACCCTACGTTACATATTGACACGTTCCGATCGGTTTGACAAAAACCAAGAACCACAACCAGCAGCAACAATCGCTGTACCATCATGGGATTGCCTGCACAAAGGATTCGTACGCACTCTTGGGATTGAAGTCTGCTTTGTCGTGCGCGAACAGTCCGAACGTGAGTTGCATGGATTCACCGCGGCGGACAGTCACTTCGCTCTTATCGCCCTGTTGCATGGCCGCACGACCGAATGGGTTGGCGACGGTCAATCCGTAGTCACGATTGTGCCACCAACTGCGGCGAAAGTTTTTCGGGCTGGCCATGACGGTAAGGCCAACCGGCTGGCCCTCGACCGTGCCTGAATAGTCGCTCCAATCGGCTGGTTGTCCCCAAGTCAACTTGGCGGACGACTTACCGTCAGAGTTTGTAATAATGCCGCCGTTCTTTTCGATGATCGGCGTGGCTACTCGAGCCCCAAATCCCATTTCTTCTTGGTCACCAAATACGAGGTCCTGGTTGGTGGCTTGAAAAGTTGCATTCCAAATTAGCATCCAGCCGCTTTCGCTTGGCAGAAGCTCGATTCGACTCTGAAGTGATCCAATTTCGACTGCGTTCGAATCGACGAAGCGTGACTCGGACGCGAATTTTACGGCCGGCTCATTGCGAGACGGATCGACGGTGAATCGGACATGTTCAATCTTGGCTTGGTTTCGCCAAAAGTCAGAGCCATTGATATCGCCGAACGCCAACCAAACCCCCGGATGCATGGTCTCGTGATCCGTTGCATCGCGCTCGGTTTGCGGTGGATGATTGCGTGATAACTGGACACCGGACTTGCTGGTGACATTCGCAAAGTACGGGCGTGGGATCTTTTCGTCGCTAAAAACATAGTCAGCTATACGTTGGCCGTCGATCGAAAATTCGATCCGGTTCGTCTTCACGATGAAGTCAATTCGTGCTATTTCGCTTTTGGTTCCATCGGGAACGGGCAAGGTCGAATTTTCTAGAATGGCTACGGGCTGGCACAAGGCTCCGGAAACCAGGAACCGCGAGATAAGAGCGAGCCACATTGCAATTCGTATCAAGGTGCGTTCTCCGTTGTTGTTTCGGCTGATCGAACACGAGCGGCGAGCCATGGCGTTAGTGCCATAAATAGAAGACCAAATCCCATAAGCCCGCCGCGCGTCAAGTCGTAGTCTTGAACGATTCTATCCCAACTGACTTTGAGAATGAGTCGTCCCAGAACGATTTCAAAAAGCACGGTCAGTATGGCCCAGAGTATTCCCACTGCAATTTGTTGGTATGCGGTTGCTCGCAACCAACGTGAGAAAACTGCTGCAAGAGTGAAAATGATAATCGAACCTGTGAATACGCACAGTTGCCGAGCTCGCAAATCACCAATCCAAGGAACAAGAACGACCGTGCGAATCGTGCCGTGAATTGTTTCAGCGGCGATAATGACAAACCAAATTAGTAGGGCTCGTAAAGCGATCATTGCGTTAGGATTTCAGCAAAACGAGCAACATAACGACCGGTGATTCGGCGCGGATGGAATGTTTAAGATTTGCAGGCATATGTGCCCAAGTGCCCGGCTTAGCTTGATGGAAATCTACGCCCAAGCCTAACGAAGCTTGACCTTGGACAAAATACAGCATGGCAGGTTTCGCCGCCGAATGTTCGGAAAGTTCTTGGCCTGCTGCAAAGCCAAAGACCACTGCCTTGACATGATCGTCTTGGAAAATTGTTCGGCTCAGGATTCCGTTTTCCGGTGGGACTGCTTCGGCGGCGAGATCGATGAAGCATGTGTATGGCGTTGTCACGTTAATTTCCTCAGAAGGCTAAGTCAGCGAATACTTCTGTCAGCGAATACTTCTACAAGTGCAGCAAAGTCATTTGACTGCTCTTGCATATTGAACGGGCAGAATACGGCTTGCGTGTTCGTAACCAAGTGTTTTAGCCGCGTGATAGGGCCAATACGGATCTCGTAGTAACTCGCGAGCAAGCATGATCAAGTCGGTGTCGCCGCGTTCGACCGAATCGTTCGCTTGGTGTGGATCGGAGATGAGCCAACCCACTGCGGTGGAGATGCCGGTTTCGCGGCGAATTCGGCCAGCGTGGGGGATCATGAAACCTTCTCCCCAGGGAATGTCGGAAATGTCTGGCTTGTTGAAACCGTGGCTTACGTCGAGTAGATCCAGTCCCGCATCCTTGAGGAGGCGCGTAAGTTCAATAGACTCTTCGATCGTGACGCCACTGTTTCCCCAATCGGTCACGGACAAGCGAGCGGTCAATGGAAGGCGTTCCGGCCAAACTTGCCGCACAGCAGAAAATGTTTCCATGATAAAGCGCGTTCGGTTTTCAAAACTGCCGCCGTATTGATCGGTTCGAAAGTTGGAGAGCGGAGAATAAAACTCGTGAGCCAGATAACCGTGCGCAAAATGCAGTTCAAGCCATTCAAAGCCTGCAGCTAAAGCACGCTGAGCGGAATCCACAAAGGCTTTTTGAATTCGTTTGATGTCTTCGATCGACATCGCACGAGGAACTTTGGTAAGGTTTCCGCCGAAGGGGACTGCTGATGGCGCGATGGTGTCCCAGCCACCAGCGTCATTGGCAATTTGATCATCGCCTTCCCAAGGTTTATTCGCGCTGCCTTTACGACCGGCGTGCGCCAATTGAATTCCGGGGCACGCGCCATATTCTTTGACGAAACGGCTGATGCGCGCGAATGCGTCCACGTGATCATCCAAATAAATGCCGCTATCGGCAGGGCTAATGCGTCCTTCGGGTGTGACGGCGGACGCCTCGACGATGACGAGCCCTGCCCCGCCAACCGCGCGCGATCCCAGATGAACAAAATGCCAATCGTTCGGAAAGCCGTTGTCCGAAGAATATTGGCACATGGGCGATACGGCGACACGATTGCGTAATTTGACGTCTTTTAGCTGAAATGAATTGAATAGTGCTGCCATTAGGGCTTTGATTTCTCTTCTTCAAGGTTGCTTGCGTTGCAATCAGTGAAACGCATGGCGAAATTTTTTGCTATGAACGGTTTAGGCGTTAGTCATTGTCGTCATCTGGCTGTGTTCGTCAATGTAACCGTATTGCCTCGATAAAGTCCGTTTAGACGCAACGCGAATCCAACGTCGTACGAATCGCTGGCGGCTTGTTGTGCGGAGACAAATTTTCGCCAGCCAAGCCCAGGAACTCAGTTGTTCGAAATCTATTCTTTTGCGGGCAGAGTACTTGCAAAAGCGATCGCTTGATCGATCCAATGCCTCAGTTGGTTATCTTCGTCGATACCATCGGGTTCGATAATGATCCAGCCTTTCATCGGTTTACCCGTGATGTCCATTTTGCGGACATGAGTTTCCTGCAAGGCAGCAACTTCCTGCTCGACACCAACTCGGGCGATCATTGAAAGATTCCATACGCCGACAACTATGTTTCCCTGGAGCAGAAAACAGACGCCACCGAACATTCGTTTTTCTTCGACGCTTCGTCTGCCTTTTAAAGCAATACGGATACGTTCAGCAAGTGATTCGGAATAAGGCATTTGAGTGACCAATATGTTCGCAGTATTTTTCCCCAAACTCTTTCATCATGCCGCACACGAATTTTAGCTTAATCTCATCCCGCCCAATACGGTTGATTACATTGCTGGGAATGGAATTCAATAACCGCAATTTTGTCATCTGGTCGTTCAGAGTTTGGTATAGACCGCGTTTAGAGGTATGTCTTCTACGATGACAATTTGACAACTGCAATTTATTGTTGGGTGCGGATACATGTCCTGTCGTAGAAATGCTCAAAACTCATTACCATACTTCAAATGTGATTCGCGGCTTGAATATTAGCGAGTCTCGGTCAATCCACTTTATCTTTACGAAAGGTCGATGCTATGGCAACTTACATCACAACCGTCAAATACACTCAGCAAGGCATTAAGGGAATCGACGAGACGACAAAGCGTGCTGCGGCGATCAAAGCATCGGGAAAAAAACTTGGCGTCAAAGTCACCAATATTTATTGGACGCTTGGTGATCACGATGGCGTCTTGATTTTCGAAGCACCAGACTCGGAAACAGCGACTGCTTTCCTTTTGCATATTGGTTCTTTAGGTAATGTGCACACGTCAACGGTTCGCGCATTCACTGCAGCCGAGATGGACAAGATTCTTGAAAAAGTGCATGTCTAACATATTGCAGCTTCGTTTGTCCAAAACCGCTTGAGCCCATGCTTAAGCAGAAACGGATGGGCAGTTGTGGACGACGGGTCACCGATCGAGTCGTTGCGAAACCTGGGTGCAAAGAGTGGCTTTTGGCTTCGCTCCGTTGGAATTGAAACAACGGGCGAGCTAAAACGTCTCGGCCCCGCAATTGCTTTTCGTTTGGTAAAGCAGCGTTATCCCCATGTAAGCCATAATCTGCTGTGGGCGATGGCGGCCGGCCTCAAGGGACAAGACTGGCGTGAGCTGGATGATCAGGCGAAACTCAAGTTACTCAAAGATGTTGAAACGGAATGAGTGATCATGTCTATGGACCGGGCCCAACCGAGACCACGGTTCGTGATGCTCAAGGCAATGTGGTCGAGGTCCCAATTGGTTGGATATTGGTGCAACCCGGTGACGCAGCTTTGACACGTCGAATCAAAGCGGCTGGCAATTTTTGGGTCGTTCAAGAGAAACGCGGTAGGAAAATATTTTCACGTGGCGTTTGGGCTCCGGAAAAGTCCGTCGAAACGATCCGACAGGAATTGGTTTCAGAACGATCGACGGAAGGTTTTGCGAAGAAGCGGCAAGCGGATGTTGCACGTCGACTGAAATCGCAAGAGCAGTATGTCACAGAGTTCGAGCAAAGCGTTTTGGACTTTCTGGCGTTCAATCCAAAGTTCACGTATATTGCTTCGCGAATTGCGAGTGCGGTCACGGAACATGCGACGCCGGTGGGTAGCGGAACCGTGGCACGAACCAAGCGAATCCCTGTCGAGCAGCGAGCCGAAGCCGCCGTAATCGCTTGGATGCGTCATCAGACGACGGGCTACGATTCGATGAAGATCGCTCGAGTCAAAGGCGAACGGCGAGAGGTGCGTCGCCAGCTAGCAAGGCGTTCGCACGAGTTGCTCGAAAGCTACCGGCGCGGTGATGCTGTTCCTCGCAATTGTCCGCTGATGGCAGCACTTTCGAAAATTGGAAGTGAAAAACCAGCTACCTAAGAAAGCGAAAAGGCTGCCGGTTTTATGCGGCAGCCTTTGCAATGAACGCGGGCCATTGATCAAGCCAACGTCGTAGGGTTTCCTTCGTTCATCGGCACCATGATCGAAACTGGCTTCGAAAATCGTACCGCGTGATGGCTTAGTTTTTCAATTACTGACCGGGAATGCGGAGGCGCTTTTGGATGTCGGTTTCCAAGACGCCGAAGACAGCTTCGTGTCGTTGAATCGACATTTGCAACGCAGCCAGCAATCGCTTGGCAGTGAAGAAATTCATGATGATACGTTGCTTAACGTGAATCGGGTCCTTGGGAACTCCGACTGGTTGTGGGTTCAGACCGAAATCGACGATCAGTTCTTCGGGCGAGCCAGTGACTCGGCAGAAGTTTGCGTAGCACGCGATTGCATCTTTGTCTTCAACTTGTACCTGAACGGTTTGTTGTTGTTGACGAGGTGCTTCTTGTTCGGCTGGCTTTTCCATAACGGCTTCTTCTTTTGACATAGTTAAAAACTCCCAGAACATATGCAGTTGACATCGATTTGTGGGCCACTTCGTCGTCAACTGCATTTGGACGAAATTGACCAGTAACAACAATTCGAGCTAAAACTCAAAACTAAAAGTCTTCGAGAGGATTCGGTAAAGTCTCCATCCGAGCGTTTTCCATTGAAGATGTATCTTGGCTTGTCCTCGGTAGCCTGATCGAAACGGAATCTTGCCTTCATCAAGTTTGACCTTGGCTTGGTAGGAAGCACTTATCGGCATGACTTTTCCCGTTTTTGGATCCATCTTGGTATCGAGAGTCCCCCCCGACGCACTTGCTAAACTTTGGGGACTTTCCTTCATTTCCGAATCGGCAATTTCGATCAATCGTCCGTATAAACTGTTCAAGCGAGCCGACTCAAGCATGATCTCCACTTGGGGACTCTTGGTTGGGTCGATCCGTTTTAATCGAGCTTGTTCGCCCAACTCAACTCTCAAGTCCTGCATATCGCTTTGATCGATGATCACGATCGCTTCCATCATTGCGGGGTCGCCCACGTAGCATAGCAGATCGCCTTCGGCAAAGAACGCATGTTCGTTCTTTTGCTCAAAAGGACTGCCCGACCAAGTAGGAAGCTGATCCGTTGCTTCGGCCATTTTCCCGCCATCTTTGGCCGGTGGCTCGATAATGATTCCAGGCAATTGACTGACAATGACAAGATTCTTCAACTTCTCTTCTGCAATGTCCAAATGTTCTTTAGCGCTACGAGCTTGGGATTCAGCCGAGACGACTGCGGAAGCTTGATTGGGATCGCGATTTGCTTTCTGGCTTTGCATTTGAAGTTTTAGCTCTGACAAACCGTATTCGCCTTGGTAGGATTCGCGTTGCAGCATGAGATCGATGTTTTCAAGCTGCGCGATGACTTCGCCGGGTTGGACAAGTTCGCCGGGCTTTTTATTAAAGCTGACCAAGCGGCCTGGCACCATGGACCGAACAGCAAACGCGTCCGCAGGTTGAATTTCAGCAACGCAGTCGATGTGATAGGGAAAAGGAACAAAGGCGACAAAACCAAGTGCTGCTAAGACGACGCCCGTTGTTGCCAAAACTCGATTTCGTTTCATTTTGGATGCTCGACCAGGAGTTTTGAAGAATTTATAAGTTGACCAAATTGGCTGCGCGATCAAACCAACGATTCCCGAGATCGCAAACGCCCGCCCCAGTGCTTGCAGTCCGTACGGTTTGAGCACTTGATTGAGGAAGAAGATAATCGAAACAACCACGACCCAACGATAGATAACGGCAGCGACTGTGTACGATCCAAACCAGAACTGATAGCGGTGCGGAAGGAATGGGTTGTCTTGCAATTCAAGTCCCAAGCACGTTTTTTGAAACCATCGCTTGAGAACTTCGGTGGCTTTTTGACGAAGGTTTGGAATCTCGATCATATCCATCAAGATGTAATAACCGTCGAATCGCAGCAGCGGGTTGCCGTTAAAAACAACCGTGCTGACGGAGCAAATGAACATCACGCTCAAGCACAAGTAGTTGAACAAACCTTCTTCGCTGAACCACCAAAGGAAGGTTGCGAACGAGGCAAGGATCAACTCGACATACATCCCTGCGGCACCGATAAAGACACGCTGCCATTTATTCGGCAGCATCCATGAGTCGGAAACATTGCAATAGAGGCATGGCGTGAAGATGAGCAGCATGAATCCCATCTCATGACATTCGCCGCCGAACTTTTTACAACTCAAACCGTGGCCAAATTCATGGAGTACTTTAACGGCCCCCATCGTCAGCCCGAGCCAAATCCAGCGATGTGCCGCAAAGAAGCTTTGAAAAGTCGGTAGCTTTGTTTGGAACTGATCCCACTCAACAAAGACGAGTGTCAACGCTGAAAGACCAAACGTGAGAACGGCGAAGATACACCAAGTCGTGAAGAGCCATCCAAACCAAGGCAACAAGAAATTGAGAATTCGCTCTGGATCGATGCCTCGAAAACGCAACGCGAACACATTGGCTAACTTACCAAGTCGTTCGCGTTTCTTTTTTTCATCCCCGCGACGTCTTAACTGCCGACCTTGACCACTCGATTGGGAGATTACCAAGCCGCTGCGATGCAACATGCCGATGAACTGCTGAAGGTCTTGGACGGTAATACGTTGTGGGGCGAATTGAGATTGGAATCGATCGCGAATTTCCTGCATGCTGGTTTCACCGTCCAGCATGTTGAGAATGGCGTACTCTTCTTCGTGAAATCGGAAATAATTGAGGCCGACCGGTTCTTTAACGACCCAGTAGCCGCGACCGTGGTACAGATGGCGACTCGCTTCCAAGTCGGGGCGCTTGCGCAGCTTGAGCGGACGCATCGCGCTATTGACCAAGCTGTCAGCCATTGTTGCCATCGTTTACTATCTCGCTCCTTTCCTGCTTTTCTCGAAAATTGAACTGCTAATTGGTCGTTTGGTTGTTATTGTGCGTTTGCAAGTTCCATTTGGGCAACCATGCCTTCGCGATACAGCCACTGGCCGTCTTGCTGTTTGTTTTCAATCTCGGCCCAAATGCGATAGCGATTATCTAGGTCGACCACCGATCCAACGAAGCCGATCGTGCATTCGCTCGAGTCCCAAATGCCGGCAGCCAGTTCGACAAACAGAGTCGCTTTGGCACCTTTCAAACGGTGAGCTGGAATGCGAAGATCGGCCGCTTTGAGAGAACCGATGACGCGAATTCGATCTTCGGCGACAAGTCTCAGGATCGGCTCTCCGGCTCGCACCCATTCGAATTCGTCTTTCTCTTTCTTGACGACAACACCATCGAACGGAGCGATGATGCTGCGAAGTTGAATTTGAACATTGGCAGCATCACGCTTGGCTTTTGCAACTTCGCTTTGAGAAACATCTTTATTGTGCTTGAGTTCTGCAACCTTGATCGCCAATCGCGATCGTTCGCTTTCCAGCCAACTTTTTTGTGCTTCCGACTCCGATGCTGCATTCTTATCGAGAAGAGTTTTCATGGAGTCATAGGCGATCTTCGCAACGTTAAATGCCGCCTTGCTGTAGTCGATCTCCGAAGTGTCCTTTGATTGTTCTTCGGCAGATCGCAATTCTGCATCGGCAACTTGGAGTTCCGAGTTTGCTAACCGGATATCCATTTGAATGAGAGATTCATCTTTGCGAACCATCATGCCTTCGTCGGCAGCAAGTTTCGTAATGAGACCGTCTGCTTGAGCAGCGATGTCGACGTCACTCACGTATTTCAATGTACACATTACGGTCAACTTGTCCTTGGTCTGCGGTAGGACCGAGGACCGAACCGGCGGATTCGAGGTCCGGGGAGGTTGGCCCTGTGCCTCGCTGTTCGCCGAAATCGCAACAATCGTTGCTAAGGCGAGACAAGTTGGTGCCCAAGCAATGCGATGGCAAATAGGATAGAACTGCACAATCGAACTCCTCATATAAATCTTCGACACAATTTTAATTTTAGAATAACACGTTGGCTCGGACCCATTCGACAACTTCGTGGAACCACACGAACGCAGCATTACGTTTACCGCACTTGACATCCGCGATAACTTTGATTCCGGGTATGCGGGAAAGTTCATCAATATCGTCCGGATTAGGATGAACACGCAATTTCACGGCAGCACCTTCGTCGGCGTCGACTTCGGAACGTTGCGCGATGTCGGCTCGCGAAAGTTTGCCTCGTAGTTTTTTGCTCGGATCCGGAACTTGAATGAATTCGACATCCAGTACGCCATCTTGAGTCTTGTTCATCGCTTCGTCGAGGAACTTCATGCGTTTTTCTGGCATCAAGACCTCAATCACCCAATCCGCTTCTTTGCCTTGATCGTCTACGTGTGTTGCTGCAACCGTCATCAATACTTGTCCTGCCGCAACCGGCCTTGCTCGCAGCGTTTTCTCTACATCCCAAGTCACGACCGTCCCGGTGAGCGGGCTGACGACGGTCAAGTTTTCGCGTTTGTTCTCGAGAATGCTGAGTTCGGTAGCGAAATTCTGCATCTGCAATTCAGCTTCTGCTCGTTGCGATTGCAATTGAATGGTATCCGAAGGCGAGAGTTTGCCTTTGGAAAGTGTCCAATCGGCGATTTCGAACTGAGAACGAGCGGCGTCGTACTTGCCTCGCATGCCAGCGATCTGAACCTCCAAGTCGCGATTGACCAAGCCGATAACGGGTTGGCCTTTCTGAACTTTGTCGCTGTGCTTGACCATCACGTTCTGAACTTCACCATCGGTCAACGCAAAAACTTGACGCTGTTCGAGCGGCTGCAGTTTGCCGTTACCTTCCAGATCAAAATCGATGGGGACAAGGAACATTCCCAAAAGAACAACTGCGACCAAGCCGAGAACTGTAGTAGTTTTTGGCAAAGCGGTACCACGGAACAGCCAGCTTGTTCGGCCAAGAAAACGCCACACGGGCATCAAAAATAGATTGTTGAACGTCAACGTATTTGCCAAGGCGCGGCAAGCGTGTTCGTATACCAAGTCCACGCGACCTTCGAGTTCAGTTCGCGATAACTGTGTTTCAATCTGCTCGACGATCAACGCACCGATAATAGCGCGATTTTTTGTAGTCTCATTTGTCTGCGTTTGCTTGGCAAGCACGTCGCCTTCGACAGTGCGTTCCGGTTGACGAATCGGCAGAACGGTAATGGTTCGACCGTGGGATAGATCGACGTAGTCCTCGATAGCTTCCTCGATCTGAGGCGGTAAATCTTCGAGCGAGCCATCGTACCAAAGCGGTTCTCCGCTACGAACAACGCGAGTTGCCAGTTCATTCAGCGAGGTGACGATGTTGGAACGACTTTCGATCGTATCTTGTCCACTGATCGCGATCACTTTCACGCGAGTTCCATGCAACGTGGCGACGCTCACTCGATCGCACTCGATCAACCGTCGGCCTTCGTTTGCGATAGTAAACGCGGTATCACGTAAATCGAGGTTATCGTGAACCAAACGCGCGAAATGATCAGACTGCTGCCATAGTTGCTGCCGATCGGTGACTTGTTGAAGACTTTGCCCCTTGAGCCATTCACCGATTAGTTTGGCGATGTGTTCCAGGAATCGCAGGTAACCCCGTTGTGTATCGGGCGGAGCATCGGCGCGTTGAAAGACTTCAAAGATCCCTTGAAGAGCTTTGCCTGCGAGTACTGGACACACTACCAATAGACTGCGCGTTGGATTGGCGATGGATTGATCGTCGCCGAATGTCGACTGCGGAGGAACGAGTTCGGGTTGACCCCGCGAAGCGATACGGGCCAGGAGTTTACCGTGGCGCGAAGCGTCTTCGTTCTGCGAGTCCATCAATTCAGGGCTCATCTGAATTTGATACGAAGGCTTGAGGACGCCGTCCCCATCGACCAACCATATTGCTCCCCCACTCGCAGCGAGAGCTTGCACGACGCGCTGCAATACGCCCGGATAATACTCCGAAGCGGCCATGTCGGTTTTCGACATTTCCGATATTTCGTTTACAAGCTGTCGAATCTGACGCTTGGTATGTTCGACGCTCTCTTCAGAAGGACCATTCGACATAGTCGCAATCGCTATCCAAGTTACGGGTGATTACTTCAGACAAAACGCCGAGCTGAAAAAAATTTCAACGCGGACCAGTTTTCAAAACAACCTGCATTCAATTCGATTTGTTAAGCACTAAATATTGTTCGACGCGAATGGCTGACCTGTCGTTGACCAACACCTAAGTCGAGCACTGGTGAGGAGCAAGACAGAGTTTCGGACTCCAAACGCGATCTACAATAGCCAGCTTTTCAAAAGTCTTCTGTTTATGTTCAAAGGACACCGCGACTCATGCCGCTTAAAACACATGTCTGTGACTGTGCCATGGATGCCGATTGTTCATTGAAAATCCATTCGTTGCCGATTGTGCTTCATCAAACGATGCTGCCGATTGATCTGCTTCGAATTTTTCCTCTGCAAGCATGTTAATACAAAAGGTATAGACATTGCAAGCGATATTTTTTAAAATAGTGCCTGGGCCGGAAGACATGATTCGGTATAGAGCAACCCGTAAAATGGGCCATATCCAGGGCGAGGGAAGCAGGAATCGTGGCGAAAATGCCAAGCGAATTGTTTTCAAACATTGATTCCTCCTTGTTCTCTCGAGCAGCGGATTAAGCTACTGGTTACTTCATGCAACGACAGCTTCCTAAACGATTGTTGCACCGTAATTGTTGTTTGGCAGACAATTGGGTGCAATTCGGTTGAGATTTTGTGTCGCGAAATTCATTTGGGTTGGATCAGTCAAAATAGCGAACGTTTAACGGTTCAGATCGCGGGGAACTAAATGGCATGGAGCGCGTCCAAATCGCCGCAATCGATTCAAACGGAGTTTATTCCGCAGACGATTCGTTCGTTGCACTTCCATCGTGTACTGACTGTCGGATTTCTTGATGCGCTGACAAGTTTACTCGTTCGTGAAAGACCCGCAGCATATGAACTTTGACAGTTTTTATTCGGGAGTAAAAAACATGTTACCTGGCGACGATGTTTTGTCGCCACGGGTAGCACGTCGCTTTGTCAAGTTGTCCGAAGAAGACGGTCCACTGCAGCCTTTCCTTGAGCGACTGTTGCCGGCGCTGGTCGAAGTTTTTCGGGCCAAGGCTGGACAAATTTGGTTGCGGGCTCAGGGAGGTGGGGGAGCTTGGTTCGCAATTCGCTATCGGATGGACACGATCGAGAACCGCGATCGTCCAGATGGGAAACATGAGCGAATCGTGCAATTAGCTTGGCAACAACGCCAGCCCATGATGGTCGAACCGCAGCCGAAACAAAAGCAGTCGGCGGGCGATGGTATGAAATGCCCGATTCTCTTTGGTCCTATCGTGCATTTGAACGGACCTTTGGCGTTGATCGAGATCGTGTTGCCCGCCGAAAGTCATCCGATCAAGCCAGATGATCGCAAAGCTCTATTGCATGGTATGCAGATCGTCATTGACTTGATTCATTCCGGACTGCAAAAGCGAATGAATTTGCCGATGGCTTCGATGGAACAAGCGCAGGTGCAAATTAAGCAGTTGGAAGACGAAATTCAATCTTATCATCTGTCGATTCAAAAGAGCATCGAAGCGAGGTTGCGTCAATTTCAAGGATGGGCATTTAGTTCCTTTGCGGAAAACCAAGAATTCGCCAAGATGGTGCACCGCATTCTCGATGAACATGGTTTGCGAGTTCGGTGTCCCGAGTGTTCGTACCCGTCGATCTTGCGTTGCTTGAAATCGGGAAATAGCAAAAACGGTGTATTTGTTTTCGACCATTACTTGGACGGGGGTAGGACATTCCATGGCGGTCCGTCAACTTTCCCCGTAGTCACCGTCCTTCCCAAGCCCGCCCGCCGCATCAGCCTATCAGCCTCTTAGCAATCCTCGCGCTATTTTCGACGCGAATAACGGATGACTTCGGTCGCACGAATCTCGCCGTCGCACCGTTTGTAATACGCATAGTTCAGGCTTTCTTCAGGTTTCTACCTGTTTGCTGCTCACAGTTACCTCCGACTTGCTAGCGGTCTTCTGTTAGATTGCCTACATTACTCGCAGATTCTGCCCCGTGCATTTCGGAGCGACAGGGCAATGTAATCTCCGTGTAATTTCAGGCTCGTCATTCGCGCTTTGCATGAAACCTATGCGAAACGGTGCGGCGTAAGTGGCGACATTGGACGCCTTGAATAAATAGCAACCCTCGACCAAGCATATCGCCCCATGAAACTTGTTTATCTGCTGGTAAGTTTTTGCCTGATGATTCAGGACGATCCTCTGTCCGACTATCGCAAGATAGCTGAGGAGTGGGAAAGCGACATTGCCAAGTTGGAAACGCTCGACAAGACGGAGAAGGATCCGGACGATGCAATCCTCTTCATTGGCAGTTCAAGCATCCGGTTGTGGGAAACCTTGCAAGACCATATGTCGCCTTGGCCCGTGGTGCGACGCGGATACGGAGGGGCAAAGTTCTCGGACTTGGCAATTTATTGCCGTCGGTTAATTCAATCTCATGCATATCGTGCGTTGGTAGTTTTTGTTACCAACGATATCAAGGGAGACGACAAAGACAAAAGCCCGGAAGAGATTGTTCGTTTGTTTCGCATCGTCGTGGCTGAGTCGAAACGGCATCGGCCTGAAGCGCCGATCTTTTTGCTCGCAATAACACCCACTCGTGCCCGTTGGAACGCTTGGCCCAAGATTCAACTTGCGAACGCAGCTTTGCAAAAGTGTTGTGAAGAAGATCCGCAGTTGCATTTTGTTGCCACGGCGGGAAAATATCTCGATGTAAATGGCCAGCCGCGCGTCGAACTGTTTCGCGACGATTTGCTCCACCAAAACGAAGCCGGATATCGGCTTTGGGCAAGTATACTGAAACCCCATCTTGAGTCTGTTCTAAAAACACCATTGACGAAAAATCCATGAGCGTATTTTTAAATAAGCGTCGACTTCGCAAAAATCGGGTCGTCGATCGGCGGCATCGACAGCAACGGTTTTTTTTCGGCCTAAGTATTTATGTAGTCATCGGGGCCTTTGCCGCGATCGTGCTTTCCGGGCCCAGTGTTCGATCGCCTGAATCTGCGGGAACATCAGATGTATCGGGAACCAATGGAATTGCCGAGATCCAGAATCTTTTAGGACCCGATAGCCTGCCGCATCCAGGCGGCTCTGCCACTAACATGCTTGTGCGGGCGCGGTTGGTGCAAAGACTCAAGCAGCTTGGCCTAGAAGTTGTTGAGTTGCCGTTCGTTGACAAAAATTTGTCGATGGTAAATATCTTGGCCCGACGACCCGGATTGCCAGGCGTGCGACCAGTTTTGTTTGTATCTCATTACGATTCGACTCGTCTTGGACCGGGGGCCGGGGATGCAATGTCCGCCGTTGGCGGCATGCTCGAAGCCATACGTTCCCTACAGTCGGAGACACTCAAATATGAAGTTTGGTTTTTGATAACGGATGGCGAGGAACTGGGATTGCGAGGCGCTGCGAACTTTGTGCGGACAACGCCACCTTGGGGGACGACGAAACCGTTAGTCTTTAATTTCGATGCTCGCGGCGCGTCAGGAGCGGTGGTGATGCATCAGACGCACGGCGACAACTACTTTCTAATTTCCAAATTGCTCGCCAAGTTGGCCAAGCCCACGGTAAGCAATTCGCTGATGGTCGACGTTTATAAACGATTGCCGAACGATACGGATTTTACGGTTTTCAACAATCAAAAATCCCCAGGGATGAATTTCGCGTTGATCGGGTCAGCGGATGTTTACCACACGCCGAATGACACCATTGCCAATTTAAGTCCTCGATCCGTCCAGCATTTCGGTCAGCATATTCGCGCAATTATTTTGGCTTTGAATGAATGGACACAAGGCGACTGGGTATCGCTCGAACCAAGTACCGGAGCCGTTTATTTTGATGTGATGGGAGGGCCTGTGTTTTCGTATCCGGCTTATGGGAACACGTTTCTTACGTTGCTAACGATTGGGTTGTTGGTTGCGATGATCTTGCGCAAAGCATCCATCGAGCCATTGCGATCGGAGCGACTTGTCCTGCTAGTCTCTGCAGTCGTAGCGATTGTCGCATGTTCAAGCGTAATAGGCTGGCTGATGGCGTGGGCATTGCGTGTCGTCGAAGTCATCGATCGACCTTTCGTGAACGGCGGGGATATCCTGTGTTTGGCATATGTTTTCGTCGCGGTGGCGGTAACGTTGCCGATCGGTGCGATGTCATTTGCCAAAGCGAATACGATTCAAGTTCGACTGGCCATGATGGCTTGGTTTACGTTACTGGCACTTTGTAGTTCAACCATGGTTCCTGGCGCTTCGTTCTTGTTTCATTTTCCGGCAATTGTTATCGGCGTCACGGGACTTATGGCTCCACGTGATCGATGGGCGGATATCGTGTCGTCGATCGTGTGCGGCTTGCTGTACGTGCCGCTGGTATTGCTGTTCATTCGCGCGCTCGGACCGAGTCACGGTGCTGTTTTGTCAGGTCTCTCCGCATTGTTTATCTCGCCCGTCCTGTGCTTTATGGCGGATGTGGCAGTCTTTCATATCGACGATTCCAACGGGTCAGGTGAGACGATCGACGCGAGTGTTGACGCAGTATAAAACAACAAGTGAAACTTGAGATGGAATCTCTTTTATATTGGACTTTGTAAGAGAAAAACGTTTCGTCGCCTTGAGCTCAGTCGCTAGGACAGGACGTTTTTCCAAGCTGTTAATCTGCCCAACTTATTGAATGTTTTTGGACAAAACCGCGCGTACCTTTTATACGGTCTGTACCGTGTTCGTCTCACAGCTTTTTTTGTTTGGTAATCGCGATTGGTGGTTGATCCGTGGTTTCAAAACATCTGTTTGACTAAGCAATTCGTTGGTAGAGGACACATGGCGTGAGGGCGCGTGCAGGCATGTAGCCTTGATTATTGCGACTCAACGGTTTGGTATTCGAGTCCGATAGTACAGTTTACCAGAACGTCACAAATCTCCGTTTGTTGTGGAGCTAGTGAGTTCGGAACAACTGGGACCGTCGGAATGGAGACATTCGCCAGGGCAGGCACGAGTGGACGGACTACGGCTTGTTTTGGGATCGACGGTGTAATCAATTTCCTGACCTACATCGGAGTGGAGCCCAACCCACAATGGTTTGTTTAAGCGAGAATCAATTTGGACAAATACGAAGCTTCATCCATGATGAGCTTTGTCAAAGAAATCAATTAGTACCTGAAGCCTTTCCAATTACAGAGCGAATGTTGACAAAAAGCGGCGCACCTTGCGGCATGTTTTTTTGCCTACATGGACCTCGAAGCGTTCGATTCACAGCGGTTTATGATATGTCGGAAGCACGCGTACTTTTTTACGATTCGAATGGCCAAAGGACTGGCTGTCACGAATTCGCAAACGCGGTTTCGCATTCAAACTGAGGTTGATCAATTTTTTGGCCGAGCATGAAACTAGGATTCTAGTGGAACACTAGAGTTCTCAACGAAACGGAATTCTGAAATGCTGATCCTAACTCGAAAGGAATCCGAGCAAATTTGCCTCGGTGACAACATTGTGGTGACCGTGGTGCGATTGGCCGGCGACAAAGTGCGCATTGGCGTGATCGCACCAGCGGACGTCAAAGTCATTCGGAGCGAACTAAAGGAAGAGGATGCGAAATCCATTCCGCTTGCCCAGGGACAGCAAGCTCAACAGCAAAGAAAAGCAGCTTAAGATGTTATGAGTTGAATGAATCGATCCCCGATCTGCCTATGTCGCCAGCGCACAATAACCGCTGTGGGCAGTTGATACAGATCGTTTTATTCGCGCGCCACCAGCGGCGCGGGGCGAACCTCGTACAAGGCAATCTGTTTTTCGACAACACAAGATCGAAAAGGCTCGCTTTCAACAAACCAAGTTGAAAGCGAGCTTTTTTGTTTTTTTGACTTATAGAAAATCGATTCGGCTTCAATTAGCAGACGATCGCTTCGGTTGCCATGCTGTTAAGAATTTCGCAAAATTTGCGGAGCTGTATCCACTGCCTTCTTCTAACTCAGCAGTGTCTTGCGAGTGCAAAAGCGTGCCGTCACTTTCAAGAACGAATAGGTGTGGGTAACCCTTTATCGTTGGATACTTTGACAGGAAAGCTTCGTTCGGTTGCGTGTTCGTGTACGTGACTTTCATAAGCACAAAATTCTCGCTCACCAAGTCACGCACCGCAGTTTCGGTTTCAAGAAAATCGCTCATCTTCCGACACCATCCGCACCAGTCTCCGCCCACCTGAATCATGACCCGCTTGTTTTCTTTGCTCGCGCGATCAATCGTTTTGACGAGATCGGCCTCCGGATCGCGAGCCTCATCATAATGGTCGACCGTATAAAAAGTCACTCCATGATGCGAATTGGATTCTAGCTGAGCTTGCGATGATGACTTTGCAGTCCCGCCGGCCGCAGCGCGCTGGGCGGCAAGTGCCTCATATTCCGCTTTGCTAATTTGCCTACTTCGATCCGTACAGCCTACGAACAATACGCCGCAGACAAATAGTGACCAAGCGATACATTTTCTTCTCAAAGTTGACATCTGCGAAACTTTCAGAATAGAGTCACTCAAAAACCAAACTTTTCTGGCCAACTGTAAATTGAAAAATCAATTGCCTATCTGACCTCGCGTGATTGTAACGTCATCCATGCCCACCGATCAATATTGACGGAACAAAGGACTCATTATTCTGGATAACTTGCAAAGGCCTTTTAAGTAGGCATCACGGGAGCAGTGTGAGTCGATTTCTCGGGGCTTGCTGGCGAAGGTCATGAACACGCGACTGAATTCTTTCCAACTCTGGTACCAGCTCTGACTAAATTCGCCAATCAAACCGACGATTTCAAAAGTGCTCGGAGCTTGCCTCCGAGGCTCTCAGTCTATCGACCCTCGAATGTCCGACGTTCGCAACATCGGCCTGAGTTGTCGGATTATCATGCTGCAAAACATTCACAAAAAAGACTTTCGGCCAAGCGTTTATCGAGCAATCTGAGTTGGACCGGGAATTTCATCGTCTTAATGTACTCGATATTCCGGACTAGGATGCGCGGGCATTCCAGCCAAGGGTTGCTGCTTGCATGATCCGCTCCTGGGTTGCTTCGCTTCGATCGAAGGTAGCAGTTAATCGACCTTCGCTAAGGACCAAGATGCGATCGCTCAACGTCAGCAACTCCGGCAGTTCGCTTGACGTAACGATTACCCCCAGCCCTTCGCTGCAAAGGGCGCGGATAATTCGGTAAAGTTCTGCTTTGGCGCCCACGTCCACGCCGCGAGTTGGATCGTCGAGCAAAAGAATCTGAGGCTTAGTCAGTAACCAACGACCAACGATACACTTTTGCTGGTTCCCACCACTGAGACTGGTGATTGCGGATCCCAGCCCAGCAGTCTTGACTTGCAATTTTGAAACCATCGAATCGCTGGCGGTGCATTCTTTTTGCCGACTTAATAAACCATTCTTGGTAAGCTCTTGTAGCGAACACATCGAAATGTTGCGGCCGACATCAATGGCTGTGAAAATGCCCAACCGTTTCCGATCTTCGGTGACAAGTGCCAATCCGGCTCGGCAAGCTTCGGAGGGATGTTTGGGTTCGTAAATTTTTCCGCCGAGCTTCATCATACCGCTTGGAGGTAACTGCGAAGCGCCGAATAAGCATTCGAGCAATTCTGTACGTCCCGCTCCCATTAATCCTGCGATTCCAAGCACTTCACCGCGCCGCAACTCGAACGAGATATCCTTCAACCGGAATCCACGAGCGTGCCCCGGCCAAGCGAGCGAGAGATTGGAAACTTCGAGTAGTACCTCGCCTGTCGCAGCCTTTGCATCAAGCTCGATAGAATGCAATTCCCGACCAACCATTAGCTGCGTGATTTCAGCGGCACTGGTTTCATTGGTGTCAAGCGTCTTGATAAAAGTACCATCACGCAGGACGGTAATTCGATCGGACAGATGAAACACTTCGTCCATCTTATGCGAAATATACAGGATCGTCGTACCGCGCTTTCGCAGCCCATCAATAACACGATACAGCCTCTCAACTTCGCTTTCGGTAAGCGCGCTGGTTGGTTCGTCCATGATCAGAATTCGGCTGTTCAAGCTAAGGGCTTTTGCGATCTCGACCAGTTGTTGATCGCCAACACGAAGACTGCCTGCGGGCATACGAGGGTCGACATTGCACTCAAGATCATGCAATAGTTTTCGAGCTGCGTTTTCCATGGCTCGGTCGTCACGAAAACCCAAAGGCGAACGCAATTCGCGACCCAAAAAAACATTGGCGGCGATCGACAGTTGCTCAACCATGTTGAGCTCTTGATGGATGATACTGACACCAGCGGTTTCAGCGTCACGCGTGCCGGTGAAGTGGACTTGGACGCCATCGACGATCAGTTGGCCTTGGTAGTCTGTAATGACGCCGGACAGGATCTTCATCAATGTGCTTTTGCCTGCGCCATTCTCACCGCAAATTGCATGCAACTCGCCACGACGCACGTCGAAAGAAACATCCGACAGTGCACGCACACCTGGAAAATTTTTCGTTATACTTCGCAGGGAAATTGTGTTTTCGCTAGAAGTCATCTAAAAAATCCACCGGCTTTTGGAGGATTGCACGGGCCAATGGGCCCATGCTACGGGGTGAATGTTGCAACGCTCAACACCAGCGAATATTTTAACCGCGTATGTATTTCCCACAAATGTATTTCCTGCGAATGTATTACCGGCGAATGTAGTTTGGGCCCATTGGCCCGAACGGCATGAGGGGAATACGTTGGCGATGGCAAAAGCATTTATCACGATTGAAAGTCGAGTATTTGGTGAGGTTGATGGTTCAATTGTGATTTGCGATAGCAAGTTCGCACGGGCCAATGGGCCCATGCTACGGGCGGCAGTCTCTATTTAGCCGGAGGATTTCCGTTTTTCAGTCCAGCCGTAACCAAGCAGTAGAACCAAAACGACGGCTGCGGTGATAATTGATTGCGTGACGCCTCTAGTGCTGATCGCCACCAGCCCAGCAGTCATTGCCAATACAATCATTGCCCAGACACCCATCGCGCCGGGAAACAAACGCCGACCCGAACCTCTCAGTTGATGCAGTTGGCTAAAGGTTACAGCAAGCACGACAACGACGCCGACGATTAAGCCTTCCCAAATGTCTGCACCGGTCTTGATTATTTTTGCAACGGCATCGATCACCACGCGCAGGAATAGTGCACCCAAGATTGTGCCGCTGACCGTTCCAATACCGCCTTGCAAACTGCAGCCGCCAACTACTGCGGCTGCGATTGCGTTGAGTTCGTGGCCGCGGCCTTGATTGACAGGAGCCGAGACGCCTTCGTTCGCAATGTAGAAAACACCCGCTAGCGCTGCTGTCATCGCTCCGAACACGTAAGCAAACCATTTCAGTTTGTCCGTTCGGATACCACTAAGTCGAGCTGCTTGTTCGTTGCCACCCATGGCATAGATATGACGACCGAGCACCGTCCATCTAAGAATCAGCCAGGTTATCGCGGCCAACGTCAAGAACACCGCGACCCATACCCAAATGTTATCGGGATTTCGCAACCAACCATAGAAAGCTTGATCGATGGGCACTTGCGCTTTTTTGCCGCCTTCGTACGTCTTGGTGACGTATTCGCAAAGGATGCGAGCCAGCGATCGCAAACCCACTAGTGTTGACAAAGTCGCCACGAAAGGCGGCAATCGGATACTTGTCACAAGCCAAGCGTGAAGCGTGCCGACAAGAAAACCTGAAAAGAGTCCTGCTCCGATGCCCAGCGTGACGGCCAGCCACTCCGGTACGTTCGCGGCAAACGGTCCCTTCTGAAGAAATATCATCGTGCAGGCAATCACTGTCCCGCTAAAAGCGATCATCGAGCCAGCCGATAAATCGATACCGCCCGAGATGATGACCATCATCGCGCCTAACGCAAAAATACCCAGGAGCGAAGTCTGTCTGGCAATTTCAACAGCGTTCGTGCCCGATTCGTACCAATACGACCGGTTGCTGTCGGCAGCCAGCGTCAACAGGACAATGACGCAAATTGCCAATACCAGTGCGATTTCGTTTCCGCGTATGCCGAAGCGGGCAAGCAGTCCAGGTTGATTCGCGCTCATGAACTCTTGAGGCCGTATTTTGCAAGCCACTTTTTGAAATCATCGAGCCTCATGAATTCGACAACCTTCGGATCGTAGTCTTCAGCCTTTAAAGGAGAGCCTTCGTTGGGTACGACAAGTCGAAGCCCCGTTGTGTAGATATCACCATTTGCAGAACCTGCGTTCGGAAACATTTCCTTTTCGACAGCATCTTCGCTTAATACCATAGCCTTGAGAAGCTTGGCCGTTTGGAACCCCATATCGAAAGGATTTTGGACCATCATGGCGTCGATGTTACCTTTTTCCATTTCCTTAATTGCTTGTTCTTGTGCGTCGAACGTAACGACGACAACGTCCTTCTTGACACCCGCCGAATCGACTACGGTAGCGATGGCAGGCGCGTTGTAGGCCCAAATCCCGACAAGAGCTACCAAGTCTTGTCTGTGATTCGATACTGCGTTGCGTACGTTTTCTTGAGCTCGTGTTCGATCGGTCTCGTCACTTACACGGTCAAGTTCTTTGAAAGCATCACCGATGCCCTTTTTGAAACCATCCATTCGACTGCGAGCGTTATCGTTGTCTGTATATCCTGCGAACTGAACGTAACCACCGCTGGTCTTGCTTTTACTGGCAAGCAGAGCCGAAGCAGCTTTTCCTAGAAATTCACCCGCAATGTCGTTGTCTGTTCCGATGTAATACTTTCGCTTGTCGCGATACTTTGATCGCAGAAGGTCACCATCGACAGTGATGACTTTGACGCCTCGCTTATTCAAGCTATCCAATTCGGCGGCGATCGATGGATTGTCTGCGGAGATTGCGGACAAAGCGATTCCGGCAACGTCCTTTTGACTCGCGAGTTGTCGAAGTTTGTCAATTTGGCCTTTGAGAGTCCCGTCGGGAACTTCCATTTCGGCGATCAGGCCGGCTTCGTTCAACTTGAAAGTCTTCTCACCTTCTTTTAGTCCCTGGCGACACGCATCCCAAAACGGATCGTCCGTATTGATCAAAAACACTACACGCCTTTTGGAAGTATCCGTCTTGCTGGCAACATTCGAGGCGCTTTCCGAACTAGCACCTGGGGTCGCCGCAGGTCGTTTCGAATCACAGCCGGTCGCTGCAAGAAACAAGAAAGCAAACAAGGTCGCGTTGGCGGTGATCCAACGCATGGTTTGAAAGGCAGTTCCGATCCGTACCATGATGGTTCCTGTGTAGCAAGGAATATAACGAGCAACCGAGAAAGGCTGATTCGACGCCCGCGAAACTTGGGAAAGGGAATTCTAATCGCAATTCCATTCCTCAGCAACAAACCTCGAGATCATTACTTCTGAGTTGAAGCAACTTGCCCCCAAATAGGATTGACTGGGAAATGTTTGTCGGTTTGCTCAATAAATAGTCGTAGCGAAGATATATCGAATAACCAAAAATGGGGCGCTACGGTTTGAGATTTGGCGAGGCCCAAAAACAGACATCTTAGTCCCTGCGAATGTAGTTTGGGCCCATTGGCCCGAACGGAATAGAGGTAGGGTTATGTAGGGTGCGGACGCAAACGGGCTTTCGAAGATTTTTGAATGGGCCAATGGGCGCGTTCTACGGGGTTTGGAGACAAAAAGTTAAGAGCATTGAACACGCAAGGTGCTCAATGCTCTTTTAAAACTTTCTCGCTCGCAGCTGCGTTCGCAGTTAATATTAAGACCAAATCAGTCTATCTATCACCGAGCGACTATTTCGCGCGAAGGTCATAAACCGTCAAATCATCTTGATCGCGAATGTACATCATGCCGCCAGCGATGACCGGATGAGGCCAACTTTCGCGATTGTGAGTCGCCAATTCGAATTGGCCTTTTACGCGATACTCGCTAGGTGTTGCTTGAATCAGTGCCATGGTTCCGTCTTGGTAACGGAAATACAGGTGGCCATCAGCGTATGCAACTGCGGCTGACTCTCGACCAGGACCGCGACCGGGTCGCCAAGCATCTTTTCCAGTCATCAAATTGAAGCACAGTGGGAATCCGTTATTGTGCCCGTGTCCCATGTAGACGAATCCGTCGAGCAGAATCATGCCGCCGTGATGGTTTTGCATTTCGTTTGCCGCAAAGTAATAGACTTCGTCCCATCCAATCGTTTTGCCCCTCTTCACCAACTTGATTAAGGCGGTCCCACCGTCGCCGTATCCGCTTGAACAAAGGATGTAATCTTTGAAGACGATTGGCGTCGGGATATTGGCGGTTCCATTGGAAATCTTGTCGTAGATCCAGATGATCTTCCCTGACTTGGCGTCCACGCTCACGACACCTTTTCCAGTCAAAGTAACATATTGTTTCAGCCCGCCACCATTGCTGATAACTGGAGAGGAATAGCCCGCTCCACCGTGGCCTTTCAATTGCAGTTTGCTATCGAGAGCAGCTTTCCAAAGGACGGCCCCCGTCGTTTTATTCAAGCCGACCATGTGGGCTTCCATGCTCCCGGGCGTACAGACAAGCACGTCCCCGTCGATCAATGGTGATTCGGAATAGCCCCAACCTGGCTCGCTCCCGCCAAATTCCTTCTTAAAACTTTTTTGCCAAACGATCTTGCCGTCAGCTACGTTCACACAAGCCAACTCGCCATCCCGGCTAACTGCATAAACTCGATTGCCATCGACAGTAGGAGTGCAATTTGGTTCGCCACCGCCAAACTTTGCATCCCATAGGATCGCACCGTCCTTGCGACTCACGCAAAGCAGATGACTACCGCCGTCCATGACTCCCATTGTGAACATTCGGTCACCAACGACAGAAAGGCTAGAAAAGCTGCCGCCGAGACCTTTGCTTTTCCAAGCTATAGGTGGGCCGCCCTCCGGCCATTGTTTCAGCAGGCCTTTTTCCGCCGACATCCCGTCATTGTTGATTCCTCGCCACCTTGGCCAATCACCGTCCGCCGCCAAGATAACGTTGCAGTGCAAAAACACGCACGATAGTCCGATTAACAATAAACCACATCGGCTTAATATTTGAAAACTGGCAATCATAACAATCCCTTTTGGAAAAACCTAATTTCGTCGAACCCCAGTCATTATCAGACAAAGCAGCGGTACGAAAGTCAATCAGGGCGGGAAATCAGATCTAGTGTCGGGGCGGACTTTCTCACGCCTTAATTTGAATTCAAAGGCTATTCGCACGACTCGACGGTTTTGAGTTTACTTAGGAACTTGCAGATTCAATTGAAACGCTGTTAGATTTTGGGACTTGCGCTTTGCGCAACCGTTGAATTCGGGTTGGTGTACGGGCATCTCGCCCGCATTCTCTTAATTTTTGCGGACGGGACGTCCGCGCAAGAAAACATAAACACCAGTGCGACTTGCTAATACCATTAATTCGTTTTAAGGCATACATTCCTAGGTTTTGTTGGAAATACAATTCGCGTTACAACTGATGCGATGTTAAACTCACGATCGATGAATTTTATGGCAAAGTCTGCTTGCTGGCGACGCGACTGCATGGATGGTTTATTGATTGCCCGATACGACACTGCCGACCGTTTGAGGAATGATATGTCGGAACAATCGCCCGAAAAAAAGATCGTTGACAGTGTTGATTCCTCAGAACCTATCGACGGTATCTTTCAGGAAGTTTATGACCAGTTGCGGTCCATAGCAGCGGCCAAACTACGCCATGAACCAAGCGGGCTGACGATTCAACCGACGGCACTGGTTCACGAAGCCTATCTTCGCCTTTCCGGAGAATCAGTTCCCACGGCTTGGGAGTCGCCAAATCATTTCATCGCTGTCGCTGCCGAAGTGATGCGGCGAATCTTGGTCGATAATGCTCGGCGCAGAAAACGAATTAAACGGGGGGGCGAATACCATCGTGTCCAAGTCGAGTTGGAAACTCTAGGTGCGGACCTCGATCAAGAGCTTCTAATCGAGCTTGATCATGCTCTCGAAGAACTAGCCAAGGAAGACCCTGTGAAAGCTCGGTTGGTCGTTATGCGTTACTTTGGTGGGATGACAATTGAGGAAGCCTGCGAAGTTCTCGATATTTCGCGAACAACCGCTCATCGGCATTGGACATACGCTCGAGCTTGGCTGTTTCGACGTATCGGTTCCCAATTGTGATATCCCCAATTGTGATATCATCGTTCAGCGGCATCGGACGTCGGGAGAATCCATTCTCTGCTACATGCCAAACCACCCAGTGTGTTAAATCGCGGGAATTTTACAAACCAAATTGTTTTTCGGAATTTGTGGAGCGCATCGCAATCTTTTAGCGCTTTAGACACTGTCAGCGGTACAACTTGGAAGAGCCCTCCGATAAAAAAAATTCAATACCTCCTTAAATGAAAACGATTCTGTGGTGAATGTCGAACAAGTTTTCCTCAATGCACTCGAACTAGGTGCGACGTCGGATATTGACAAATACCTGCGTCAGGTGTTTTCGGAGCATCCAGAACTGGAGGAGGAAGTTCGTGGGTTACTGGACGCTCATTTTGCGTCGAGTGATTTTTTGGAAACTCCGATCGTTGCTCCGATTCAACGAACTGAAATGCCTACAGAAACGTCACTCCCACTACATTCCGTAATTGCATCCTACGAATTGCTTGAGGAGCTTGGTCGAGGCGGGATGGGCATTGTTTATCTTGCCAAGGACCTTCGGCTTGGTCGACCTGTTGCGGTCAAAATACTAGCACCCTCGCGGTCGCGAGATTCGCAATGGTTAAGCCGTTTTCAGCGCGAAGCGCGCACTGCCAGCAAGCTGAATCACCCGAACATTTTGACGATCTATGAAGTTGGCCAAGCGGATGGCATTCACTTTATTGCCACTGAATTCATCCCAGGGATATCTCTTAGTCAAGCATTAGAGGGCAGTCGATTCTCTCTTAAATACGCATTGGATTACGCGATCCAAATTGTCAGTGCAATGGCTGCGGCACATTCGATCGGTGTCATTCATCGCGATCTAAAACCCGACAATATTATGCTGCGCGAAGATGGGCTCATTAAGGTGCTCGACTTCGGATTGGCCAAATTTTTGATCGACCCTCCTGCGATAAATAGCAGTCAGCCTTTCTCTAAGTTTGCTTTTCGAACGACATCCCAAGCAGGACTGGTCATGGGAACCATGCGTTACATGTCGCCGGAACAAACTCGGGGTCAAGTCGTCGACGACCGATCCGATATTTTTAGCTTCGGTATCGTTTTGTTTCAAATGTTGTCTGGCGATCATCCCTTTCGCGCCGATTCTGATTGCGAGGTGATGGCTGCAATTTTGGATAGAGCACCAAGACCTTTGGCCGATTGCCAAGTCTCCGTACCCACGGATCTCAACCGCGTACTGCTAAAATGTCTTAATAAAGACAAGAACCAGCGACCGAGTTCCAGCGAATTATTGGCGACACTAAAGCAGATCCAAGGTAACTCGGACATCCAAACGGCAATCGCTCTTGAAGCCACCTCGACGAACATTGTAAAGCGAGCAGAAGCCACCGAGACCGCACAATCGCTGACTGCCGTCGATACGCCTGTGGTTCGATATACGTTGAGCGGCGATTTGAATATTGCTTGGCAAATGTTTGGAAACGGACCGATTGACTTGGTGTTCGTTATGGGGTGGGTTTCGCATTTGGAGTGGTTTTGGAAAGAGCCGACCTTTGCCAGTTTCTTAAATCGATTAGCAAAATTTTCGCGAGTCATCCTCTTCGATAAACGCGGTACGGGATTGTCGGATCGCGTTCCAATCGATCAGTTGCCGACCCTCGAGCAACGGATGGATGACGTTCGGGCTGTCATGGATGCTGCGGGCTCAAAACGTGCGGTTCTGTGTGGAGTGTCCGAAGGCGGCCCAATGTGCTCGCTATTTGCGGCAACTTATCCGCAAAAGACAATCGCACTCGTGATGATCGGCAGTTACGCGCGTCGCTTGTGGGCCGAGGATTATCCTTGGGGACCAACCAATGTGCAGCGCGAGCATTTTCTCGAAGAAATTCGCAATAAATGGGGAGGGCCGGTGGGAATAGACGATCGTGCCCCTGGTCGTTCCAAAGACCCTGTCTTTCGAGACTGGTGGGCAACATATCTTCGCATGGGAGCAAGTCCCGGCGCAGCTGTTGCTCTGACAAACATGAATGCACAAATCGATATTCGCCCCATCCTTCCGAGCGTACGTGTTCCAACACTGGTTATCCATCGAACGGACGATCGTTGTTTGAAAATCGACGAGGGACGATACTTGGCAAGTAAGATTCCGGGCGCAAAGTTCGTGGAGTTGCCCGGCAGCGATCACTTGCCGTTTGTCGGAGATAGCGATGCGATCTTGGACGAGATTCAAGTTTTCCTTACTGGTAAACGCAACGCACCTCAGGTTGACCGCGTCTTGGCAACTGTCGTTTTCATAGCGCTCGAAGCCACCGAATTCAGAGCCTCCGAATCTGACTTAGAAGTTCACCATGACGAATCTACTAAGGTCGCTAGCTTCATTTCTTTATTGGAAAACGAAGCCGAGTTGTTTCGGGGCCGCAACTTGACCGTCGAAGGAGCTTCGGCGTTAATGATGTTTGACGGTCCCGCCCGTGCAGTTCGTGCCGCAATCGCCATAAGTGGAATTGCGGACCGACTCGGCCTTAATACGCGAATTGCAGTTCATACGGGGGAATGCGACGTCGATGATGAAGGCGTTCAAGGTCCCGCCGTTATTCAAGCCCGAATGATTGCCGAAGTCGCTTCCTTTTCGCAAGTGTTGGTTTCGGAAACTTTGCGTAATCTCGTCGTCGGGTCGGGCTTGGAATTCGTCGAAGCTGGCGAAACGCCTTGCGTGGAAACAACCCCATCCCAGAAAGTTTTCCAAGTGGTTCGCTAGATATTCGCAGTTCAAAACTTGGGCAGCGTATTTGCTGAGTTGCATCATTAGAACATCATAGAAACCGTTTTTGTTCGAAATCCCCACTTTTTACGCTCCGGCGAGCGGCAGGAATTGCCTTACCCAACGTAGGACGGGTCTCCAGGCCCGTCCCATTCAATTAGG
>JANMGV010000025.1:0-86049 GCA_031374825.1 Pirellulaceae bacterium
TCGTGATGTCGATCCAGGGCACCGAGTTGCACGTCATTGACGCGCAGGCGGCAATCCAGGATCAATTGCGCTGGATTCCCGCCTGCGCGGGAATGACACCAATGCTCCAAACACGGAAATTATTTCGGGACTGTTCCTAAGCAAAACTAGATGAGGCAGGTTGAAACGCTAATGAACTTGCCAGACTTTCGGTCCCCCTGTTTTAGATTTCCATACATGTCGAATTCATTCGTATCCAACAGACGATTCCGTTTCGCAACCTTCGTTTGCGCTTTGTTCCTGGCTTCCCTGAGTCTCAAGTTTTGTGGCCAAGCGAAAGCCGATGATTTGGATGGCAAATTGCTTTATCAGACTCATTGCGCGACGTGCCACGGTGAAAATGGTCAGGGAGTGGCAGGGGCTCGCGAGCAACCTCTGTATGGCGATCGTTCGCTTGGCGAATTAGCCGAGTATATTGATCGCACCATGCCCGAAGGAGAACCGGAGAGATGCGATGCCCGCCAATCCCAGCTCATTGCAGAATTCATCCATGGCGCTTTCTATACCGAAATCGCTCGTGTGCGAAATCAGCCGCCGCGAACTTCGTTGCTCCGACTAACCAATCGGCAGTACCGCGAATCGATTGCGGACCTGTTCAGCAATTTTCATGGTCGTGGTAAATGGTCCGAAGAGCGAGGATTGACTGGAGCTTATCGAGACGGGAAATGGAAAGGCGATCTCAATCGCGTCGATCCCGTAATCGATTTTCACTTCGGCGAAACAGTTCCCGAAGGGATCCAATCGGAAAAGGAGGACTACGTTATTCAGTGGCAAGGCGGGGTCCGAAGTCTGGAGCATGGCGACTACGAATTTTGCGTCAAGTCGACAAACGGATTTCAATTGTGGGTAAACGATATGAAAGTTTCCTTGATCGATGCCGCAGTCAAATCGGGAGACATGACAGAGCAGACGGCTTCGATACGGCTATTGGCGAATCGCGATTACCCAATTCGATTGGAGATGAAGCGCAGCAAGTCTGAACAGGGAAACCTAACCTTAGAATGGAAACCACCCCATCAATCTCGCCAGATCATCCCGAGGGAAAACCTATCTCCTGGCTGGTTTCCTCAAGTTGCCGTCGTTCGAACACCGTTTCCTCCCGACGATAACAGTTATGGCTACGAAAGAGGCTCGTCGATTTCAGTCGAGTGGGAGGAAGCGACGATTCAAGCATCAATCGAAGTTTCTGACTTTGTCGTTGCCAATATCCAAGAATTAGCCAATATCAAAGAATCAGATAGCGATCAGCGAAATGAGAAGCTGCTGAATTTCTGCCGCATGTTTGTGCATGCCGCGCACAAAGGCAGGCTTTCCGATGACGAAGCCGCCAATTTGGTGAACAGTTATTGGGATAACAATGTCTCCGAAGAGACGCGAATCAAGAAAATTGTGGTTCGGTCATTGCTGTCACCGGATTTTGTCTACCAACCCGATTCCTTCGATCGATCGCCTCGCGCGATTGCTTCGAGGCTTGCGCTGAGTCTGTGGGATTCCTTGCCTGACCAAGAATTGTGGCAAGCCGTTTACGAAAATCGGTTGCAGACGGAACAGCAGATTCGCGCTCAAGCAGAACGTATGGTTCGCGATGAACGGGCAATTTCTAAGTTAAGATATTTCTTAGCCCGTTGGATACAACTGGATCGTGTGACAGACATTTCAAAAGACCGGGAGCTTTACCCAGAGTTCGATGCTGGTTTGATTTCGGATTTGCGAACATCGCTCGACAAGTTCTTAGATTATGCCGTTCGACAAGAGAACGATGACTATCGGCAGCTTTTATTGGCAGACTTCATTTTTGCGAACCAGCGGATTGCAAAGTACTATGGCATGGTTTGGCCCGAAGGCGACGCATGGCAGAAATTAGCTGTCGATCCAAAGATTCGTTCCGGATTACTAACGCATCCGTACTTAATGGCCGGATTCGCCTATCAGAAATCGAGTTCGCCAATTCACCGGGGTGTATTCTTGGCTCGTAAAGTTCTAGGGCGACACTTGCCGAATCCGCCGGTCGCCGTAGCCGCGTTGGACGAAAGCATCGACCCCAATCTGACGACTCGCGAACGCGTGTTGCTTCAAACCAAGCCTGAATCCTGTCAAGCTTGCCATACCTTAATCAATTCCCTAGGTTTCAGCCTCGAAAACTACGATGCAGTCGGTCGATTTCGGGACCGTGAGAAAGATAAGGCAATTGATGCCAGCGGTCTCTATCGCTCAACATCCGGTGACGAAACACGATTCGTAGGTCCCCGGGAACTAGCTCAGTTCGTGGCAGAGCATCACGACGCCAGAGAAGCGTTTGTAGAACAGCTATTTCACCAAAGCAATCAACAACCCGTTTTTGCTTATGGGACAGAGCGATTGAAAGAATTGACGTCAGTTTTCAAAGTACAAAATTGTAGCATTCGGTCAACCTTCGTGAACTGCGCCCTCATCGGTGCCCTGGGTGCTCCTGACTCGAACAATAACCGGGCTTCGGAGTAGAATGCCGCAATAACGATTAAAACCCGTACGACCGATCCGATCGTGCAGAAAGAATCGACCGCTAAAAACAAACTAAACTGTCGCGTTTTCCTCTTCCAAAACGGGTGAGGATTTCGTGGTCGAGTCGTTCATATTGGGTAGTAAGTGCGCGTTGGCAATATGCTCGTGGTGATACGAGGCGCGAGGGACGAAACCGCCGAACAGTAATCCTCTTGCCAAAAAAGAAGTGCAGCACAAATCACAACGAACCCAAACAAAAAAGAGCCTCAGGGGCAAGAGGTAAGGTGGATTCAAGGTTCGGGATACTCGCAATCCGTGAGACCAATGGCAATTCTTGCATTTCATAGATAACATCCGACTACAGGGTGTTGTGGGATCACCGACTAACAACAAGCATAGATTGTTCTAGCTCCGAAACAATCCGGTCATGAACAAAAAATCCTTTTATGCGATTTTTCTGGGTTACAAAAAATAACCATGAAACCATCAGAATGCCATCACTAATCAGGGCGTCTGACATGTTACCGCAAGGGCGTCCGAGTGGGGAGAGATTCCCCCGTAATCGTCAAAGTAGTGAATTGCCGCGATGTGGGGGGTTCGGTTATCCGTAGCTGACCGTGTTGACAAGAAGATGCAACGGTCAGTTGGACACTACCCAATCAACGGGTGTTGGTTCAAGTTCAGCTGCAACTTGGCTTCCACGATCCTTTCGTCCACTCCCCTCGAATCGGCTAATCAGACGTACAGTCATATCAGCATCGCAAAGAATTTGACAACTAAGACGACAACCGGTCACGCCCTTTGCTTCGAGTACATTTTTTTCAGCGGCGGTCATTTTCGAAGGCTCGCCATCGATAAATTCGACTCGACAAGTCGTGCATCGAGCTTTTCCGCCACAAGCATGCAATTGATCGGTACCGGCATCTTCCACAAGCGCCGAAACGAGTCGCTTTCCCTCAGGCACTTCGAAAGTTCCAATTCCTTCGACAGTAAGTTTTGGCATGATGTCCCTCTCGAGGTCTGATTAAAAAAAGTTGCTAAGAACGTGTTGAACGTGAAGTCAAATTTGCATTGATGCTTGTCCAAACGAAATACAAACCTTTTGGACAAGTCCAGCTTATCGCGAATGCGCGTTAGTTAGAAGTAGGCATTCGGAAAGGCTGTGTTTCGCGGGTTCGTCCGTGTCAGCTTCAAGGAATGTTTTGCCTTTTGAAGCCAGTGCTTTCAACACTCAGGTATATTGCTTATCTCAATGCAGATGAGCGAAATAGATCGCTCCAACCGACTCACAAGATCGATTCAGGCGGCGTATCGAAATGATGGATTCAAGTTTTCCTCTGGAACAAGGCGATGATTCGGGGCCGCTGATTCTAAAATCGGCGTCTGCCTATGGGTGCGCTTTTGCAGGGTTGTTGTTCTTTGCGGTTATCTGGAACGGGTTTGTGGGGACAGTGACCTATGGGTTTGTGTTCAATGGAAATGGAGCGGGCAGCATCCTACCCATTCTGTTCATGATCCCTTTCCAACTTGTTGGAATAGGGTTGATTGGCGGAGTCATCTATTCATTCTTGGGTTTATTTAACCCGCGTCCTACTTTGGTTTGCAGCCAGCAGTATGTTTATCCGGGGCAAGAATTTGAGTTGAGTTGGCTGTTCGAAAAATCGGCCAGCCGTATTCAAAATCTAGCGATCTATTTGGAGGGACTCGAGCAAGTTAGTTATCGACAGGGAACATCCACTCGAACCGAGTCCAATGTCTTTTATCGAAGCGTTGTTGTTGATACGGATAACACCGCTGACATTGCCCAGGGAATGCGTTTAGTCACTTTACCGGAAAACGTCATGCATACATTCACGACCACGTCGAACAACATCATTTGGCAAGCCCGCTTTCATGGGACAATCCGCCGTTGGCCTGACGTGCTCGATGTCTTTGTGTTAAACGTTCTACCGCGGCGAATCGAATAATCGATTTGCTAATTGGACTACCAACCAGAAACTGACGTACCTCGAGTCGGGATGATTTCAATGTTCGACATAAAATTTGGCCGTAGCCCCAAGACTTTTCGACCAGGCGAGATACTGGATACCGAGATTCACTGGAAAGATGAAGTGCCTGGCAAAACGGTCACGGCGCGTATCCGATGGTTCACAGTTGGAAAAGGAACGACCTCGTCTCTCGAAGTGCATCAAGAACTCGTACAATTCAACTCGACCACTGGAGTACACGAAGTACGATTCCAACTTCCTCGTGGGCCACTCAGTTGTGAAGGCAAACTATTGACCATTCAATGGGCGATTCAGGTCGAAGGCCCGAAGTCATCTTCTCAAAAAGAAGAACTGTTTTATCTGGCTCATAATGACCTGCCTATTCGCTTGAATTCATTTCCTGTGGCTGAGGACAAGAAGGCACTCATCCCGAAATTTTCGTAACTTGCTCAATGCTTTCACGGTCAATTGCTCCCACCACTTTCGTCGATAGGGATTATCGTCTAGCGTAGCGTCTCGCTAAACCTGACTTTTTTCATGCAACAACTTTAGCCGCGATTTGTGAGTATGCGTTTTTTAATGATAGGCTCGGGGCCTCGGGTTCCCAGTACTCGCTTTCGTCTACTGCCATATGTTGCGCCTCTTGAAAGAGCAGGGCACCGCTGCTCTGTCGCGTTTAGCTACCCCGCGAAATATGAATACTATCGCGCGATTGGATGGCGATTGAGCCAACGCCTGCAGCGTGCGGTGCGACAATGGCAAGCTTGGCGTGCTCGCCAAGTGGCGTACGATGCTATCTTTCTCGAACGCGAAGTTTTCGACGACGATTCGCACGAAATGGAATTACGTTTTCGCCGAGCAACGCGTCGTTTTGTTTTAGATGTCGATGACGGAATCTTTCTCAAGCACCCAAACAAGTTCGCCAAGGTCGCGGCCATGGCCGATCATGTCATTTGTGGCAACCGATTCTTGGCCGAATACATACAGCCGATTCAGTCAAACATCACAATTATTCCAACGTGCATCCAAGCATGGCGATATCCTCCTCGCTCACTTCATACCAATAGCGAAATGCCGGTCATCGGTTGGATAGGCACCGGTCCCAATGTACGGTTGCTTCAGGAGTGTGCTGGTGCCCTGAGAGTCTTGGCAAAGGAGCGGAAATTCCAGCTTCATGTTATCGCCGCTGCCGATGCCCCACTGGTAGAAGTCGACTTGGCTGGGGTGAATGTAAACCTCATTCCATGGAGCCAGCAAACCGAAATTCAAAACTTACATCGGTTTGACATTGGCATCATGCCATTGCCCGCGAATGATCCGTGGATGAAATACAAATGTGCTGCCAAGCTGTTGCAGTACTTGGCCATTGGCATTCCCGCTGTCGCCAGTCCCATTGGAGTTAATGCCGATATTCTGAGCGGCAATCAAGTCGGCTTTGCTGCAACGTGCCCCGATGATTGGATTTCGCATTTGCGAACTTTGCTAGACGACATGCAGTTACGACAGCGAATGGGCGATCGAGGGCGTGACATGGTCCAGCAGCAATACACAATCGAAGCCAACTGGATGCGGCTTGAAAATGTATTGCGCGGCGAATAATATTTCGCGTGTGATTTTACTTCACTACGGGTAATTCGTCCTTTTCGCTCCACTCCGACCATCCACGGTAATAATTGCGAGCAGGTTTTCCCGAAAGCATTTCAAAGACAAACGATCCAACGCTACTCCGACCGCCTGTTTGGCAATGCGCGATGATCGTTTGATCCAAATCGATTTTGGCGCCAGCGACTTTGGAACGGAGTTCTTCCATGGGCAAGAATTTTCCGTCTGCACCGACAAACTGACTCCACTCGAGGTTGTTCGCTCCCGGAATATGTCCGCCGCGTTTGCCTCGAACCGTTGTGCCGTCAAATTCTCCAGGTGCGCGATTGTCCACTATCTGGCAACTCTTTTCGGTCAATCCGAGTTTTTGAACATCCTTATCCGTTGCAAGTCGATTCGGTTGGAATTTAGCTTCGAATTGGGCTGGCTGAATATGTCGAGATTCTTTCGAAGGTTGTCCCCCGCTGGCTACCCAAGTCTTCATCCCACCATTGAGCAGTCGAACATCCTCGCACCCACAATACTTCAGCAACCACCAAACCCTCGCTGCCTCCGGCAATGGCTCCCCATAAACGATGACTGTGGACTTGGCGATTACTCCCAAATTGCTGATTTCGTCACTCCAGAATGTTTTGTCTTGCAGTCCATCATCTGTACTAGAGTGATCTTTCCAGGACTTGAGATCGACCCAGACCGCTTTTGGCAAATGCCCTGCATCAAATTCTGCTTTGGGACGAACATCCAGTAGGACTGTCGTGGACTTGTCCAACAGCGGACTAAGCTGTTCTACATTAACAAGCAAATCAGCATTCAATTTCGAATTCGAATCTTGAGCCTTCGCAAATTGGTTATTAAGGGATAAAGCAAGAACAATAATGAGGATGAAAATGCGAGCCATGGAAACCTCCAGGTAATGCGACTATTTGCACGTGACTATTGGTATTGGTTTTACTCTTGTACCTGGTAGGCTTGCAAGTCGTCGCGATAGGAATAGCGTATTAATCCGAGAGCGACCGGGAAAACAAAATAAATCGAGGTGGAGTAGTGCGACAGAAGATTCAATCCATGTTTGTGTTAGCTGTTGTTTGTTCATTGACGCCGCATTATTACGTTCATGGACAATCATCAACAAAGTTAGAAATTCACCTCCTCGATCTAGCTAATGATCTCGATCGACAAATCGTCGTCGACCGAGAAAAAGGACAGTACTTGGGGCATGTCAGCACGCTGCTGCACGATGATGGGAAAACGATCACCTGCGTTTATCCCAAGGGTCATGGAAAAGGACCAATTGTCATGAAGAAGAGTTTGGATGGAGGGCTTACCTGGAGTGAACGATTACCCGTTCCAGACAATTGGTCCACGAGTTTAGAAACTCCCACGATCCATCAAGTAATCGACACTCATAAGAAGCGAAGATTGATACTTTGGTCTGGTCTCTTTCCGGCTAAGTTGGCTACAAGCGAAGACGATGGAACAACTTGGTCGCCTCTTGCCAAAGCGGGCGATTGGGGTGGAATCGTTGTCATGGGATCTGTTTTTGGAACGAGTCGACTCGGCCACTACATTGCTCTGTTTCATGATGACGGTCGGTACTTGCATGCGGATTCCAAACCAACTAAGCCAGCCACGATGACTTTGCTCCAAACCGAGTCGATCGATGGCGGACTGACGTGGTCAGAACCACGAAAAATATTTTCAAGCGACCAGATTCACCTTTGCGAACCCGGATTCGTTCGCTCGCCCGACGGCAAACAATTTGCAGTTTTGCTTCGCGAGAATCGCCGCGTCAAGCATTCCCATCTTATCGTTTCCGACGACGAAGGCCGCAAATGGACGGAGCCCCGAGAACTGCCTTTGACGCTCACGGGTGATCGACACACGGCCGTTTATGGAACGGACGGCCGGTTGTTTATTACCTTTCGCGACATGGCGAGTGAATCAAAAACGCGTGGGGACTGGGTAGCGTGGGTCGGTACTTACGAGGACCTGCTGACCGGAAAACCGGGGCAGTATCGCGTGCGATTGATGGACAACAAGAAAGGCGCTGATTGTGCCTATCCAGGCGTGGAACGCTTGTCGGACGGGACAATAGTCATGACTACATACGGACATTGGAGCGAAGGCGAAGAACCCTATATCGTTTCCGTTCGGCTCCGTTTAGATGAATTAGACGTGCTAGCCAAAAAATCAACCGAATAATTGGTACTTTGCGAAGAATCGATGCACTCGATTCTGAGTCGCTCTGAACGGCATCTTTATCCGTCTCCAAACCGCCGTTTGCCGCGTAGCTGGACTAAGCTGGGTTCTTTGCTTTCCTCAGGGTCGGTGGTCCGAATCAAGTCGTACAGCCGTTAGATCCTGCCCCGTTTAGGCCGCAGTTGGTTTCGTTCGCCACCTCACCATGCAGCTCGTCTATTTTTCCGTAATCATCAGCGCGTTGCTCTGTCGACAGATCTCGATTTCCCTAAACCATCGATTTTCGGAAATTGAATGGCAACGGGGTCTGGTTTTCGCTGTGGTGATCATCGTGAGTTCGATCATCGCAAGAATCCATTCGGAACGGCGATTTCGAGTCACTTCTAAATCGAAAAATCTGCACGAGCGGATCGATGAGGCGAGTCAGGTATTTCATCGCTACCGAATGGCTTTGCAATGGTTTTGTATTTTCGGCACAATCGTCGTGTTGCCTCAGTCCGGTTGGCTGGAGTTCGTAAATCGTTCGGTCGTCGGACGAGGATGGATGAGCCTTGATTTCCTAGTTTGCTTATTGCCGAGCATGTTGGTTTTTGCTTGGATTGAGACTTGTGCATTTGCCGTTGAGATGCGAATTGAGTGGCTTGTGAAAGGTTTCAGTGCAGGAAAACATCGTGACAAATTCGGATTATTCCGGCATCTGTGGCGATCGGCCAAGCACACATGGCTTTTCGTTTTACCGTTCGCTCTTTTTTCATGCACGATGTTCGATGTTGTCCAACTCGTTGTACCGGAGTGGAACGAACTACATAAAGCTGCGATCGTCGGATTCTTGTCGATAGGCGGCGCTGTTGTTCTGGCACCGTATGTTCTGGCACGAGTTTGGAACGCAGTGCCTCTCGAACCAGGCAACGAAACCCAAGAGATCTTCTCGATCTGGCAAGCGGCTGGAATGGGGAATTTCCCGATACTGACTTGGTCCACCCAAGGTCGCGTTGCTAATGCGTTGGTTATTGGGATTTTGCCAAGTTCGCGCAAGTTGCTTCTCAGTGATCGCCTTTTGAAAGTGCTGTCTCCGGCCGAAATAAAAATGATTGTGCTGCACGAAGCGGCGCACGTTCGTCGGCGTCATGCACTGATTCGCGGTTTGCCAATGCTGATCGCTTTCGTTGGAATGATTCTAATCGCGTGGTTCGTTGACCAGGCTCCGACAACGAGGGACCAAAGCGTACTCGGCATCGCATTGGTTGCAACGGTAGCCTGTCTATTGTTAATGATCGTATCGATTGGAGTGATTGCTCGTTGGTCGGAATACGACGCCGATCGTGAAGCGATTGAACTGGCGAGTCGACTGGGGGATGGATGTTCGCCATACGCTACGAAAGACAGTGTGCAAGCTGCCAGAGATTTGGTTTCCGCGCTGCGTACCATTTGCCCTGCCGGTGACGAATATCGCAGGAACTGGTTGCATCCGAGTATCGCTTCGCGCATTGCGATGATTGAGCAACGTTCGTTCGCCACGAACATGCCTGTCGCAGTAGTTGCTTCCCGTTAGGTTCGGACTGACCCGAAGTTGCGTCAGAATTGTCAGGATTGAATCTTTCGCGAATTTTTTGGCGTTGTTGGATCAGTTCATCCGATATCGAGCGATGGGGATTTAAACGCCTTCTGAATTCATCCTGGATCGAATTCCCTCCTGGCGGCGCGGAGCATCACCTTGAACCCACCCACCATTCCTCTCCTTCATCGAGTCGACACCGCCCTTCGCGAAAATCCGCACCTTCAGGGCCGTCACGTTTTGTTAGAAGAAAATGACGGAACAGTTACTTTACGCGGAACTGTTGAAAGTTATTATCAAAAACAGATGGCTCAGGAATCGCTTCGAGCGATTGATGGTATCGAAAAAATTCTTAATCAATTAGAAGTCGTTAATTGTGCTTCTACCGTGTGCTTCCCCCGTTAGCCCCGTTGTGCAAACGGCATAGAACCATAGACTTTTCTGGTCGCGGGATCTGTGGCAATTGGGCTCATCCTGGCTCCAGGTCTCTGTCGTTGAAGCAAAACGATTCTTTTATCACCCAGTAGGAATGACGAACTATGGCTCGAACGGGAGTAATTACATTCAAAGGCAATCCGATGACGTTGCTTGGAAACGAGATTCAGGTGGGGCAAACGGCGCCTGATTTCACCGTTTTCTATTTTGAGGGCGGGCTGAAGAAAATCACGCTCAACGATTTGAAGGGCAAGCCATCCATTGTCAGTGTTGTACCGTCATTAGACACAGGCGTTTGCCAAATCCAAACAAAACGGTTCAATCAGGAACTGGCAGCTTTTGGTGACAGCATCAACGCATTGACCGTTAGTCGCGATTTGCCGTTTGCGATGAATCGATTCTGTGGTGCTGAAGAGATCAAGGCGATGCGCACCGGTAGCGATTATCAAGACGGAAGTTTCGGAAACGGTTGGGGATTGATGATCGACGAGCTCAAGCTGCTTGCTCGAGCCGTTTATGTCTTGGACAAAGACGGCAAAGTCGTCTACGGCCAAATCGTTCCCGAAGTGACGCTTGAACCGGACTACACCGGCGCCATTGCCGCTTTGAAGAAGTGCTTGGCTTAGTCACTCTACCGAAATTGATGAATTGAATTCTTCATCCCCGGTGGCGCAAGCATTGTTCCATACAACCGTAGGCTATGCGCCACCGAAGATTCTGTAGAGCAGTCTTTGCGCAGGCAGTCGCTTTTGGATTCCGCGCTATACAGAAAATACGTCGCGCATCCAGGTCACTTGCGACGAGTGTATTCCATTGTCAAAACTTTGAATTCACCGCCGTTGCCTGCGGACAAGTACATTTCCATGACTTGGTGATCTGCGTCCTTGATTAGATACACAGAACGGAAAGTGACTTTCCCGGCGTCGGGCAACTCCGTGTTGCAAGTCATGTTAAATGTAGACTTGTCTTTGTCATATTCTCCCTCAAAGATCATTGGCGCGGTGACGAGTGAGTCTACGTGCGTCGTCACAAATTTCTTCTTGACGACGTCAAACGATTGGTGCGATCGCGCTTGATATTCCTGTCCGTCAATCTTGGAATCGAATTCGGTGGCTAACCATCGACCTCCGCAAACGAATTTGCACTCGCGAACCCCGGTGGATTTCTTGTTTCCAGGTTGGGTCGTGACAACAACGTCCCATTTGCCCTCCAGTTGCTCAAGGGTGGCGAGCTCTTCTGGTAGTTGCCCGAAACTTGCAGGAGAAAGCGTGCACTGAATGGCTGTAAGGAAAATGAAAAGCGCGCAAAAGCGATAGAGCATGAAATCACCGTTCCAATGAGTAATAAAGCAAAAAACGCAAAGTACAAAACGAAACGCCAAGTCCTCTCCCGAAGAAAGAATTGGGTAGCATCCGGCGTGAAAACCTAACCCATCATAGTAAGAAAGGAATTGACTTGGGAACCTGGATTCTCAAGCTAATTCATGCAAAACCCTTCTTTCAGAGGTATTCTCAAAGTTTTTAGATGTATTCGTGATGAAAGCAAAAAATTCGATTGACTTTGCTCGTTAAAAGCCTGCATAATCTTGCCAGTTCAGGCAGATCAATTGGGATTCGATGGACTTGCGTTACGCGAAGTGACGTTTGTTTAAGAACCAATTTTTCCGCTGGGGTATGTGAGATGCCATTATGACTACGGTAGTTTTCGAAAGGGTATCTCTGTTTGGTTTTTCGCCCAACATGGGCAGATTCGAAGGGGTTTAGTTAGGTGACGAATATTTATGTAGGTAACCTGTCGTACCGCGCAACAGAAGATGAATTGCGGCAGGCATTTGGTCAGTTCGGACAGGTAAACTCGGTGAGCATTATTTCCGATCGTGAAACCGGGCGATCTCGAGGCTTTGCTTTCGTGGAAATGCCAAACGCGGAAGAAGCTCAGGCGGCTATCGAAGGATTGAATCAAAAAGAAGTTGCTGGACGTCGCATTTCGATTAACGAAGCTCGTCCTCGCGAAGAGCGACCAAGTGGTGGTGGTGGCTATGGCGGCGGCGGCGGCGGTGGCGGTGGCGGTGGTTACGGCGGTGGCGGAGGAGGTGGCTACGGCGGCGGTGGCGGCGGTTACGGTGGTGGTGGTGGCGGTGGCGGACGTTCGCGCGGTGGCGATCGTGGCGGTGACCGCGGTGGTGATAGAGGCGGTGATCGTGGAGATCGCGGTGGAGACCGTGGCGATCGCGGTGGACGTTCTCACTACTAAACCACTTTTCAAAACAGATCTCAAAACGAACAAAGGCTTTGGCATCAACGTGCCAAAGCCTTTTTTAATGCATAAAGAATTTTCGCAGAAACAATTAATAAGCGGTGTGCGCACACTGTGTGTTACGAGATTCGCAAACACGGTGTTTGAATCGAAAAGGATCGATGATTCCCTTAGCGGATGGGATGCTTGGAAATCAAGCTTTGGTCATATCCATCCAAACTCGTTTGGCGATCGAGAGAGCTTCGCCAAGCTTCTCAGGATATTTCCCACCAGCTTGAGCTAGGTCAGGTTTTCCCCCGCCACCACCGCCCACAATTTCTGCTACGGGAGTAATCCAATCGCCCGCCGTCAAGTTGCGATCTACGAGTGTTTGGCTAAGACCACAGACCAAAACAACTTTGTCGTCACCGGCTTTGCAACCCAACAAGACCGCAGATGGACCTGTTTGCTTGCGGCGGATTTGATCAATCCATTGACGCATCAGATTCGGATTTGCTCCGGGCGTTTCCGCTACGACCACATGAACTCCATCAATTAATTCGGAATTTTTCAGCAGATCGTCTGCGGACATTTTGCCGCTGGTTGCCAAGGATTCCAATTGTGTCTTTAGAGATTTCTCTTCGTTTTGAAGTGCCGTCAGGCGAGTTGGAATCTCATCGAGCGACACGTTCAATGCTCGCGCGATCTGGCGAATCGCAATGCGAGTTCGGTTGTAAGGCGATCCATGCAACTGAACGGTTGGCGGGGATGTTTCGACACCGCCTCCGCTACCGCCAGCGACTTGCTTCTTAAGTTTGCGAACGGACTGCATCAAGCTCGTGGCGGCAGAGGCAATTTGATCGGCTGGGCAACCGAGAATTTTGGAAGTCTGATCGGCGAGGGATTGGATCTTTGTGCGATGTTCCAAAGCTCGATTGCCGGTCAATGCTGTTACGCGACGGGTTCCTGCCGAGACGCTTTCGTCAGACAGCAACTCAAACGCAAGAACTTCGTCGGTTCGGTTCAGATGCGTGCCTCCACACAACTCTTTGGAAAAATCGCCCATGGAAACCATGCGCACGGGATCAGGATATTTTTCTCCAAAGAGCATCATCGCGCCTTCGGTGCGAGCTTCGGCTAGCGGGACTAGCTTCCAAGAAACGGGGCTTGGTTCACCGACTTTTGTCGTGACGATATTTTCGATGCGTTCTAATTGTTCTTCGGTTAAAGCTTCTTGATTTGTAAAATCGAATCGCAACCAGTCGGCTTCGACTTTACTGCCTTGTTGTTGAGCATGGCGCCCTAGTTCCGTTTGGAGCGCGTGATGCAAAATGTGCGTGGCCGAGTGGGCGCGGCGGATCGCGTTTCGGTGCGGTGTGTCGACGACCGCCTTTACCTTTGCACCTTCCTTCATCTCACCTTTTTCCAGAACACCCGAATGGACAATCAACTCGCCCGCTCGTTGCGTATCGGTAACTCGAAATCGAAAATCGGTGCCTTCGATGATGCCCGTATCGCCGACTTGCCCGCCACTCTCTCCGTAGAAAGGCGATCGATCGAGCACCACGCGAATGAGTTGGCTTGTGTCACCGCCGCTGCGAACGTGCCCAATGAGCCGCGCATTGTCAGGGCTTCCAATAACGATACCCTTGATAACGGCATCTGCTGAAGTCGTTTCGTATCCGAGGAAATCGGAACGCAGCAAAGCTTCCTTGAGCGTCTCGATTGGACCGGTTTGGAAAAGCTCTTTTCTGCCGGATCCACTGATTTCTTCGTGCTCGGACATAGCTTGGCGGTAGCCGTCCCAATCGAAGGTGAAATTTTGTTCGGCAGCAAGATTTTGTAGCAATTCTGGCGGGACACCGTACGTTTGATACAAACTGGCTGCCTCTCGGCCATCGACCATGACGCGGCTTGAATTATCCATGTCCTGGAAAACTCGGTGGATGCGTTCCAGGCCTGCATCGATCGTGTTAAAGAAATCGGCCTCTTCGTTTCGCAAAACTTGGGCAACTCGCGTGGTTGTTTCGCCAAGTTCCGGATAGACGGCAGACATCACCTGAGCCACCATCGGCACCAATTCGTGAAGGAACGGTTCGCGCATTCCTAATTGATGACCGTCGAGGACTGCACGGCGGACAAGCCGCTTGACGACATATCGCGCTTTCTTGGGGCCTGGATACACATTTTCATGAATGGCAAACGTGCAAGCGCGAATGTGATCGGTGATTCGTCGTAGGCGACGTCCTTCATCGCTGTCGTAGCTGTATTGAATGCCGCAGACTTCTGCGGCCGCCTTGACGATAGGAAATAGAATGTCGATATGAAAATTGCTTGGCACTCCTTGCAGCACGCTAGCCGTTCGTTCCAATCCCATTCCCGTATCGATATTCTTACTCGGCAGTGGTCTGAGGTTATTCGGTGGCTCTCCGACGCGATTGAATTGTGTGAAGACCAGGTTCCAGATTTCCACTGACTTACCGGAATCTAATTGAAAATAAATTTCACTACACGGTCCGCAAACGCCATCGGGGCCTTCGCTGGGCGCGCTCGCGGGCCAGAAGTTTTCATCTTCCTCGAGACGCACAATACGTGATGTCGGTAGTCCGATTTTTTCCTGCCAGATGTTGGCAGCTTCATCGTCGTCTTTGTATACCGTGACGCTCAAACGGGCAGGATCGATACCAAGCCATTTCTTTTCGGTCAGGAATTCCCAAGCCCACGCGATCGCTTCTTCTTTGAAGTAGTCGCCAAAACTAAAATTGCCAAGCATCTCGAAAAACGTATGGTGGTACGCAGTTCGGCCTACGTTATCGATGTCACCGGTCCGCAAACATTTTTGGCAAGTTGTCGCGCGAGTGAATTCCAGTTTGACTTTGCCCAGGAAGTGGTCTTTAAACTGATTCATCCCGGCTGGTGTAAACAGAACCGAAGGGTCCCAGGTTGGGACGAGAACGTCACTGCCTTGTCGGCGATGCCCCTTGGATTGATAGAAGGAGAGGTATTTTTCGCGAAGTTCGTCAGTCTTCATGGGTCGTTTCGCATCCGTTTAACGTGCTGAGATTTCTGCCAATTACTGAATCCCAAAAACCGTTACCCACCGCGATCAATAATCGGTCGGCTTACAGCGACAGCGGACGGTTATCGGCTGGTGGCCGCACTTGTGGAAGCCACAGCGTTTGCATCGAAGCCAGAAAGCCCTTCTTCGAGTGGATTTTCGAGGACATGCAAACAATTCAAGTCGTATAACGATTCGCTTTTCGGGAACGATATACTATATCGAATTCTGCAAAATTCACTATCGCACGACCATGCCGCGACGGGCGTCTGTTTTACACGCAATAGAAGGCAAAGAAGCAACGTTAATCGTTGCGTTAGGGCAGCGGAACCACTATTCGCTCAGCAGGAATTTCAACTTCCTCGGTTCGGTCGCCATACCCTATGATCTTGAGCCGGACGACTTGAGATTCGCGAGAACGAACATATTCCGAAAAATCGTCCGGATTGGAGATTACCCGTCCGTCGACCTCGACAATCGAATAACCGGGTCTAATTCCTGCATTCCACGCCTGCGTGTTGGGTTCAACGTTTAAAACAGCCAGCGGGCTGGTTGAGGCATTCAATATTCCTCGGCTAGAAAATCGCAGCATCTCAGATGGCAAAGCAGTTGCATATTCTACTTGCAAACCTCGCCACAAGGACTCCGACTCGCTTGAGTACGCGGGTCGGTTGGTGGCAATGAATTTCTTGCTAAGCTTGGCGTTCAGTTTCAAGGTATCGATTCTGTTCCCAACATTTGCTCGTCGAAGAACAGTCAGCGCGATTTGAGATTCGGGATGATGACGGCTCAGTTCTCGAAACAGACCATCACGATTTTCGATCAGCACGCCGTTGACTTCGCTGACAATGTCACCCTCTCGAAGGCCAGCAAGATCACCTGGCATTCCGCGAACCACTGCCGACACACGGGCACCAAGTACTCCGCGTGACCGATCAGAAGCCGGCAAATTTTCTGGTTGGATTCCAAGGAATCCAAAAGTCGGTTGTTTGCCTTGCTTGAGCGTATCCACAACGCGTCGAAAGGAATCGTCGATCGGGATAGCAAAACCGCCTTGTCGTTCATAACCATCGATCGCCGCATAAGAAACCGTCATTCCGATACACTTGCCATCGAGGTTGATCAAGGCACCGCCGCTTGAACCCAACTCGAGCTGTGCGTCGGTTTCGATCAGCGTTCCATAGTGATGCAATGAGCCTTTTTCGAATGAAGCATCCTTGGCTGCTTGCAAGTCAGCCGTGACGGGGCGTTTGAGATTGGAGATCAACCCCCAAGTCGCACTCACCTTTCCATCCCTTGCGATCGCGTAGGGATTACCAAGATGAACAACGAGCTGACCTTTAGTCAATTCCGCTGGTTCGGCAAACTCCATCGCAGGAATGCCGACCGCGTTTATTTTGAGAACGGCTAAGTCAGAGTACGGATCGCCGGCGCGAACTTCGGCTGGCGTCGCGACGACTTTGGCAGGGTAGGGGCGGTCCATATACCAAACGAAGTAATCGTTCTTGCGCGGATCGTCGAGCACATGGTAAGCGGTAACGATCGTGCCATCCGAATCCCAGACGAGACCGGTTCCGAATCCGCTGGGTACAAAATCCGGATCTTCGGGAGAAACGATTCGCGGGATCGTGTTGGGAAACCCCAGTTGGAATTGAATAGCTTGTTGACGTTGGTTGCTTTGCCGTTCGACGCGTGCGATAGCAACTACTGACCGAGCCGATTTGTCGATCACTTGCTCGACTTTCAATTCCATTGCCTTTAGGAACCGGTCTGCATCGGATTGGGAAGCCGACAAGCTATCGGATTGATCGTCTTGGCCGCTCAGGCCGGATGGAGTAAAGACGACCGTGCAACCCGCAACAATATGGATCGCTGTCCACGAAACCCAATTTGGCAGATATGGTTTTTGCATCATCGCTATGTACGAGTAAATTGTACGAGCAAATTGTAAAACGGACATTCGCTTCGTGACGGAGGTAAAGCGTATACAAATAACAAGCCGCCTACTGTTCCTTGAGCGACGGTTTCGATCATACCCGAGCTTACATATCAAAGCAAATAAGCGGCGGATCTGGGTATCGCTACCCAAATCCCCGCTTTCAAATGCATTAAGTTTATTAACCTGAAAGCCTCAGTATCTACGCGATGAGTGAGAGTGCTTCACGTACTCATCGCCTTTTCAAATTGGCTTTCCGCGTTGGATCAACTATCCGCTACCGCTTCGGTTTCTTCCGATTCAGCAGCAACACCTTCGAGAGGGACGTTGCCCGAAGCGATAACTTGCAACCGAATTTCTTCTGCGATGTTTGGATTTTCGATCAAGAAATTACGAGCCTTTTCCTTGCCTTGGCCGAGATACGTTTCACCGTATTTGAACCAAGCACCGCTTCGGTTGACGACTTTGAGGGTCGTTCCCAAGTCCAGCAAATCGCCTTCGTAACTGATGCCACGGTCGTGCATCATATCGAATTCAGCAATGCGGAACGGAGGGGCAACTTTGTTCTTGACGATCTTGCATCGAACACGTTGGCCGACGGTTTCTTCGCCGTCTTTCAAGGCACCAATGCGGCGAACATCGATACGGCAAGAAGCATAAAACTTCAAAGCGCGACCACCAGGAGTCGTTTCGGGACTGCCGAACATCACGCCGATCTTTTCGCGGATCTGGTTGATGAAAATGACAGCGGTCTTGCTGCGAGCGATTGCGCCAGTCAATTTTCGCATCGACTGACTCATCAATCGAGCTTGTAACCCGATATGCGAATCTCCGATTTCGCCTTCCAGTTCTTGCTTGGGAACCAAAGCGGCGACCGAGTCGATGACGATGACATCGACAGCGTTGCTCTTGACAAGCATTTCGGTGATCTGCATCGCTTCTTCACCACTACTCGGTTGGCTGACCAACAGGGTATCGAGTTCGACACCGATCTTTTTGCCCCAGCTTGGATCGAAAGCGTGTTCGGCATCGATGATTGCTGCGATACCGCCTTTTTTTTGCGCTTCAGCGCATATGTGCAAAGCGCAAGTGGTCTTGCCGCTGGATTCGGGGCCAAAGATCTCGATGATACGGCCGCGAGGGATACCAATCCCCCCCAATGCTAAATCTAGGGACAAGGAACCGGTTGGGATACCGTCGATCTTGAGATGGGATTCGCCACCCAATGGCATAATCGAACCCTCGCCGAACTGCTTTTCGATCTGCTGCATCGCAGTCTTTAGACCAGGCTCTCGCTTATAGAGCGCTTCCAAGCCGGTTTGCTGTTCACTTACTGCTTTTTCAACTTTCTTCTTCGCCATGTTCTCGCTCGCTATGTAAAAAATCTAAACGTTTTTCAAGGAACAGTCCTTGCTAGGTCAACGGCCAATCTCTTTCGCCAACATCGTTGGCAGCATGCTGGTACATACCTGCGAATGTATACGCATGAATACTACCGAACTCATTAACCTCTCACAAGCCACAGAGGGGTTTTGAAATCGATATAAACATTATCGCCCGCCGATTTGACACGTATGGTCAAGGGAATCAAGGAATTCGATTTTTTCTAAACCAGACCGGAAACTTGATTTGCAAAGTGCCCGCCAGCCGATTGCGGACAGCATCTCGAATCATACGAAACGAGACCAAAAGAAACCGCTAATAGTAGCGGAATTGGGCTAAAACAGAGAATCGCCCAAGGAGAATGAAGTGGCCAGAACTGGAATCGAACCAGCGACACGAGGATTTTCAGTCCTCTGCTCTACCAACTGAGCTATCTGGCCGGAGGCGAGGGGATCGCGACGGTTAGGACGCGATCGTCACACCTCGGGAAGTCAAATGCTAGTTTCTGATGGCCATCACTGTCAATTCAGGAAAGGCTTTTTTCTCGTTTTCGTGGCGGAGAGTCGTTTTTATTTTTCGAACGGAAAGAGTCCAGCCGATCGGGTTTTACCTTCGGTTTTGCTTTGCGGAAAGTACCGAATTAGGCTATCCTGGAAAGAAATGGTTCGAGGGAATGGCGATGAGGAAAAATCGATGAAAACGTGGATTCCGGTTGTTTGCCTCGGTGTATTTGCTTGGTCATGTTGTCTGCCACGCTCATCTTGGGCGGAAGATTACTATCCGGATCATCCCGTTGTACAGGAGATGATCAATAAGGGTGTTGCATTTCTGGAGAATCCAACAGCCGGCCGTGGCGCTTCGGGCATGTTTGAGGTCGGTACACCCATTTTGGCAGCCTATGCAACTTTCAAGGTTCGCGACGACGCAACGCTGCCGGTTGTTCAGCGCGGAGTTAATCGCGCCGTGGCTTTGCTAGACGAAGCCGACAATGATGTCGTTCGTCGTTCGACTGAAAAATACTTTTATGAGATTTCGGTTGCCGCAATTCTCTTAGCAACCGTAGATGGCGACCGCTATCGTCCCCAGTGCTTGATTGCTCGGGATTTGCTGTTGCGCTATGAGCGCAATTTCGGCGGGTGGGGGTACCTGAACGGATTCATGGACACGAACTCGGGTATGGACAGAAGTAAGCAGGGCGACATTTCGCAAACACAATACGGCATTCTTGCTCTCTGGACACTTGATCAGATGGGTATCCCAATCGATCCAGAACCTGTGGAGAGAACCGCTCGCTTTCTGATGGACGTCCAGGACCCCGAAGGCGGATGGGGATATCAAGGAATAAATAAAGTAGCTGGTCGAGAATCACAAAATCCTTTGACGCATTCGCTGTCTGCGGCAGGTTTGGGTTCACTTTTAATCGCTGGCGACTTCTTGGGCTTCTACCGAAATCGTAAAGCCGATGCACAAGAGCCCGATATTCCAAAGGCTTTTCGCCAGATATTGGAGAACGCCGATAGTTTTCGATCCACCACCATGGATCGTGGTGATACGGACGAGTCCGTTGAGTTAGGGGTGAGTTGGCATAATATCCACGCCTATCAACGTCCAGCTGGAATGGACTGGCATTACTATTACCGTTATGCAGAAGAGCGGTTTCGATCTTTTTATGAAATTGCCAAAGGTCGGCCAGAGAAAAGCCCTGCGTGGTACAACATCGGCGTTGAAGAAATGCTCAAGAACCAGCACGCATCCGGCGGGTGGGGGATTGACTCCAATACAGATGCCGACCACTGCCCGCCTGAGTTGGCTACAGCTTTTGCGATTTTGTATTTGACCCGCGCAACCCAGAAAGCCATTGGTTCGCTTAACGAAGGTCTCGTCCGGGGTGGTATTGGATTGCCGGAGGATGTTTCTGACATTTCGGAAATGGATGGAAAGATTGTCGACAACGCAAAGATATCTTCGTTCGAGGAGATTCTGAAACTGCTTGAATCCGAAGATCCAACGAAGGTCCAAGAAGTGGTGGTTACGGATAAGCTCAAGTTGGAAAAAGATCCTCGGGCTCGCAAAGAACAACTGAACCGCTTGTCGCGTTTGTTGCGGTCACGGGATGTAAAAGCTCGCCGGGCAGCCGCCAAACTCCTTGGCAGAGGCGATGATTTGGATTTCGTTCCAAGTCTGATTTTTGCCCTCGATGACGGCGATCGCGAAGTTTGCCTGAACGCAGAAAATTCGCTTAGGATTTTGTCCAGACAGCTAGACACTCGCTATTTACCTGACTTAACTGGTGAAAGCCGACACTTTACGAAATCAGAACGAGGAGTCTCTATTGAAAAATGGAAAGCTTGGTTTCGTTCTGTTCGGCCCGACTACGTATTTGCAATTGAAGGTTAGAGCTGGGATAAACGTCTTTCGGATCTAACGCACTTGTTTTGAATCTCGTCTTGATATTTCGGACTAGTCGGTTCAATCCTGCCATGGACTATAAATACTAAATCGGTGGGGGTTGGCGAAGAATCTTTTTATCGCATCGGCCACCAATTAGGATGGATTTTTGACGTGTGTCGCTTGGAAAGTCCAGTTGATTGGATTCAAATACTCCACGCTCGCAGTATCCTGTTTATCGTGTCTGTTTCAAACTCCTTTATCCACATGTGATCTGAGAATTGACCATGGTACAAGAAACCACAGACGTGATCCATACGCCACGCGAATTCGATGTATTGCGAACGCATTTGATCGATCGCGTTTCGAGTTTGCTAATCAGCATGGTGTTGATCGTGGGCATTACGGTTGCCGTGCTTGGTTCGATTTACTTTTCGCGAATTAAGTTACCGCAACAGGAATCGGTTGTATTCCTTCCCGAAGAAAAGGCAGCGGGCCGCGGTGATCATGCCGCTGGCTTTGCTCGTGACTTTGCCCCGCCGGGTGATGAGGAAGTCGAGCAAATCACCGAACCATCGCTTCAGCAGAGTTTGGAAGCAGTCACTCAGTTGGTGAGTACGGTTTCGGCTTCACTTGACACGATCGAATCGGCTTCGACAAATGCTTCCAAAGGGTCTGGTCTGGGCGATTCGCGGCCACCGGGACCTTTGGGCGAAGGCGCTGACATTATTCACCGCTCTGAACGATGGGAGCTGAAGTTCACGGCTCGCAATCTGCAAGGATATGCCGCCCAGTTGGACTTTTTTCAAATCGAATTGGCAGCGATCGGCGGCGGGGTCAAAACCGTGGACTACGCCGCGAATTTTTCTGGTACACCAACAAAACGGAGCGGTACCAGTAAGGCGGAGCAAAGGTTGTACTTCATGTGGCGAGCGGGAGGGGCACTCGAGCAATACGACCGGCAACTATTGCAACGAGCTGGCATCAGTATCACCGGTCGCCGAGTTCTCAAATTCGTTTCGGACGAGTTACAAAACCAGTTGTATGCGTTGGAAATGAAATTCGCTCAGGAAAAGGTCGGTCGCGTTGTGCTCCCAACCGAATTGGCCAAGACCATATATGAGTGTCGACCTAAAGATTCAGGTGGATTTGAATGGGTTGTCATCGATCAACGATATCGAAAGCTAGTAACGAAAAAGAACGGCAAGTAAACTTAAGAAACCGATCAGTCGACAGAAAATATTGGAAAGCATAAACGATGGCAGATTTTTTTAAGTGGATTGGATTTCTCGACTACTTCTTTATCACCGGTGTAGCTTTGTGGGGGCTGTACTGTGTGGTGTTGATTTTGTCGCGAGTTTCTTCCAAGCGTTTTAAGAGCGAAGCGGCGCAGAATGCTTTCCTGGAATCGATCGAGCCTTCGCTGGCTCGCGGCGAGTTCGACGCCGTAGCGAACACGGTCGAAGGGGATGATCGAGCACTTGCCATGATGATTCACCTGGCCATGGTGAATCGCGATTTGGGGCACAAAAAAGTACGACAATTTGTAATGGATAGGTTTCAGCGCGATGTGCTCGCGGACCTCGACAATCGAGTGGCTTGGATTGCAACCTGTATCAAGACGGCTCCGATGCTCGGGCTGTTCGGAACGGTTCTCGGGATGTTGGGCGCGTTCGGTAACCTGGAGCAAGCCAGCAATGCCAATCCCGAAGCCTTGGCAGGTGATATTCGAATGGCCCTCGAACACACAGCCATGGGACTTGCCGTTGCAATTCCGTTCGTGATCGTGTTGGCGGGCGTAACAAACCGAATTCGCGAGATGGAACAATTGTGTGCAGCAGGCCTAACGCGATTTCTTGATGTGATGAAGATTGGTTTGGATCGCACAACGACTCCCGCTCGATCACGCGGAGCGTAGTCGCCCAGGCCTTCGTCGATTCAGTATGTATGTGTCTTTTCGGTTTTCTACGTTATCTCAATTTAGCGCGAGGAATGAATGCAAGGTGGAGGCCCCCCAATTCCTTCTCGCAGCGCTGGCGGTGATCCCGACGATGAAGGAATCCACGCGCGAAAACCCGAACCGATCGATGACGAAATCGATTTTACACCGATGGTGGACATCGTCTTCCTGCTGCTGATTTTTTTCATCATGACTACCAACATAAGTAGCGCAAAGAAAGTCGCGCTACCCAAGGCTTTTCATGGCGACAACGTTGTCGAAAAGGAATGTGTCGTAATTATCGTTCAAAAAGGTTCGGGCGAAATTGCACAAGTTAGCAAAGCCGACGGCAGCCCACTTTCCAATGACGTCGAACAGCAAGAATCGGAGATTGCAGAATATGTCGAGTCCGGTTTAGGTGGAGGGAAAACGCAGGTCATGATCAAAGCGGAAGGTGACGTTCGTTACGGAGAAGTCGAACGGATTCGCCAAGCGATTTCCGCAGCAGTCGAAGATGGTCAATTAATTCAAATCGGTGTTCATCAATAGTTTTTTTCAGTTTTGTCGGCTCAGGGATAGTTCATGTCGATTCGTTTCCGTTGTCCGAAATGCAAGACGATAAGGTCGTTCCATCGACGACTTTTGGGACGCGAAATTCGTTGTCCTGATTGCGACGCAACAATCGTTTTGCCCACGGCCGAGCAAGTCGAAGCTGCCGAACAAAAGAAAGCGGCGGAAAAGTCCGAGTCGAAAGTCTCAAAGGCTCCGCCGACCCCTACGCCACAACCCAGGAGGTCGGCTCCCAAACCCGCGACAGTCCCCCTTACCGACGAAGATCACGACGACGATGACGACGAAGCGCCTGCTGTTCAGCGACGGCAAATGCCGCACGATCACATCGATATGACGCCGATGGTCGACATCACGTTTTTGTTGCTTATTTTCTTTATGAGCACAGCCAACTTTACGCTTCAGAAATCGATGGAAGTGCCGGTTAAAAAGAGCGACCAGGCAAGCACCAACGCAGTGCCGGAACCTCAGGACGTCAGCGACTCAGTTACTGTCCAGATCGACGAATTCAACGCTTATAAAGTCCTCATGGGAGACGGAACGGAACGCGATGCACCGAGCAAGCAAGACTTGATCATCGCGTTGGACGAGGCTCGTGAGATGGCTGTCAACGTGGACAAGCCCGAAAAGTTAGTTGTCGACGCACATCGAGATTGCATCCATGCGGCGGTTATCTCCGCACTGGATGCGGGGCGCGACCAAGGGTTCACCAGTTTTCAAGTATCGGTCGTCGAATCCTTCGATTGAGGACTTGCACGAAACTTACTGTTACAATTTGCAATAAAGATTGAGGAAGATGCAAGCTAAGTTATTTATCGATCTGCTCGAACGACAAGAGCTGTTGGATCCAGAAATTCTTTCTGCACTGCGCAAACAAGTTGCAGAGTCGAACGCACGATTGACCCCAGAAAACATTGCCAAGTTACTGGTAGACAACGGACAACTCTCTCGCTTTCAAGCAAGCAAACTCATTGCCTCACTCAAGGAAAGCGTAAAAAAGAAAACCGAGCCGTTATCGCCCTCCAAGCCCAGCAAAAGCCAAACCTACGACGACCTAGGCTTTGCCGAAGAAGCTACGCCCAGTGCGGAGTCGAAACCAAATAAATCGAATAGCGCCCGCGACGAAGATAATTTCGCAGCAATTATCGTCGACGATGACGATACTGACGATGTCGAAGTGGTGGACGTCGATGTCGTTGACGAAGTCGTCGAGGTCGATGATGTTACTCAAGTCGAAGTCGTCGACGTTGTCGATTCGATGCCAGCCCCATCCGGTAAGCGTTTTCGTACAGAAGACTCAGCCCCTGTTCAACAAAGTGCTGCATCCAACAGTGTGGACCGAATTCCAACCGTCACCCTTCCCAAACCGACGAAGAAGAAAAAGAATCGCTGGGACTCGTACAAGTTCATGGCGCCGTTGTTCATCTTCCTCTTGCTGCTCATTCCCTTCGTTGCATTGCTCTACTGGCAGTTTTCTGGAACCGCTGCTGAGGCTTTGGAATCCGCCAAGTCTGCTTACGAAGCGAGGGACTACGATAACGCAATCAAGCGTTATGAAAAATTCATCGAAGGCTTTCCCACAAACGAAAATGTTAGTTTTTCGAAAGTTCGAATTGGATTGTCTAAGATTCGTGGTGCTATCGACCGCAACTCGGATCCGCGCAAGACACTCGATGTCGTCAAAGAGGTCTTGCCGACCATTGAGAAAGAGACCGGTTTGGCCGGCGAGCGCCCTGACCTGGCAGGTGCGTTGCTATCGCTTGCTGAAAAATTCAACCTCAAAGCCGACGGGGCGAAAACGACCGATGAGAAAGAACAACTTCTTAAAGGTTTTGACGAACACTGGGAGTTTCTGGCGAATGCCACGTATTTGGGTTCCCAAGAACGAACGCAGTTCGAACAACGGATGGCAAAAATCAAAGAGGATCGTCAGCGCATCGAGCAAGACATCATACGAGCCAAGGATCTGGCAGCCACGACCGTCAACATCACGGCAGCATTGGATGTCAAAAACGTCAATGAAGCGTTCCAGCTTCGAAAAGACCTCGTACGTCGCCATCCCCAATTGGAAGTTGAACCGACCATCGCTGAACTAGTGATTCGGGCAAGCGGGATCTTAAAGGAGCTGGTTCAGTCCGCAACGGAGATACCTACGGTAGTCACCGAAGATCCTAACAAGCCGGATGGCAAGTCCATCGTCTTGGCGAATGTTCGCGGCAAGAAAATCGATGGCGAGAATGACGTCGCATTCGTGCGTGTCAAAGGGTCCATTTATGCAATCAATGTTGCCGACGGCGCCGTCTTATGGCGACGTTATGTGGGACGGTCCATGTCGGACCCGATTCGGATGAGCAAGGACCCCGATAGCGATTTGTTACTGACAATTCCATCGCAAGGTATATTGCAACGTGTGCGAGCTCGCGATGGAAAAATGGTTTGGCAAGTTCAGATGCAAGGGGAGCTCGTCGAGCCTGCAGTCGATCGCGAGGATTTGATCGTTGGCCTAAAGAGCGGCTCCTTGTTCTGCTTGGATGCCGTTTCCGGCCAAGTTCGTTGGGGCAAGAAACTGCCTCAAGAATTGGACGTTGGAGCTTGTATGGGAACTGGTCGCGATTACGCCTACGTTGCCGGAAATCAATCAAGCCTCTACGTCATGTCGCGCAAGGATGGCAAGTGCGAAGAAGTGGTGTACGTCGGGCATCTCAAAAACTCAATCCGTGTGCCACCGGTTTACGCTTTGGGGCATGTATTGGTTTTTGAAAATGGTGCCGGTTTTAGCTATGTGCGAATCTTACAAGCCGACAAAACAGGCGCGGGTTTGTTTGCATCGCAACCGCCGATGCGAATGCAAGGACACGTCGTTGTCCCTGTACAAACCGAAGGACGACGCGTCACTACCATGACTGATCGCGGTGAGATCGCTGTTTTGGACATCGAGCCCTCAAACGAGAAAAATCAAGTAACAAAAATCGCCGGCATTGTTGCCAACGAAACGCAACCGCGCGTCAGTTGGATACTCGTCGACAAAAACGAATTGTGGATAACTAGTTCTCGGTTTATCCGATACGAAATTCAAGTTAGCCGTCAAGAACTCGTTCGCACCTGGATCAAAGAAGAAGGTGATGAGTTCGTCACCCGTCCGCAAAGGTTTGGAGATCATGTGATCCATGCTCGGTACGTTCGCGGAACCGACGGAATAAGAGTGAGTTGTGTTGATGGCAAGAGTGGCGATCCGACATGGGAGGCGGATCTAGGTGTTCCCGTGACTATGTTGAATTTGGTCGCAAATAACGTCGTTCAAGGCATGACAACTCAAGCCGCATTATTTTCCGTCGATGCCCAAGCCCGCGAAAAAGGTATTGCAGTGCCTGTGGAAAATCCGGGTCGCAATCAACGTCAGTTGCTATTCGGAAGTCCGGTTCGATTGGCGGATGGACGCATTTTTGCTCTTAACAAGAATCAAAACAACCAAATAGCGTTATACGATCCCAAAGCTACTGCTGGTAATTCTTTGCGAGTACTAGTCCTGAGCGGGGGAGGAGTAGATCCTTCCTGCGATCCAATTTCCGTCGGCTCGTCTGTTTTGATTTGTGGAAACAATGGTCAAATTGTGATGATCGACCCATCAACGGGACAACAAGTCGCGGACCCTTTCCAGCCAACGGTCACACCGGGTACGTCCTATAAATGGCTGAAGCCAGCCGTTCTCAGCGACAAACAGACGATCATTGCAGCAGATAACAATCAACGCATGTTCAAGATCTCGACCGGCAAACAATTTCGAGCATTAAACGAAGTTGTCCTCCCAAGTCGTTTGAAAGGACAGTTGGCGGCGATCAAGGACTCTGTTGTTGCCATAGTCGAAAGCCCATCTGGTGACGTCGTGCAACTTTATAACGGTATCGATTTGCAACCCTCGCAATCGCTGGCTTTGCAGGGCAGCGTTGTAGCCGGGCCATTTGTTGTCGGCGGAGTCGGCTATGTCCTGACGGACGGCGAGGGACTTGTGTCGTTCGATGGAGAAGCCAAGAAACTCTGGGAAGCGAAATTGCCCCAAATCAGTTTGATCGGCGAACCGCAATTGGTAGATACAGACCTGGTGCTGGTCGGATTGGCTGGCGAGGTTTTGAGATTGGCATCGCAAGACGGCAAGTTGATCGGATCGGCGAATGTCGGTGAAATGATCAGCGCTTCGCCCGTCGTTTTGCAGGGCGGGGTCGTCATGGCTGGCGACGAAGGAACGGTATTTACTGTCAAGATGCCGGATTCCGTTGGGGGCAAAGTGGAATGATCGATTCCCCCAGATTCCTACGCTTGCGTGCTTTGCAATTCGTACGTCCGATGGCAAAAATAGCCTGCACAGGCATCTTAGTTGCCCTTTGTAACTTTGCAGCAAACGCCCAAGAAAAAGCTACACCTCCCGACGCGCCGGTCGTAGAGTTTGACGACTCTGTTTTAAATGAAACGCCGTTCGATCTGATCACGGTCAAAGCGGAAGCAGCTGGTGGTCAAGCCAAAGTTTTTCCGATTGATTTTCCAGGACGAACCAAACCGGAATCGCCCGATCCCGCGACGAAACTCATCGTCAAATTAATCAATTACCCCGATCGATTGTACGAAGTCCGTTGGAAGGACATCGAACGGATCGACCTGTATGAAGAACTCGTGCTGCAGGGTGCCAAGCGGCGGATGCAAGAAAAAGAATACGCCGCAGCATTCGAACATCTCAATTACTTGCAAACCTACCATCCGGACACTCCCGGTCTGAAGGAGCTGCGGGAACAGTTTTTGTTCACGAGTGCCAGCGAGATGTTCACGCAGAAACGCTACGCGCATACTCTGACGGTCCTCGAGGAATATCGAAAGACCTTTCCGAATTCGCGAGCCACCCAGGTGCTCGCAACCATTTCAAAAATCGCCGACCTGATGATCCAGCAGTACATGGACGCCGGTGATCTAAAGTCCGCCCAAGACTTGATTGCGCGATTGGATAATGATTTTTCGAGTACGCCATTGGATGCAATCAAGAAATGGAAAAATCAATTTCGCTCCCAAGCCGAAGAAATGCGCCGACGTGCAATCCAACTTCGCGATGCTGGCGAACTTCGGAAAGCTCGCGAATTAGCGAGTAGTATTTTTGCAATTGAAACAGACTCACCGGAAACCCAGCAGCTATTGTCGGAGTTGATCGAAGCCTATCCGATGATACGCGTCGGGGTTTTTCAAAAAATCAAGGACGTCGACCCTTCGTCCTTGGTGGATTGGCCAGGCCGACGCGCCGGTGCATTGACGTCGCAACCACTTTTTCAATTTCGAAATACCGGTTCTGAAGGCGGAACCTACAAGTTCATCTTTGGCTCTTTTACCCAAAGCGATGACCGCAAGAAACTGGAAATGGTCTTTCGAAACGTGCCACCCGAGTCGGGCATCAATCCAGTGATCGTTTCCCAATGGATGTTGCGACGTGCGGAACCCGGTTCGCCCGACTACCGTGCAAGCTGGGCAGCAATTTTGGATTCTATAGCAGTTCCTGCCAGCGATCGACTGGAAGTCCGATTGCGACAGCCGCACGTTTTGCCTCAAGCGTTGGCTCAGTGGCAAATCCGCGAGATCTTCGAGGAAGAAAAAACGCCGAAAATTGGACTGTATGCGCGGGTGGAAAAAGAAGGTGACGAGTCGTCCTTTGTCTGGACCGATTTGGCCGAGCGGCAGCCCAACCAGCCGATTGAAATCGTAGAACGGTTATATGACGATGCAAAAAAAATCGTTTCCGATCTTGTTCGTGGAGAAATCGAAGTCATCGACCAACTCTACCCTTCCGATGCGGAGCTATTGAAGAACGAGCAAGGCATTACGGTAGAACGGTACGCGCTGCCAACCGTGCACATGCTAGTACCCTACAGCGATCACACGTTCCTGTCGGATGTTGGTTTCCGCAGAGCGCTGCTGTATTCCGTCAATCGAGAGACGCTGCTTCGTGATGAGCTCCTCGGTGGTAGTGAGACGCCCGGCTGTCAGTTGATTAGCGGCCCGTTCCCCATTGGGCAAACCGACAAGGACCCACTTTCTTACGCTTATAATATGTCGATTCCGCCGTTCCCCTACGATCGTCGGTTGGCACTGATGCTGGTTGAGTTGGCCAAGAAAAATCTGGAGGAAGCAGCGAAGAAAAGAAAGGAACCCCCGCCGGTTTTACAGCCGATACGAATCGGTGTTCCTGATTTCGAAGCAGCACGCACCGCTGCCCAAGCTTTCGTTCAGCAGTGGCAATTACTCGGCGTGAAGGCCGAAGTGGTGATTCTGGAGCAGGGCGTAGCGACGTGCAAACGCGGTGAGGTGGATTTGCTCTATATCTCCGCCGCGATTTGGGAACCCGCGACCGATGCAGAAAGATTGCTGGGCGAGGATGGTGTTGCCGCGTCGAGTAATCCTTACATCGTCCAAGCTTTGGCTCGACTGCGGACATCGCGAAATTGGCGCGAAGTGAGGCAGAGTCTGCAAGATCTTCACACCTTGATCAATGCGCATCTTCCGGTTCTTCCCTTGTGGCAGATTGCGGACTCATTTGCTTATCGCGAAGGAGTGAAGGGAATCGGTTTACGACCGCTGAGCTTGTATCAGGATCTCGAAAAGTGGCGTACCTTCATCAAATAGAATCGGCTTGCAAAGAATGATCGCCATCCAAAAACTTCGTAAAACACATTCATGCTTTCCTGAAGCTCGGTTCCGTGATTACAACATTACTCGCGGTACTCGACGCATGGGCGCGAGCTTCATGATGGTGGCGTTTTTGTTTGCTTGTTGCGCCATCGGCCAAGATGAGGGCATTGTTCGTGTCTGGGAATTCGATCCGTACCGAGTCAAAGTTTGGGTCAGCATCGCACCTACCGTGGGTCTGTCAGCCGATCAGCAAACCAAACTGCTGCACGACATCGAACACGAAGCCGACATCAGTTTTGGAGCGGCATGGCGAACTCAAGCGACGCACACGCCGCGATCCCAGAATCACTCGGTACTTTCCCGCCTCAGTCAAGTGACCGTCGATGAGTTGATCGCGGCCGACATGTCGCTGGTTATTGCCAAGGAAAACAAGGATTTGAACTCGGTTCGTACCGCAGAGACAGTCATTGAGAAAGTGACCGATATTTCCGTGAGCGGTTCGGAGCATTCCGAACTCGAACAGCATTTAGGCGCGTTGCAAGACTTGCCGCTTTGGGGATCCTTAAGTGCAAAACTGAAAAAAGTCACGCAGACCAGCATTTCACTTTTGGATGAAGTCGAAAGCGGGAAAATTCCTTGTGCTATAGTCCGGAATATTGACATAGACCCAGAGCAGAAGTCGATCCGCAAGATCCCTCTTCGTTTGCCTTGGCAGTCGGATTCTATCTTGAGATCGTTTGACAAACTATTTCTTGTGTCGATTCAACGAGATGCCCAGTTTATAAACGTGACGACGCGCGAGATCGATTGTCCAATGCGGCTGGCGGGCGAGCCCATTGCCGGAAACAGCATCTTTCCAGAACTCCTTGCCGAGGTCATCGACAATCATTTTGTACATACTTTCTCGCCAGTTGTTCGAATCGAGGAAGTAAAAAGTAAAAAGGTTCGTATGCGATTGCGGGCCGGTGGACTGATATTGCCCGAAGAGCATCCCGCGCTGGTTGTTCCCGGGGATGTCTTGATGCCCATGGTCCGGATGGATGATCGCAATGGCGTGCCTTCCATGCTCGATAAGGTGCCCTGGACCTACATTGCCGTGATTGGCGGAGATCACGTCAAACTCAATGGGCTCGCTATCAGCGGTGTAAACGGCGGTCTTGATGGTCGTCAAAACAAGCGAACGCAGCGCGTCGCGCTCCGTGTCCGCCCCAACAGAACGGAAACGAATTTGCAATTCACGGTCCGAACCGCCAAAGATGTCGTGTTGCCAGGCGTTGCCGTATTCGAGCGTTTGCCAACTGGCGGCGATATGAAACTTGTCGGACGAAGCGACTGGCGCGGAATTCTGTCGCTGAAGGAAACGGCGTTGCCGGAAATAGAATTTGATTTGCCGACCACGGCTGGTGACCCCACTGCAGAATCAGCCATACCGCCAACAGAATCGGCACCGACTTCGGCCCCTGAGCCTGTTCCATCGCCGACTGATCAAAATGCAGCAACGCCTCCTGCTCAGGGAAAGGCAAAAGTCGATTCGCCTGCCACGAATTCCACCGCCGGCTCCGGAGAAGTGACAGCTCCCGCAGCAGTAACCCCCGATGCAGTTGCTTCCCAAGAACCAGTAAAACCCAAGGGTAAAATTAAGCTTCGAGTGCCCCTGTACCTCTATTATGTCCGCAACGGCGACACCGTTCTTGCAAGATTACCAATTATCACCGGTCTGAACAAATTGGAGATTGCCGACCTGCCAGATGATCGACGAAGATTGGAAGCCGAAGCGATGATTCGTGGAATAGAAACAGAAATCCTCGACGCCATTATTCGTCGTAAACTATTGATCAAACGCACAGAGACATACCTTGAGCGGAAAGATTTGGCTGCGGCGAAGGAAACGCTTGGGGTGCTTCGATTGTCGGCCAATTACGACCGAATCTCGGAACGTTTAGAGGCAGTACAACGCAAGATTTTTGACCAGGAAAAAGGGCCGTTGCCTCTCGGGGCAGCGCCTCGCATCGACGCTATGATCTTTCAGACACGTGAGATTATGCAAAAATTCCTTCAAGATACGTCTGACCGTGACCTCGAAACGAAGGTAAGCGAACTGGAAGCCAGTGGCGCGGCTACGCCTGAGGGATGAGAAAGAAACGCTCCCACTTCAAACGCTCATTGTCTGTATTGCGATACTTTACAAGCGACGCGAGCGACCAGAGTATGCCCAGCTCTGCCAGCGATTTTGCTGCCGATAGCAACCGGGACAATGTTGCCGATTTAGGCGTTTCTAAGAATCTTTTTGCTCGTCGTCCACTTTGCGAGGTTCTCGCCAAGTAGGCTTGCGCTGACGAGCTTTGGGATGATGCTTGGAATGTAGATCGGGCGATGCAGCCGGGCTTAGCGTGACCGTCAAAGGACGCACCGCGCCTCGGACGTAAGTGGCTCGCAGCAACTTATCGTTGATTTTGAGCAAGTCATCCAAGACAAATTCGACTTCTTGTCCTTGAGCCCACATGTCCGGTTTGTCTTCGGGATCGACTGCAGAGAAATGGAAAAACACGTCATCGATAAATTCATCGGCACGAATGAATCCAAAACTCTTTTCTAAAACAACTCGTGCAATTCGACCGACGCGCATGATGGTTCTCAGACTTTTCCTGTTGCAATCAAGGGTTACTGATCGCAACCCGGTAACCCACCATGATACTCGGGACGTGGCATTCTTCGCAAACGCTCAAATGGAATCAGAGGCGTGCGCAACAGCAATATCATGTAATTGCCGCAGATTCGGGAACTAATTGAGCAAAGGTGATGTTGGGAAATGCTTGAGTCCCGCCACATGGGCGACCACGGCGCGACCAACAAAACAGAGTCCGCGTCCCCACATTTCATCATCGGCTGCAAATACCAAGTCCGGCAAAGCGGGAATCACGTACCAATTCCCATCCTGGATTTCTTGTTCCAGTTGACCTTTTTGCCAAAGTGAATGACCAATGACTAATCGGAAATGATCCTCGGCGGATTCAGCAACTTGCCTTACTTTGCCAATATCGGCCGCCAAATAGATGCCGTTGCCTCCGCCTGCATCACCAAACTGAGCTTGATCGTGGATCGCAACCAACGGGCCGGAAAATGGGCCACCGAAATGCAGCCGGTTTTTTCCCAAAGAATCCGAAACGGATGGCAGTGCGTTTTCCAGGTTTAACGATTTCGAGTCAGGAAGAACCATGGGGCGATTGAGCAAAAGTGCTGCCGCTCCCTTTTCACCATGGTCAACAACCAGACAAACAGACTGCTGAAACAGACCCTGCGAGATCTTGGGGCTTGCTACCAAAAGCATACCGCTGATAGAAAAAGGGCATTGTTCTTGAGCAAGTCGGTTCATGGCCGGGTAAATTCTCCAAACTTGAAAAGCGTCCGTAACAAACTACCTGTCAACATGACAAGACCATTCGCACAAGGTTCAATATGCAAACACTATGCCAAAAATTGACTTTTCGGGTTCGATGGCCGATTACGATAACGTAAACGGCTGTTGTTTTTCTAGCTAAACGCAATACTGGGCTAACCGCAATACTAGAGGACAAGTCAACTGTTTTTCGATTTTTCAGATTTCGTTTGAGGTGGACGCATGACGCTGCATGAGATGCGCAAGAACTATCAACTAGGCGCGATCGACAAAGGATCGCTTGCCTCCAGTCCGATCGATCAGTTCCATATTTGGTTTGATGAACTCAAAAGCGCATCGGTTCCCGATTGGTTTGAACGGAACGCCGTAGCCTTAGCGACTTCGTCTCCGGAGGGCGTTGTGTCTTCGCGAATTGTTTTGCTCAAGTCGGCGGATGTCGACGGATTTAAATTCTTCACCAACTATGGATCAGCGAAAGCTCGGCAGATGAGCGAGAACCCGCACGCTGCCATGACGTTCTATTGGCCCATGTTGGAGCGTCAAATACGTGTGGAGGGAACGATTTCCAAGACCGACTCGTCGACTTCCGATGCCTATTTCCAATCGCGACCTTACCTAAGCCGTCTCGGTGCGATTGCGTCGCCCCAGTCACAAGTAATTCCGGATGATCTCCGCCTCGAAGAAATAGTCGAAGCGTTACAAAAGCAATACCCCGACGAACAGGTCCCGCGACCTGAGTTTTGGGGAGGATACAATTTGAAGCCCAATCACGTCGAATTTTGGCACGGCAAACCCAGTCGCTTGCATGACCGGTTTCGATACAGGCTGTCGGGATCGGACTGGATGACCGAGCGTCTCGCGCCGTAAAGCCAGTACTTCAACATATCGGTCACAATTTGGGAGAGGTAGATCGCGATGGAGCTGAAAAAACATTTAAAGGAAAGCGTCCTCCGCAGTTTGACAACGCCCCCGTTTCACAAAGCGACCATATGGATTCCAGCAGTTGTTCTCTATGGGATCATTGCTTTGGCGATTGGGTTTGGTACGCAGCTTTACGAGCTCAAGTCGCTTAATGTCGCGAAATTCTGGTACTTGCCAATCACGCTTTTCGTCTTTCCATCATTCCTTGAAGAATTCGTATTTCGAGGACTCTTAATACCCCGAGACGCATTGGATAAAGGATGGAAACACGCGATGGGTTGGATCATTGCCAGCAGCCTTGCATTCACGCTGTGGCACCCGCTCAACGCACTAACGATCAATCCTACGGCTCAGCCATTCTTTCTCAATTTACCTTTCCTAATAATCGTATTTTGTTTAGGAGTTGCTTGTGGAGTCGGCTATGTCGCTAGTCGATCCCTGTGGACCGCTGTCTTCATACACTGGTTCACCGTGGTCATGTGGGTGTTTTTTTTAGGCGGACGGAACCTCGTATTGGAAGGGTAGGGGGCCGCCTTCCTCGCATCCTCACAGCATGTCGCTTCATCACAGCATGTCGAGTGGATCGATATCGATTACGTACTGAATGCCATCGGGATTTTTTAATTCGGAGTCAACTCGAGTCAGCAGTTGATTCAGCGGCGCTGGATCGGACGTCGAAATGAGAATGTGGAATCGGTATTTGCCTCGCAATCGCGCTATGGGGGGCGGGGCAGGGCCCAGGATTCGACATTCACAAGCCAGCAAATCCCGCGTACGCTCCATGAGCCGAACGATACTGTTTGCATATTCTTCGGTCGCTTTCTCGTCTTCGCCGCGGATGATCATGCGCGCAAGCGATCCGAAGGGCGGGTATTTATATTTCTTGCGGTGTTCCAATTCTGCGGCGGCAAACAAATGAAAATCGTGCTTCGCAGCCGCTTGGATTGCTGGGTGTTCTGGGGAAAAGGTTTGCACCAAAACAAGTCCAGGTCGATCGCCCCGGCCCGTCCGTCCGGCGACTTGTGTTATCAATTGGAATGTACGCTCCGAAGCACGAAAATCTGGAAAATGCAAAGCGGTGTCGGCATTGATCACGCCAACCAAAAGTACGTTTGGAAAATCCAGTCCTTTGGCAATCATCTGCGTTCCCAACAATATTTGAAGCTTGCCCGAACGAAATTCGCTTAAGACTCGCTCATGACTTCCGGGACGTCGCATGGTATCCGAATCCATGCGCGCGATCGCGATATCGGGAAATCGCGATTTGACTTCCATCTCAAGCTTTTGCGTTCCCATTCCACCGAAGTGAATGTTGATGAAACGGCATTGAGGACAGCACGGAGGTGTTGGAATTGTATAATCGCAATAATGGCAAACGCATTTGCTTCCATCGCGATGATGCGTTAGTGGCAAATCGCAATCGGGGCAACTGACCACATGACCGCAGCCGGGACACTGTATTGAAGTTGCAAATCCTCGACGATTCAACAGCAAGATAATTTGGCCATTGATTGCCAAAGTTTGCTGGACCTCTTTGAATAACGGTTGCGATATGGAACCCTTTTCAGGATCGAGACGCTGCGTCCGCATGTCGATAATGGATACCAAGGGCATAGGCCGATTGTGTATGCGTCGTGGCATTTTCGCCAAGCGATACTGGCCTTGGGTAGCACGGTTCCATGTTTCTAGACAAGGAGTTGCCGATCCCAATACCAATGGAATCTGTTCCAAGAAAGCACGGTGAAGAGCGACGTCGCGAGCATGGTAGCGAGGGATTGTGTCTTGCTTGAAGGACGATTCATGCTCTTCGTCCAAGACGATCAAACCCAAATGGGGCAACGGAGCAAACACGGCGCTGCGCGGTCCTATGACGACGTTGACTTCGCCCAATAAAATTCGTCGCCAGTGGAAATGGCGTTCCGCATCCGTCATATGACTATGCAGGACGGCAACACTTCGAAAACGATCTTGAAATTGGGAGCGCGTTTGGGGTGTCAAACTGATTTCAGGGACCAGCACGATTGCTTGCCGGCCAAAACTCAAAGTCTTCTCGATGGCTTGCATGTAAACTTCAGTTTTGCCGCTGCCGGTTATGCCATGGAGCAGAACCGTTTCATGTTGACCTGAATCAAGTGCTTCGTTGACGATCGCGAGAGCTTGTCGTTGGTCGCCACTTAACGCCGGCGCTTGGACCTTGGGGGCTGTGGTGATACTGTGGGAAACTCGCTCCATCACCTGTTCTTCGCGCGACTCGATCAAGCCTCGCGAACGCAAAGCTTGAATGGGTCCGTCGGAGCAATTTGCTAATTTGCGAAGTTGCTCTACCGTCAAGGGTTCGCCTGCGCCGATTAATTGCTCCATCACAATTCGCTGCTTGGATGACAGGCGTTCGATCGCACTCGCATTGGTGGCTTGGGCAGATGGCAGCAGCGTCACTCGCATCCGCATTCCCGCCGAAGCCCGCACTCCGGCCGGAATGACGGCTTCGAAAATCTGCCCGACAGGAACAATGTAATACCGAGCCATCCAGTGTATTAGCTTTAGCAAATTCGCAGTACAAAGCGGCGCGGTATCAACCGTTTCTATAACGTCTTTCAAAAGCTGGACCGGATGATTGATTATCTCAACCGCGATGCAGTAGCCAATGACTTCCCGATTACTTTTGCCCAAAGGCACGCGCACTCGCATTCCCGGTTGCACTTGATCGGCCAGTCGATCGGGGATTCGGTAATGGAAGGGGCCATAGGGAGCTTCGGAAAAAACCACGGAAGCTGCCGAGCATTCCTGCCCCGCATCGATTTCCCAGGGCGGGAGGTCTTGAGGAAATAACGATTGTTGTCGTGGGTCCATCGACTTGCCAAACGGATTCGAATCATAAAGTCAAACTCTGAGTATACCACAGCAGCCTACCCAAATTGATTCCGTTGGGAACCTTCGTTAAGATGAACGTACTTTTCGGGAATGCAACCTATTGTTCTCCTTTGTTTCCATCGAACTGGTTGTCTTTCTAGATCTGACATGAGAGACAAAATGCGAATCGGCATCTATGGTGGCTCGTTTGATCCAATTCACTTCGGGCATTTGTTAGTTGCCGAAACTTGCCGCGAGTCTTTGGGCTTGGACAGCGTGATTTTTATTCCTGCAAACATTTCGCCTCTGAAGACAGGCACGCATCCTTCGTCGGGAAAGCAAAGACTTGAACTGCTAGAGCTTGCCGTCTTAAGCAACGTCGCTTTTGAAATCGATCGTCGCGAATTGGAGCGAGGAGGGGTAAGCTTTACAATCGACACCCTGCGAGCAATTACCGAGGAACGGCCTAAAGACGAGCTTTTCCTGTTGATGGGCTCGGATTCGCTCGCAGAATTTGATCGCTGGCGAGAACCTGCAGCTATTTGCGAGTTGGCATTGCCTGTCGTCGTATCGCGGGCCGGCCAGGGGCTGCCTCCTTGGCATGTGCTCGTTCCTTTCATTTCCGAAAGTCGACTAAGCCAATCAAAAGAGCATGTTGTGGATATGCCCTTAATTGAAATCAGCAGCAGTGATCTTCGGCGGCGAGTTAGCCAAGGTCGGAGCATTCGATATCAAGTGCCCGCAGCCGTCGAAGCGTATATCGAAATGCACAGGCTCTATGCTCCATGATCCAAGAATTAGCGGAAAAACTACATTCGCTCGATCCGCATAGTCGCAACTATGCGGTTCATTTCGTTGAACAACTGATTCCTGCGTGTATTCGATTGGGAGTAAGTGACATCCATGTCCAGCCAACAGCCTCGCACGTCAATTTTTGTTGTCGCATTGATGGAGTATTGCAAACGATAGGAAATTTCCCGCGCGAGGTGGACGCCGAAGTCGTTTCACGACTGAAGGTGCTCGCTCAATTGCAGACTTATCGAAATGAGACGGCTCAAGAAGGTCGCATGACGATCAAAATCGATGGTAGGATCGAGTCGGTTCGAGTCTGTACGATGCCCACAATGTACGGCGAACGCGCGACGCTTCGGTTGTTGACTCGACAAGACTCGCGCCAAACGATCGATGAGCTATCGCTGCCCGTTGATATCTTGCCGATGATTCGGCAGGACATTGCAGAGACAAGTGGCGTGATTATCCTCGCGGGTCCCGCTGGATCAGGTAAAACAACCACGGCTTACGCGCTGCTTCGTGAAATCGTGCGCGCGTCGAGCGGTGGCCGAAACGTAATCTCTTTGGAAGATCCAATTGAAAACGCGATTGACGGAATCGTTCAGTGTCAAACTAGTTCGAACGCTTGGACTTTGGATGACGCGTTAAAGGCCAGTCTGCGGCATGATCCCGAAGTGCTTTTTGTCAGCGAAATTCGTCAACCACAGACCGCCGAACTAGTCTTTCAAGCCGCTCTTTCTGGCCAGCTTGTAATCTCAACCATGCATGCCAGCTCCTCCGTCGATTGCTTACGGCGACTGTTGGATATGGGCATCCATCCCTACCAACTGCGAAGCGGGCTGCGGACTATTGTCATGCAAAGACTCGTTCGGCGATTGTGTGATTGTGCCCAGGCAGGCGATCCGGACCAGCTAGTCGGAATCGTTCCTTCAGAAGAACTTGGCGATTATGCGAACTTAATGCAAGCGAGTCGATGTTCCAAATGTGCCGCTGCATCGCAGGCCGAAATTGGCGTCGGAGTGCGATCAGGTTATCTCGGTCGCATCCTGATCGCGGAAAGGTTGCCAAATCTCGATGGCCAGCTAGCTCATGCGGTAATCGAAAATCGCGATACGCGAATCCTAAACCAAGCTGCCAATGCAGAAGGCATGATCAGCCTCCGAGACCGCGCTTTGCAGTTGATTCAACAAGGTGTGACGAGTGTTCAAGAAGTGATACGGGTTCTTGGACCACGCGAGGTGATGCCTTGATCGCTGGGAGATACAATAGCTGGGCAGATTGGTTGGATGTCCTTGCATCGGCAATTCAAAAACCCGATTCGTCGCTAAGCGTACTGAGGGAGTCAAAGTCCTTTTTGAATGCCGCCCAACGTCGCGAGGCAGAACGCATTGCTCAAGGGATCGAACAGGGCAGAAGCTGGCAATCGGTTTTGGATGAGGCAAGCAGCACTATTCCGAAGGGACTGCAGGGTCCGTTGTCCCGTAGTGTCGCGAATAACCAGTTGGCAGAAACTGCGACATTGCTGGCCGATCGATTGCGTGCACAGCATCAATTCATTCAAGAGTGCTTCATCGCGGCCATGTACACGATGGTCGTCGTGGCTGTTGCGTGGGTTGGGGTGCTCGTATTGGTCGTCAATTTGGTCCCGGCCCTCAATGTTACTTTCGAGTTAATGCATGAGCCGGAGACGATTTGGTTAAGATTGGCCAACGCCCTGTACTCAGGTCGCTGGGTCTGGAGCATTGCCGTCCCTGTACTGGTCATATCAGCGCTGATTTATTGGCTAGGAAGGCACTTCCAGTCGAGTCTACTCTTAAGAGATAAGGCACATTGGAAACCGCAAATTGAACGTCAGATCATGGTACTTAAGTTAGCCGTTTCCATGTTACCAAGCAAACCGCCGGTCGAAGCGGTCCAAATTGCCAATCACATTTTCCTTGGTGACGAAGCGCCGGTGACTTCGCACTTAGCACCAGAACTGAGTGGTCTCTCAGGAGATGCAGCAACCATGTATCTCAAGAATATCTACTATTGGCACAGTCATCGATTGGAACAGCAACATCGCTGGTGGATCAGTAAGCTGCCTATGCGATTGACCCTGGCTGTGGGATTGACGATGGTACTTGCATACATGCTTCTAGGTCTCTTGCCCTGGCTTTGGGTGCTTCAGCGAAGTCTGAAGGAAGTGACATGAGCAAAGTTCCTGGCAATGGCGAAGATCAAAACCAGCATATACAGATGCTGGTAGAGTGCTTGTCCGACACGTTTCGTAGAAAGAAGCATCGTGACGAAATTCGTTCTTTCGCTCAGGTCGTAGGCAAAGGACAATCACAACACGCAGCGAGCAGAAACGGCGGTTCGATCGTGGAGGGATTGAGCGAATTGGTTCCCCTTCTCGTTCAAAATCCCTCCTTGTCGTTTGAGTTTCTCGAAGCCAGACAACGTGCTGCAGAAAATCGCGAGCAGTTGCGGTCCAAACTCCACTATCCGATTTTCTTGCTCATATTGTCCGGTATAGCACTAGCGGCTTCTGCGTTCATGGTGATCAGGATTGAATCCATGGCCAACTCATTCGAAACCACAGAGGTAGCCGAACGATGGGGACTTAATCCAAATCGCTTTAACGGTATAGACGCGATTGTCGCTCCCATGTTGGGTGTAGCGTTTGCTCGCGTTATTTTGACAATCATCGCTACGCTGCTGATCGCGGTTGTCATCGTTCGGATCCTGGGGGGGCCGGTTGTGTTTGCTTGGTTTCAAACGCTGATTCCCTTGGTTGGCAACTGGGGACGAAATCAGTATTGTTCCGAATTTCTAAGAACATTGGGTGTCTTGCTCAGGCTGAATGTTCCTTTACCAAAAGCGCTGCGGCTTGCGGGGATGGTTTCCGAAAGCCATGTCAATCGATTATTGGGACAAGCCATGGCGACCGAGACTGAAAAAGGCGCGGACTTCCCGGCCGTATTAGCCGAAGCGAATTGGTTTCCAAGTTGGCTCCCGGATTGGATTCGGCTGAAGCCCGCACAAGGCGGCCTCGGAGATCAACTAACTGTTGCTGCAGGAATTCTGGACGAGTTGTCGAATTCCAACGCGCGAATGTTCGCACGCGTATTGCCGTTTTTAATTTTTTGTGGAGCGGCAGTCATCATTCAATATACATTTATGGCAACTCTATCACGAATTGCGAACCTGATCAGAGATTTTCTTTATTGGTGATCGCACTACAAATTAGTCATTGGGGATCAACATGTTGGACTGGGCGGAGCGAATGTTTAGACAAAAGAAGTTTTCACGAATAATTATGAAATGACCATGGCGAACATTGTAAATCTGTCCGTTCTGTTGATCCCGGGCTTTTGGCTCTGGATGGCGGTTCGTCTATCCGATGGGTTGCCAACGTTCGGCGATGAAAAGCAGGGGCGTTCGCTCGTCATTCGTATAGCCAGTATCGTGTTGATGGTCTTTGGTTTCGTCGGCGTCACGGCGAGCGTTTTTAATCCGTTTGGGTTGATTATCGCGCCAATCGCTTTGGTGAGTTTGCTGATCGTTCTCATCGTCCGGCGACGTTCCACTCAAGAAAAATTCCTTTGGGCTCTGAGCTTTGCCAACGACCAGGGGATTGAAGTCTCGCAAGTTGCAAGACTCGTTGCGTCGCACGTGGGAAAAAGCGGCACGAAACTCAACCATTTGGCGACGTTACTGGAGCAAGGGGTTCCCATGCTTGAGTCGCTCAAAAAAGTCAACATCCGTTTGTCTCCAGCAGTTCAGCTCTCGATTGCCAGTTCCAGTTTAGGATATAAAGATTCTTGTACGCTTCGACATACAATCGAAGCGGAAGAACGGTATAGACAAGTGGTGAGAAACTCGACGGAATCAGCGATATACTTGCTTGGAACCTCTTTGTTCACTTTTGGAATGGCAGTGTTCTTGCAAATTCAAGTTTATCCCGTTTTTCGCGAATTGACGGAATACAATAGATCAGTGAGTACTACGATCGACCGAGTTGTGAGATGGGAAAGTGCTTTCTATCTCGATGGAGTGATGGGACTAATTATCTTTTTACTTTTACTTGCAGTGCTTGCTTCGCTAGTCTTCATTTACATGGATATTCTTCCAGGCAATTTGTGGCCAATTTCGAAGACACATGTGCGGTTCAATCGCGCGACTGTTTTAGCAACCATAAGCCGAGGGCTCCGAAAAGGCCAAAATCCAACAACCATTGCTCAGCTTATCAACCAATCTCATCCTTACGAGCAGTATCGAAATGAGGCCGCGCGGTTGAATGAAGATTTGCTACGAGGGGAGTCTCTTGAGAAATCCCTTTTTGCAGAAGGCATGATTAGCAACGACGACCAACAACGATTGATTTTGGCTCGAGGTTCGGGTCGACTGGCAGAGGAAATCGGCTGGATTTCACAACAAGGCTTGCTTCGCGCCGAGATGGGATGGCGCGTTATTTCATCTTGGTTGCTTCCCCTCGGCCTGATCTTTATCGGGCTCGGCGTGTCGATTTTGGCGTGGACGGTAATCGAAAGCCTGAACGAATTGATACGGATATTGATCTGAAAAGCGAATTTGAGCATGAGAATTGAAGCCACGAAAACCCGTTGTTTGTTGAGTCCAATCCGTCAACCGGCGAGGATCGATTTCTCTCGGAATTCAAATCGCAATCGCTCAAAACGCCAAGCGTTTGTGTTGGTCGAGGCAGTTGTCTCGATTGCGATTTTAGCAATCGCAATTACCGCTTTTGCCCAATATGCGATGATCGCCAAACGGTATCAGTCCGCACACCATCGCCGATTGGTCGCCATGCGAGAACTACAGAATACCGCGCAGGCGATTCGATTCATGCCCTTTGAGCAACTCGAATCCGTGCCGCAGACTTGGCCACTTCTCCCATCGACAGCGGAGCAATTCAACCAGGCGAAACTGACGGTCGAGCGAGTGTCTGGTCAAGACGAGCGACTGCGCCAGATTCGTTTTGATCTTCGGTTTACTTGGCTTGAGGGACAGGTCAGCTCGGGTAAACCGATTCAATTGTCGATCTGGAGGTTTTCCCCCCGATGATTATTTGCGGTACGAAATGCCGAAGGACAGTTGACCGCGGCTTTACGCTTGTCGAGTTGATCGTGACGATTACTCTTTTGGGTTTGTTGATGGGTATTGCAACGCAATTGCTTGTCAGAGTACTTCAATCGGATGCTCGAATGAAAGTGAACTATGCGGAGCAGCACGCGTTGTCTCGACTTGAGCGGGTATTAAGAGAGGACGCTGTTATCGCTACCGCCTGGACTGGGGTGGAGTCGCGATCATTCGAGGCAAGTAATGGAGATAGGATTCAATACTCGATCCGCGGTCCATGGGTTATCCGAGAATTGTCCCATAGCGGCGAGACACGCAATCGCGAACAGTTTCGTTTACCCCAAGGCGTCGCATTGGTGTGGCCCAAAGCAGCGGAACGTGGAGAGCTGATTACTTGGGAAGTGAAACCTGGGGCAGAGGGCGTTCTTAATGCGAACAACCAGTTAATTGCTTGGCGAGTCGTTACTGGCATCGGACTGGCAGAATCATCTTGGGCAGTCGAAGAGGTGAAACGATGATCGCGGCTCAAAAACGAAATGGCATGGCTTTGCTCATCGTTCTTGTTGTACTCGCAATTCTGTCGAGCGTCCTAGTCATGACCGCCAATCATGCCGTCTTTGCAAAGCGAGCGATGATCCAGCAATGGAGAAAAGCTCAGGTCGAACTAGTGTTTCTTGCCTCGCTTGAACGAACAACGCATCTTCTGTCACAAGATTCACTTTTTAAAGGCGAAAGCTGGCAGGTCGAGCTACCCGAAGAAAACGCAAACCAATTCCTCGTGACTTCCGTGGTGTCCGAAAAAACAGATCACCAAATAGTGGTTACACTGAGCATTGAAGCCGTCAATCACCAAGCTGGGCTCCACGAAAGATCATACGTCCTCAACAAAGCAAACGAGTGACCAAACAACTTTCAATAGTCGTGTGAAGCTGCCAACGTAGTCTTCCTTAAGGGACAAAAAAATGTTAGCGATATCGAGACGCGGACACGGTTTTACTTTGGTGGAATTATTGGTTGTCATAGCCATAATCGGAATATTGGTCGGATTGATCATGCCAGCGGTCCAATCCGTACGAGAGTCGGCAAGACGATTGGTCTGTCAATCGAACATGACGGAGCTGGTGCTGGCGGTCCATGCTTACGAGTCACACAGTGGCTATTTTCCGGCGGGAGTAGTTGAACCGACTGGACCGATTCGAAACCTTCCTTCTGGATATCACCATAACTGGCTAAGTTCTTTGTTGCCGTATTTGGACCAACCGAATTTGTATCGAGCGATGGACTTTCGTGAAAGCGTCTACTCGCCGGCCAACTTGGAGGCTCGCAAAGCCACACTTAGCAAATTCGTCTGCCCAAGCTCTATTCATCCTTTTAGTGTGACGAATTACGCCGGGTCGCATCATTCACGGGAGGCTCCCATCGATTCGTCGAATGACGGATTGTTTGTCCGCAATCGGAGTTTCCGAATGGATGAGGTGCCAGACGGTTTGTTTTGCACGATTGGAATCGGAGAGAAAATTCTGGATGCCACGGATTATGGCTGGGCGTCGGGGACTCGCTCTTCCTTGCGCAATTTGGGGTCACCCATCAACATAGGAATCATAGCCACTAGAGCGCACCATCGAGTTGTCATCGAAGCAAGCGAAGTCGAAACACTCCTCGCAAACGAACCGAATAAGAGTGGTGCGAGCGCAGCCGAGATGGAAGTCTACGGGCCGAAAGGTTACCTCGAAACTTTGACTGGCAGTCCGAGCGGTGCATTAGAAGTCGGTCCATTTTCAAGCTTGCATCCGGCCGGACTTCATTTCGGTTACGCCGATGGAAGCGTTCGGTTTCAAGCTTTGTATACTGATATTGAAGTGCTTCGACAGTGCGCAAATCGGATGGACGGACAACCATTAACCCTGTCGGAATAAATTAGGAAAACCGAATGCATAATCACTCGGATGAGCCGACCGAAAAAACTAGTGATCAAACTTCGCAAAACGATGATCGATTGCGTACTGGGGAAACCAAGCGTGTTCGAAAATTGCGAACAACGTCGATTATCAGTTTTTTCATTTTGCTCACGCTAACAGCGTTTGGCGGTATCGTTTTGCGAGAAGCAACATTGCGTGGCAACGCTATGAACGACCCGAGGTATGCTTTGATTTTCCTTTCAGCGGTAGGGATCTTAGGTGCGCTGCTTTCCGTACCGATTATGTTTTTCGGAAAAGTGAATTGGCAGGAGCTGCCACAAGTCCTTATGTCGGGATTGCTTGTGGGCGCGATCGCGGCGGGGTTAGTTCTGGTGAAAGAGAACTCAACGAATGTCATCACCACTGCGGCAAGCGCCTTCAGTTTGATCATGATCGGCATTGCGACCATATCGGCACGAGGGAGGTTGGGACGGGTGAGCAATAATGGTTCAACCGAGTTGTAAGGTTGCGCCTACCCCGAAAGTCTGACGTGTCCTAGCCGTTATGCTGATCGATCCCTAAACGGAATGTCAGTTGTTCGAATTCATTGATGAAACGATCGCTACTGGAATGAACGTGTTCGGCTTCGGTGATGAATCGGATATCTTCGTCAATATACACATCGTGTTCGATGAATATTCGCTCGAACGATTCGAGAGGTGAACCGTACGCAATGAGCATTTTGTGTTCGTCGAACTGAATCTCTTGCTTCTTTGCAGGATTCAGAACGGCGATCCCGGTGCATCCGCAGTTGAGGATCAAATCTTCGAAATCGTAAAGAATGCTTTTGAGGACTGGCATGTCGATATGTTCGCGGTAAAGATCGCGATGTCCGTCGTCGCCGCCGTGGTGACTCGTCTCCAAGACCACATCGACAACTTCGCCAAGTGGAGCGATAAGATCAATGAATAGCTCAAAAAGTCTTTCTCGCGACGCCGCCGCCATGATCACAGGCACGCGAACCGAGGACTTAGGATCCACGTAGGCGTCGTGTCGGAAGCCTTGTCGCGGGACAACCTTCAAGTCAAAGGAAGGCCGGACGGCGTCTGTCAGGTCAAATACGCCGTAACGGAATACTTCCAAATGGGCTTCGAGTTCATCATTGGTCAACGACTCAAAGCTTGAAAGTGAAGATTGAGCTTGCGATTGCGATGAGGAAGCTTGGTTACTTCGCGGAGTTCTTGGCAACGGACCCATGGATTTACTTTTTCAATTGAAGAGGGGTGAACCAAATAATGAACCAGCCAAGCCGACACGGCCTCGCACAACCAAAGCTAGGTCACTATTAAGTACCCAATTCACAAACTCTTCTCTATCTTTTTTCTTTCCCTCATTGCAAATGTCGATACAATCGTCACAAGACGCCGAATTAACGCGAAAAGCCGCCCTTTGGAAGGACAGCGAGAGAAAATGTCAGCCCACCGCCACTCGACTATAATTTTCCAGATGCTTGAAACGGTTCTTACCGAAGGAGAATCCATGCGTGCAAATTCACGATGGCGAAAGTCGATCACAAGCGGATTAATCTTCTCGCTCTATGCCATCGCGGGTATCACTTGCATTTCGGGTTGTAGTCCGGACAGAGAAAACTCGAGTCGAAAGAAACAAGGAAAGTCCGCTTCGCAGCAAGTTATTCAATATCCCACCGACAATCGGTTACGTCCACTTGAAGAGATTGCCAAACTCAAGCCCGCAGAATCCCCGCCGGATCGAATCGCCGCCAAGCCCGATAAATCCAAACAGCAAACGCCTACCGCAGGTGTCGCTCCCAATTTCAGCAACGTTGCAATCGATAAAAACGATACAGCCTGGATACAAGAATCGGAGTTGCCTCGCGAAGCCTGGGAGATTCAGTACATTGGTGAACGTCCCATCGGTTACTTGTATCAACGCATTTCACCGACGTACACGCTGGACGCTTCTGCTCTCCGAACAGAAACGGAAAGCCTTGTTCGGGTAAACCGCGGGGGGCAGAAAATCGAACAACGACTTATCGTAATCACGATAGAAAAGTTGAATGGAGAAGTGCAAACTATCCATTCGGAATTGAAGGTTGGCGATGAAGAAACCGTGATTGACGGCAGTGTTAACAAGGAAGCGCTGCGACTAAAAATCGTCAAGCAAGGTAAATCCACGGCGGTTAACATTCCATGGAAACCAGAATTTCGCGGCCCTTACGCTGTGGAACAGTCGATCAAACGTAGTCCTCTCAAGCCAAGCGAACAACGTCGGCTTCATTACTTTGATCCAATCGTCGGACAAGTTGTCGAAGCTGTACTTCAGGCGAACAGCGTCAACAAAAGTCCGGTTCTTGATGGTTCACTTGCAGATCTGTTGGAAGTAAACGTCCTTACTGTTCTAGGTAAAAATGTATTGGAATCGCGAATTTGGATTGATTCATCAGCGACGATTCAAAAATCCTTTATCGGTGTACTCGATTTGCGTTCTTTTCGTGCCAATGCATCTCAAGTCCTTGCAGTACGAGATTCGGGCGAATTGGACTTGATGGAAATTACTTCTGTTCCACTTAATCGTCCGATTGAAAAAGCATCCGAGGCCACGACGATTAGGTATCGCGTCCGATCTTCCATTAATGCCGACTGGTCGAGGACGCTGCCCAAGTCGGACTTTCAGGAAGTTTCTTCAGGAGATCTGCTTACGCTCGACGTTACCGTTCATAAAGCGCCAGCAGATGCAACAGTAGTAGTATCGGACGAGCCGCCAGGTCCCGAGTTCTTGGCAGCGTCGCAATATATTCAAAGCGACGATCCTCAAGTGATCGAGCTTGCCAACGCATTGATCGCCGTAGATGCTGGCACAAATAGCGAGGCCGCAAAACTTTGCCGTGGTGTTTATTCGGCTATTGCGAAAAAGGATTTCTCGAAGGGTTTTTTAAGTGCCGCGCAGGTTGCGCAAGAACTGCACGGTGACTGCACCGAGCATGCGGTCTTGTTGGCGGCCGTAGCTCGAGCGCGGGGCATTCCCTGCAGGCTTGTCAGTGGCTTGGTATATTCGACTCAATCCGGAAAGCCCGTCATGGCTTACCACATGTGGAATGAAATGTGGATTGCCGGGAAATGGATTCCTGCGGACGCTGTTGCAGGTCAATTTCCCGCTTCGCCGGATCGTATCGCCGTCACCCAGACAGCTTTGGCAGACGACAACCCGTATAACGAACTGCTGGACGTTTTCAAAATCATGGGAAAGATCCAAATCGAATTGCTTGATGTACAGTACTAAAAAGCTGTGCCTTCCAGAGTTTTTTTGGCAACATCGCGCCTAGGAATTGATCGAATTTCGGCCACAATAGGTATGGGAAGTCAAGATTTCGGGTTCGGGAGCGAATGGCAAGCAGTCCTTTGACATCATTCACACCCGGCTCGTTGGGAAAACAAAATGAATAGTTCGCAAACCAACACAACACGCGGGACGCAAGTCACTTTTATCGATCAAACAGGCTCAAAAAGCGTCGAAGCCTTTATTGCCGAAGGCGTTCCAGTTCGGAGAATTCTTCCCAACGTCATTACGAAATTGAACTTGCCCGTCACAGGTCCCGACGGCCAGCCCATTAGCTACAGTTTGGATCATCGCGAAGGCGGACGTCGGCTAAACGAAACACAAACACTATCGGACGCACGTGTCATGGATGGTGATCACTTGATCGTCTATCCGGAAATGGTAGCAGGCTAAGTCATGCAATCGTCCACGCCTCGCGGGAGGCGGTTAATTAGCGACTACGAAGCATTGTCAAATCTTGCAAAAGAAACGTCGGCTCTAACCTTTGAAATCAGTGCACGCGGCGAAAACGGAATTCCCGAATCGTATATTGTCACTCTCTATGGACCCAGCCTAGAACGAATCGACACGTTATTTGAATACAGTATTCGTGTTCGTGAAAATCACCAAATGTTGATATCGTTCGGTCCGCAGTACCCGCGGTTGATGCCACAAATTCAGTGGCTGACTCCAATTTTCCATCCCAACATTTCTTTAGGTGGTAGCGTCTGCTTGGGAGGCTACAGTACCCATTGGGTACCGAGCTTGAAATTAGACCAGTTGTGCGAAATGTTGTGGGACATGATTTGCTTCAGAAATTTTAACTTGGAAAGTCCGTTCAATCGTGACGCAGCCATTTGGATGCAACAGCAGAAGACTTTCCATTTCCCATTAGAATCTCGACCGCTGAGGCAGATGCGAAATTCGCAAAGCGAACTTTTGTGCAACGATCCCATTCCTCGGACATTGGACGCTCCCCAACGGCAGTTTACCGAGGCACTCAGTCATAAGACTCAAAGCAGTTCAAAACCCGATACTGAAATTGTTTTCTTCGATTCGCAAAAACAATGACAGACATGCTGAGGTTAGACGACGACGATCGATTTCAACGTTTGCGGTTGATCCCCTGGTGGAATCAAGACCGGTTATTGTCGGCGCGGGTGATGGTGGTTGGTGCTGGAGCGATTGGCAACGAGGTTCTAAAAAACTTGGCGCTGGTAGGAGTTGGCACGATTCAAATCGTGGACATGGATACGATCGAAAATAGTAACCTCACACGCTCGACTCTCTTTCGTTTGGCGGATGTGGGTAAACCAAAGGTGCACGCGGCGGCTGACGAAGTGTCGAGGATACATCCCAATACCAATGTCATCGCCACGCAAGGCAACATTATCTGCGACGTTGGGCTCGGAGATTTTCTAGCGGCAGACATTATTCTGGGATGCCTCGATAATCGCGAAGCCCGGCTATGGGTCAATCGCTGTTGTTGGCGAGTTGGCCGCCCCTGGATCGATGCGGGGATTCAAGAAATTGACGGAGTTGTCCAAGCCTTTGGAGCACGGCAATCGCCGTGTTATGAGTGTGGCCTCAAAGATATCGACTACCAGCTAATCCAACTTCGTCATAGCTGTTTGCACCTAAGCCAGGATGATTTAGTCTTAGGACGCGTTCCGACATCCCCAACCATTGCATCCATTGTCGCGGGTTGGCAAAGTCAAATCGCCGTCAAATTTCTTCATGATCAAAAGGTACATTGGGGTACGGCGCTCGTGGTGAACGGTTGGCAAGAAACCATGTACCGCACCGATTTGCCCGTCAAACCAGAATGCCTCAGTCATGATGCGTGGCAAGTAGAAATGTATTTAGATGACAGTCAACGCCATCAGTCGGTCAAACAATTCCTGCGAGCAGCGAGTCTTGCATTTGGTTTGGGAAAACCTGCAATCCTGTTGCTTGAACGGGAGTTTATTGAGTCTGTCCAATGTCCGAATTGTGATGAGATTTTGCCCGTTAGAACCAATCGATGGAAAGTGGATTCCCGTGTTGGGACTTGCCAACGTTGCAACATACCCCGCGTTCCCAAAGTACTTTATCGGATCGAGCAAGACTCCGAATGCAGCGATTTGACGCTGGCCGAACTTGGGATTCCCTCGCATGATTGGGTGCAAGTCCTGTGTGAAGAACAGCTCCATGTGGTTGGCTTCAAATCCCCGTCGCCGCATGTAGAGAACGGATAACTTGCAACGCAAGTCTTACTTGCAGAAAAAAGGAAGTGTCGTGTCTCGCGAAGAATCAGAAGGAAGCATCGAATTCCGGGCTGTCCAGCAAAAGCAGGGCGGGGAGGCCAAACCCGCGTTTGTCGACCGTGACCGGACGGGAATCGTCGAAGGGCTATTCACGACGCAATCGGTCGGATTCGAAATGACGATCGAACTGGAGGTGTTGCTGCAAATGGCTAAGCATGCGGTATCAAATACGAAAACTGAATTGGGTGGCGTGCTCGTAGGGCTTCGTTGGGCGAATCCCGATTCACAAGTCGATCGCGGAATTTGGATTGGCGGCGCGATTCCAGCCGAAGAGTACCATGCCACTCGCGGAAGTTTTACGTTTACCCATGAAAGCTGGGCCAAGATCGCTGCCAATCAACACTCAAGATTCCCCCAGTTCGAAATATTGGGTTGGTATCACACGCATCCCGGATGGGGAATATTCTTGTCCAGTTACGATCAATTTATCTGCAATCACTTTTTCCCAGCATGGTATCACGTCGCTGTAGTCATCGACCCAATCAACAGCCTTTGGGGCGTTTTTGATAGAAATCGATCTGCTTCGCCACAAGAACGGGATCACTTTTATTTACGATCTGCCCAGCGAACAAATGAACAACGCGATTCATTGTCACAGTCCTGCTCGATTCCAAAAAGCAATCTGTTTCAACTTGCTCCTCTGTTGGAAAACGACGCCCAGTACGATGAAGGTTACGCAGCCGGGCGAAACAGTCTTGGCCCCGATGATACACGAGGTCCATTATGACGAGATACTATCTGTTTGTGATTGTCATTCTTGTTCTTGCCTTTCTTATGTTTGTAAATTCGGGAAAGCGAATTGAGTCACAATTCCGTGATTGGTTGCTCAACAAATGGCATGGCCATTCAAGGAAACAAAGGCGTTGGTTGACTCAACAATCCGTAATCATCGTACATGGTGATCGAGAGGTGACGGTGACTGCGCAGAAGATTGCGATTGGTTGGCGCATTCAACTCCGATTAGAATGGCAATCGACAATGGACCAAGAATTGGAGTTGGTTGCGGGGCAAGTCGCGGATCAAGATGTTGGATTGTTGGCGATCGCGCTGCCGGGATTAGGACTACCCAAGTGTATGGCATCGGATGTGCGTTTGGCTGCGGATATGTTGGGCGCGAGCGGTAAGAACGAATTGGTCCTGCTGCTAGTAGCATTGCCCACGAAGCGAATTCGCTTGGTCGTTGAACCGCTATTGTGGAAACTCGATGGCGATGTCGCCGCAGTAGATTTCGAAGTCCTGAGAACGTGGATCCTGCAAGCCTTACAGTTGCATGATCAAATGCGAGTGCAGACGCAAGCCGAAGTTGCATTTCTGTCGGAAAAGCGCGAAATTGGTGAACTACCTGCCTGCGGCGTATGTGGTCAAGCAATCGAGTCCGACTTGGTCAAGTGTCGTCGATGCCGTGCGGCCCATCACCGTGATTGTTGGGAATTCAACGGCAAATGCAGTACGTACGGATGCCAAGAGAGTCTCTGGGTTGCTTAACAAAAGGCCAGTCACCTATTTGGCCAGTTCTGCCTGGACTCGAAATGAAGCCGAACTTTTTCCAAAAGTGGGTCGATCGTTCTAGCTTGAATGGACCCAGGCGGCGGCCAGTCAAACCATTCATAGCCTTCGTGTTCGGTAGCTTTGATCTCAACAGGTGTTAGAAGCCAACCCAAAAAAATGGTGAGTTGCTTGAGAATGGGTTTTTGCGTTTGGCTTCGCCAACCGATCTCGTAGGTCTCTACACATCGAAATTCGGGGTCGGCCCATATCTTATCAACTTCGATTCCGGTTTCTTCGTATAATTCGCGAGCTGCGGCCATCTCCGAGGTTTCCCCTTTGTCGAGATGACCTTTTGGCAAGTCCCATCGAGTCGCATGTTTCATGAGAAGGAACTGCAAGTGGGGCTCGCCACGGAAGATAAGATATCCGCTAGAGAAGACTTTGGGCTTGTCCATATCGCCTAAGATTTTCTAATTCAAGTTACGAAAGCAAACTACAAAGAACATCGAAAAGAACGAATCATGAAAATTTACACAAAAACGGGTGATGATGGTACGACGGGATTATTTGGAGGACCGCGGGTACCCAAGGACCATCCTCGAATTTGTTCTTATGGCACAATCGATGAATTAAACGCAGTAATAGGAATAGTACGAAGTTTTAGCGAAGGCTCGCCTTGGGAATTGGTTCTTAAGACCGTTCAGGATTCCTTATTCGCGATTGGAGCAGAATTGGCTACGCCCGATCCCGATGAATTTAATTTGAAATGGCAAGGCGATTCCCACATCGAGTTACTTGAAAAGGAAATTGACCAGATGGAAGAGCGGCTACCGCCCCTGAAGAATTTTATTTTGCCGGCGGGTAGCCAGCCTGCAGCCTTTTTGCACTTGGCACGCACTGTATGCCGAAGGGCGGAACGTGAAGTCGTAACACTCGGAAATGAACCAGCGGTAAGCGATGTTTCGCAGATAGTCGTGTACCTTAACCGATTAAGTGATTACCTTTTTGTCACAGCCCGAGAGGCAAATCGTTTTTTGGGGAAATCGGACGTCCCTTGGCAGAGCCCAAGGGAAAAAGACAGACAATAAATTTTTACCACCACTTTTCGAATAAAAAACCGCAGTCAATGCCTGTTTAAGGTTCTAAATATTTGGTTAGACTGTGGTCAAATCCGGTTCGAAAGTGTTCAACATGGAGATTTCTGATGAAAAAAGTAGAAGCCATCGTTCGCCACTTCAAGCTCGAAGACGTCAAGAACGCTCTCACCGATCGTGGAATCCACGGCATGACGGTGACTGAAGTTCGCGGCTTCGGTCGCCAAAAGGGCCATACGGAAATCTATCGCGGTACAGAATACGCGATTGATTTTGTTCCGAAGGTCAAAATTGAAGTAGTGTGCGCGGACAGTAACCTGCAAATGGTTATCGATACTATCCTGCAGACCGCGCAGACGGGTCAGATCGGCGACGGAAAAATATTCGTCTACAATCTGGAAAATTCAATCAGAATCCGAACCGGTGAAACCGGCGAAGACGCGCTCTAATCCGTACTTTGGTAATTTGCAAAGGCCATCGCACCCCATGCGGCTTGTGGTGGCTCTTTGCATGTCGCTTCGGCTGATTGCTGAATTTCCTGCTTTCTACTCTTGTCGGGTATCGTGTTTTTCCAGACCGAAGGCGTTGACTGGGTGACCTTCCATTCTTGTTCGGGCATTAGCCCAGATGAAGTTTCCTGGTTACTCGCGCGCGGTTCTTCCGATTCGATTTGCTTGCGGTAGATAGTTCAATTGTGGGTGTGTTTCGCCACGACTTTGTTGCGTCCTTAGCTCTTTTCGGCAATAAAGGGAGCTTTGAATAAGACCGACAATTTGTTGCGAGCAGAACGAAGCATGCATGTCCCTTCCACTTTGCATCCTGCAGCCATCGCCATGCGTCAGCGATTGGCGGAGGGCAGAGAGAAACTTCGGCAACAACATAATTCTGGATCGCCTGGAATCCAGGTTTGTCGCCATTGGACCATCACCGTCGACGAAGTCATTTTGGATCTGGTCCGAACGGTGCTGTCCGAGTTAGCCAATCCGCCCGCGCCTACAAGTTTTTGTGTATTGGCCCTCGGAGGATACGGTCGCAAAGACTTGGCCCCGTATTCCGATATCGACCTAATGGTATTGCATCAACCATCGCAGACCGCTCTGGTCGAATCCTTCTCCGGTAAGCTATCCAAGCTAATAAATGATTCCGGATTAGAATACGGCTTCACGACACGAACGCAAAGCCAAACGTTCAATCTAGCTTGGAAGGATGCAACGGTTCTCACATCTCTTGCCGAATGCCGTCTGCTGTACGGCGACGAAGACCTATTCGAATACTTTATTTCAGGTTTGCGAACAGGATCGAAAAAACGCTGCAAGCGCTTGATTCCCCTAATAGAAAAAGCCCGCATGGATGAACGGGTTAAGTTTGGTAACACGGTTTACTTGTTGAGCCCAAACGTAAAGAGGTCCCGCGGCGGACTACGCGACATCCAGTTAGTACGCTGGATTGGATTTGTAAGGTACGGCGAAAGGGATCTGGAGGAACTGAATCAACGGGGAATACTGGCTTCCGAAGACTTTGCGTCGCTTCTTCGTGGCTATCAGTTCTTGTTGCGACTGCGGAACCAGATCCACTTTGACTCAAAACGATCGCACGATGCCTTGGACCGCAGCCATCAACCGGTGTTAGCAGCTTGGTACGGCAGCACAGCCGCCGAAGGCATGCTGCAGGTCGAACAATTCATGCGAACGTATTTTGAATTTACCAGCGAAATCCGTTACAGCTCCGCTCAGTTTGTTGAAAGCGCGCGAATTCGTTCGCCGATTGTAAAGTACCTTGGAGCCTGGCTTTCCTGGCCTCTCAATTCAGACTTTCGAATTGGCTTTCGGTACATTTCGGCAACCCAGAAAGGATTGGCAAAATTTCAACAAGACCCGGCCAAGGTTCTTGAACTGATGTTGCTCGCCAATAAATTCAATCGACGAATCGAGCATTACACTTGGCGAATGATACGCAGCGCGATGTTGAGTCGCGACCCCGCGCCTCTTGGTGCCCAGTCAATTGCACGATTCATGTCCTTCATGAAACACACCAATCGGCTGGGAGAGTTATTGCGAAGATTGCACGAATTGCGAGTAGTCGAACAGATCATTCCAGCGATGAAGCATGCCCGATGCCTCATGCAATTTACGGAATACCACAAGTACACCGTGGATGCTCATTGCATTCGCAGCGTCGAGGTCGCTACGGAATTCTCGCGTGAAAACAGTCTTTTGGGAAATGTGTATCGATCGATCAAAAAGAAAGAAATTCTCCACCTCGCATTGCTTCTTCATGACCTCGGCAAAGGCTTTCCACAGGATCACAGCGAAGTTGGAAAAGATATCGCCGATTGGACGGCCAAACATCTTCGGCTTTCGGAGAGCGATTCTGAAATGCTGGTGTTTCTGGTTCACAAACACTTGTTAATGTCCGATATCGCATTTCGATTTGACGTGATGCAAATGGAGACGGTCGTCAAGTTTGCAACGGCCGTTGGGTCGGTCGAAGCACTTCAAATGCTACTCGTATTAACGTGTGCCGATAATGCAGCCGTCGGCCCGGGTGGTCTCAACGATTGGAAACGCGAATTGATCATTCAGCTCTATCAACGGACAGATGCTCAGTTTCGTGACGAAAATCCGGATGCGCGTTTTCAAAAAGAGTTGGCTCTACGGCGTCAGGCCGTCATGCGGCAGGTCCCGTCAACTTTGGATCGTCCGTGGTGGACAGAACAGATCGAGGGTTTACCGGCCGCATACCTTCTCCGCTGCGCCCCATCTCGCATCCTTCAAGAGCTGAGCTACATACGGGAACTCACAGAAGATAAACCAGCAAAGGCATGGGCGGAATACTTGCCTGATCGTGGAGCAATTGAGTATTCGGTTGCGACTTTGCAGACAGGCAAATCGATCGGAATTTTTCACCGTATTACCGGAGCATTGAGCAGCCAAGGACTTCAAATCCTGGCGGCAGAAATTCACACGCAACCAGGCGAAATTGCCTGGGACCGATTCATCGTGCAAGACATCGATTTCGATGGCCGACCCCCGGATTCCCGATTGCAGAAAGTCTGCGAGACAATTGTCCAAGCGGTCAATCCAAAAAACTTCAATCCACCGACTTTTCGAAGTGTATGGAAATCCAAGTCCATCGCGTCCCAAACCGCCATACGAACCCAGCCAATTCAAGTTCAATTCGACAACAGTACTTCCGAAGAATTTACGATCATTTTTATCTTCGCATACGATCGCCGGGGTTTGCTGTATTCTATCTCAAAGGTTCTGTTCGACGCTGAAATCGTTTTGCAAGTTGCCAAAATCAGCACCCATCTCGATCAGGTGGTAGACGTATTTTACGTAACCGATATCGCTGGAAAAAAGATTGCGGAACCCACTAAGCTGTACATGTTGCGCCAACGGCTTTTGTCTGCCATCGAAACAGAGTAAACCGATTAACTTAACAGTTATCTGGCGCACTCTAAATTACCGCAATTGGAATACATTACCGAGTCAGCAATTGCAGAATACGTTTGTGATAATTCTCAAGCCATCGCACGCGATTTCATTTGCACTTTCCTAATGCGAGCGCACGATTGATCAGTTTCGATGAATTGCGCCGATGACTCCCGCTGCGATATGCATCTCGCAGTTAACGTGGAATGAGTTGCCACATTTAAAGGAAATTGACAACGGCGCGCGTCGATACTCTTGATGGTTTTGGACGGATTCAAACTCCATTTCACTACGGATGGTACTCTCATGCAACGCACGAGGCCTGTTGCGGTTGGTTTAGCGATTACTTTTTTGTGCTCCGTTTGCGTTGCGCAGGAAAAACGCCCTCTGACCCTTTCTAAGTCCCGGCAATCTCTGGTCTCGTTCCACCAAGCGGACAATCCGATGGAAAGTGCGGATCTCGCACCATCTCCGTTTGAGCCACCCTTCTTAACCAATACAAACAACGCGATCGCATCGACGCCGAACGAAACTGGCCGTCAGGTTGCTCTCCCTCTGCCTAATGGCGCTCAACCGTCATCCAATTTTGGACGTGCACCGGAAGAAGTCGGATATGCTCCATCCCGAGGGGAAAGACCCAATCCATTGCTTGACCTCATGACGGACGATCCCTGTGGATACGACGTTTGGTACTGCTACTGGTGTACTCGTGCCGCGGCGCACGACCGTAAACACCATTATGTACACAGCCATGCACCTCATGGTTATTATGTAGCTCAGAGTACCGGACAAAACTGCAATGGCGTTGATGGCCGTTATTGTTTTGTACCGCGACCCTATTCCATGGGACCACAACCTGTGTGCCTAGCCCCGCCACCAGTCGGCTATTTTGCTGGACCCATTGGGCAGCCTGTTTACCCCGTTGGTTTTTCGCCTTTGGGTGTACCTGCAACCGCACAAATTCCTGTCGGGAATTATTCCCGTTAGTCGAAATTGCTTGCAAATTCGATCGTGCAACTTCTTTGCGATTTGCGAAAATTCGATGCACTGACCGAAAAAAGAAATCCGATAATATTGTTACCACGGATTGGGAGGGTGGGACGAATCCTAGCATTCGTTCCAGCGACATGTGGGGTCGTGGCGCGACGATGGAGCGGCGTGCCACGACCTTTTCGTGTTTCTAGGCGGTGACGAATTGCTGTTCGTTACTCTTTTCAAGCCCCGCCTTATTAAACCGCTTCGCTGGCCCAGCCAGCGATATCTTGGGCTGTGTCATCGGAATTAGTCCCGAGCGACAGCAGCGATGGTAAATCGGAAAAGCGTTCTACCAAGTTCGCAACGGAATCGATAATAATGTCGGGCCGATAGGCATGACGATTTAAATCTTCTCGTTTGGTTCCACCAGACAGCACCAAGACTGTTCGATACCCCATTTGCACGCCACCGAGGATGTCCGTTTCCATGGTGTCACCAATCATTACCGTACGTGAACTTGCCGTTCGCAATTCGTTGCGAGACAAACGCATCATGACAGGGCTTGGTTTGCCCACGCTGAACGCTCGTATGCCGGTTGCTGTCTCAAGGAAAGCAACCGTCGCTCCGCAACCCGATCGAAGTCCGTTTTGGGTCGGGCAATTCGGGTCAAGATTCGTTGCAATCAATTTGGCACCCCGCATGATCAAGTGGACGGCAGTTTCCAGCATTTCATGCGTTACGGTTTTTCCTTCCCCCACCACAACATAATCGGGGTCCTGGTCCACAATGGAAAAGCCGTTGTAATGCAACGCTTGAAGCAGACCACCTTCGCCAATTACAAACGCAGTTCCTCCTGGACGCTGTTTTGCTAGGAAGCGAGCGGTCGCCATAGCGCAAGTAAAAACGTGATCTTCAGGGGCTTTTACACCCAGCCGAGCAAGTTTTGTAGCCACATCGCGCCTTGTGCGTTGGCTGTTGTTGGTTAGGAAACGGAAAGGAATTCCGTGCTCCAAAAGCAATGCGATAAATCGGTCAGCCCCCGGGATTAGCGTGTTCCCTCGGTAGATGACGCCATCCATATCGATCAAGAAACCGTAACGCATCATTCTTGAATCCTCCGCTATTGAATGCAGGTCGGACGATCAATGATCCGAACCTGCTGAAACTCAAACTAGCTGGGGCTAGCGTTCAGAGCTTACAGGTAGATGTAACCCTCTTCGCCGTGTTCAACCAAATCCAATCCAGAATCTTCAACTTCCGGAGCAGGTCGTAGGCCAAAAATCGCTTTGACAATCAGTGTGATGACGAGCGTCGCCAAAACGCTCCAAACGATCGTTAAGCCAACCGCCTTTAGTTGATTAAGAAGCAATCCATCTTTCAACGGGCCAACAACCGGATTTGCTGCTTCACTTGCAAAGTAACCGGTGAGAATTGCGCCAAGTGTTCCGCCCACGCCGTGAATACCAAAAGTATCCAAAGCGTCATCGTATCCCAAGAATCGCTTCAAGTAAGCGACTGCAAAATAAGGGACAAGTCCCGCGATGAGTCCCATAATTACAGCAGAGTTCGCTGTGACGAAGCCAGCCGCTGGAGTAATCACAACGAGTCCGGCGACAATACCCGAGCAGAAGCCAAGGACCGAAGGTTTGCCACGAAGCACCCATTCGAGAACTGCCCAAACAAATCCAGCAGTAGCGGCCGCGAGTGTTGTGGTCATGAAAGCATTAGCAGCAACGCCGTCCGCTCCAAGAGCCGAGCCTGCATTAAATCCATACCAACCCACCCACAACATTCCCGTACCGACCATGCACAATACCATGCTGTGTGGCGGCATATGAGTCTTGCCAAATCCTTTTCGTTTACCGAGCAAGATACAAAGTACCAATGCACTCCAGCCCGACGTCATATGAACCACAGTACCGCCAGCGAAATCAATTGCTTTGATCGAAGCCGCTGGGTTAAGCGGGCCACACATCAGACCAGTCGTACTCCAAACCATATGGGCAAACGGAAAGTACACGCCAAACATCCACAAAGTTACAAATGCTAAAACCGATATAAACTTCATGCGTTCAGCTATCGCACCCAAAATCAATGCTGGAGTAATAATGGCAAAGCTCAGTTGGAACATGGCCCACATCGCATCGGAAATCCACCAATAGCCAGCCCCCGAAGCGTATGGCGAAACGCCATTTAGAAAACTGTATTGAAAATCTCCGATGTAGGCGTTACCAGCACCAAAAGACAAACTGTAGCCGCACGCCCACCAAAGGATGGTGACTAAACCAGAAATTCCCAAACACTGAGCGAGAACAGAAAGCACGTTTTTCCTGCGGACAAGACCGCCATAAAAAAGAGCCAAGCCTGGCAGCGTCATGAAAATGACTAATGCCGTGCTAATCATCTGCCAAGCGTTGTGGCCAGGACCGGGGCCAGCGATGTTCGATTTCCACTCACTTGTTCCGTCCTTGCCGGGTTGCACATTCTGAATGTACTTTTCGAGGTCAAATATCCGTTGTTCCAAAGTTGGACCGGCAGTTTCTGCGGTCGCAACAGGGGCAATTCCTGCTGGTGTGGCTTGATTCGCCTCTTGAGAGTATGCAATCGAAGTCAAGAAAACATTCGTTGTGATCAACGACAAAAAGAAAAGACCAATTCGGGCAAAGGCCAGGAACTCGGATTTCTTCATCATAAAAGCTGCCTCGACTTTCGGTTTATTGTGAACGCGATTCTCAAAACCAGGGGCCAGCATGAGTGTGTCCACTTCGAACAAACAATTCCAGCCCTGAAAAGCTGGACGACACCGACCAAAAAACTAGGTTGATAGAGAAGGGAACAGTCCATTCCCCAAAACTATATTTAGGTCGCACAAGCCGACTTTATGTTGGAAAGTGACATTTGGACGCAGCCTGAAATTTCTCGGGATCATTAGCGCGATTAGCAGGGGTTATCTTGATGGTGATTGTCACAGCGTTTCCTGCGCAAAGAACGGTCTTCGCACTGACAAACTACTGGCTTTCATAGAGACGAAGCAGATTCTCTAAGACAAGCCGCTCCTGCACCCAAGGCTGGGCTACTGGTTGTCGTGACCGCCATCAAGCGAGACGCCTTTACAGACAGAAAGACAATGAAAGACAAGCCTCAGTATCAGAAGAGGGCTTTTTACCCGCTCCTATCAAGCTATGTCCAGCGTTTGGACCAGAAGGCCATGCATGTCGAACCCCGCTGGCTATTCCCCTCTCGTTGACACCACTGGCAATGAAGCATGCAGTTTGAGAAACAGTTGGTCTTCAAAGGGAGCCGGAATCGATCAATTGAAAGATGACTTGATTGTGTTAAATTGCTCAGTGACTTAACGCTGAGCTAACGAACTGCTTGTTTGACTTGGGTGCCCAATTTCAAGCAACAAGCCACGCGATGATTCTTGTGTTTCCAATCAGTCGAGTGATTCGTTGGGGCGTAAGCTATTCGTTTCTAAAATCCCGTTTGTCATTTGCACGACACACTGAAAAAAATTTCGGTTTATATAGAAAGTCGTTTTTTGTGATCTCTGTTTACCACGGCATGGGTTTGTCGATTCCTTATCCAGAAAATTGGATGGTTTCTAATGATGGATCGGATGAGGATACGGATAGTGTTTTTATCGAGAGCCCCAATACCGCATTTTTGTCCGTGTCCAGATACGACGATTCTACTGAGCCCTTGCAAGCGATCGAACGAGCAATGGAAGCAATGGAATCCGAATATGAGGATATTGAATACGAAGACATCGAAGTCGACCTGGAATTGGTGGACATCAAAGCTCGTGAATTGCGATTCTATTTTTTGGACTTGGTCGTTGTTTCGCGTTTGATTGCTTTCCGAGCTGGCCAAACAACTTATCTCGTTCAGCAACAGGCAGAAGATCGCGAATTCGGTGAACTTGAGCCTGTGTTCTTCGCCATGATGTTTGGCATGGCCAAAGCAATGAATGAGGCGAAATAGTTTCGATCATTGGCTAACGGCAACTATCGCCGGTTGCAAAATATCCCAATCCAAGCCTGCCATGGCGACTACAGGCTGAAAACATTCTGCGCAGCAGAGTCACCCTCTGGCGACCAGGCCTCAACGGTGGGCCAAAAGAAAAAACCTAGAAGTCGCGACACCGCCGAAACCTCTAGGTTCGAAATTCTGCGTTCTGGTTAACGCCAAACTCTATTTAAGGCAATTGCACGAATCGCAGCAGCAATCGGCACAAGTGCAAGCACCGCCATCGCAACACGCGCATCCCACAGCGCATGTCCCGCAGTCGCACGTCGTTGCAACCGATAGCCCAACTTGATTAAGGTAGCAACCGCTCGACGTATCGCATGGCGAGTCCTCTGTTGAACAGCAATTGAGACTCGCCACGAACTTCGCAGCTTGCTCCGCTTTTTCAAGGCCACATACCGTGTCGCACAGACAATCTTGGCAAACACAAGTTGAACTAGAGCAGCAATCGCAACCTGCGACACATGCCTCGCAGCAACTAGGTTGTGGTAATTGAACAATCGAACAACAAGACTTTCCCGAGTGATGAACACTCATAACAGCGCCCGTAAAAAGGGTCGCTAACATCATGGAATACTTGATCATGGTAAATTTCCTACTCAATGTTAAAAATCAATAGTCAAAAAACTCAATCGATGATCGAATTGAATTTCAACATTGCCAACTACATAGCCGCGAGCACGTGTTTTTTGAGCTTGCGAAATAGAGGTATTGCCGACTATTAGCATTCAACAAAACTGCGTGACGTGAGGACGAGGAATTGCACCATTTCGCCAGCCCGCCAACATTTATCGCAAGGAAAGAATCAGCAGAACTGCGGGTCGAGTAGATGACTTGGCCAGGAATGGCGAGTTCAGTGTCACAGCATGCACAACAGCCAAGGCCGAATTTCCCTAATTCGCAGCGGATCGCGGTTTTATTTTCTGTAGAGCAGCACTCTTGCTCGCCTGAATCTCCAGACGAAATAGACCAGCCATCGTACGAATTGGGTTTAACGCAACAAGTCTCTCTCGAGTCCGTGGCCAACATGCGAAGGCAGCAAGCTTGGGGGATAGCAGGGACTTGGCAGCTCATCACCAGTGCGAGGACAAGAGCAAGGGTCATTTTCAGGCGCTTCGTGCAAATCATTTCGGTTTCGTTCCGCACACGTGTTGCTGAGGGATCGAAAATTTCATTTTACTTTTCACTATCCTACGGCATCCTCGACAGGGAGTAAAGTTTTCATCTGGCGTTGAAATCGCCTAGGAAATCTGTAGCGTCTGCCAATCGCTTGCAATTCTTTGGGAAGTCGTATTTGTTTGTAAGAAGGAAAAGACGTTTGAAAAATTTTCAAAAGCCTCTGGATCGACAATGCTAGCTAATCGCAATTTACCACCGCCCAAGTCCTACAAGTTTCCCAGTCAATCGCTTAATCGTTGGTTTTCGCATTGCGATACTCTTTGGCACGCGAGTTGCATTATGGATTGCTTTAGTATGATGACTCCAGGCCAATCCTGGATTATAGAAAACTCGATGCGTGGATAACCAACTCTGCATATTCGATATCCCACTTTGCAAGTATGCGAAGTCAGCTTGGGTGGTTGCCCGATCTGAAAAGGCACGGAAGCACCGTGATCTTAGAGGCGTCTGCCGTAACCCGGCATAACAGACATACCCCTCAGCCACTGGGGTTAGGCCCGTTTTTCACGGTAAAAGGGCTCGCTTGGAAAGTTCTCCTCCAAGCGAGCCCTTTTCTATTTCCACCCGTTGCATCTAGTCATGGCCCAATGCATTTGGCTTTGCTCTGCGAAGCAAGAATTCTACGAATCAAGAATTCTGTGGCTTTGTATGTTGTTGGGATGGAAGTTGCCCTTGTAATTCCTGCCGCTTTTTCCCATTGGCCGCATATTTCAATTGGAACGAAGCTTGTCTGCGAGCAATGCCGGTGATTTCTAGCTATCATGTTGCTCGATACTTCGTAGAGAATTTATCGAGAAACGGTTCGCTTGTTTCTCCTGATCCTGCCTACCATTCCTGCCGTTTTATTTTGCCTTCTCAAAGGGAACGTTTGTGTCAAATCAAAATCCGGCATCTCATGTGGATACTCAAGCTGACCTTCCTTGGTGGAAATTATTGACCAAGTATCACTGGTTTGTATTTTCCATGGCGGCGATGGCATGGATATTGGATTGCATGGACCAGCAGATTTTTATCTTGGCAAGGAACGATGCCCTCAAGTCATTGCTTCCGGAAGCATCGTCGACGACAGAGGTCAAACAGTGGGGTGGAACGGCTACATCTATTTTCATGATTGGCTGGGCTACGGGCGGGATGTTCTTTGGCTCCATCGGTGATCGCATTGGCCGAGCCAAGACCTTGACGATGACGGTTTTGCTTTATTCGGTGTGTACAGGATTGTCGGCGTTCTCGGTCGGGCCGGGCGATTTCATGATCTATCGTTTTATTACGGGTCTGGGAGTGGGAGGCGTTTTTGGATTGGCCGTAGCTCTCGTCGCAGACACGCTGCCCGATCGCGCGCGGACACCCGCATTGGGATTATTACAAGCTCTCTCTGCTGCTGGAAATATCGCGGCCGGTTTGGTAAGTATGTTGTTAGCCAAAATCGGGTCGGACGGTATCATCGATCCGAAATCAGCTTGGAAAATCATGTTCCTTGTAGGCGCTTTACCAGCCGTGCTCTGCGTGCTGATTCAACTCAAGCTGAAAGAACCCGAGAAATGGGTTGTCGCACGTCGTGAGGGCAGGGTGACAGGAGTCAAGTTTGGATCCTACGCTTCACTTTTTGGCGTCGAGCGTTGGCGTCGCGCGGCCTTGGCTGGCATGATGCTATGCGTAGCGGGAGTGATTGGTGTTTGGGGAATTGGATTTTTTAGCCCAGAACTCGTGGGTGAAGTGATTAGCAATTCGTTGCGTGAATCGGGAGTTGCAGAAGACAAGATCGCGAGTAACGCGACGTTCTATCGCGGGGTCAACGGCATCTTTCAAAATACAGGCGCGTTTTTTGGAATGATCACGTTCACATATTTTGCGCAACGGGTCGGACGTAAACCCGCATTTGCCGTGGGATTTGTTGCGGCAATGATTGCTACGATTTCCTTCTTTCAGATGTTCAACGGTATTGGCCACATCTGGATGAGCAGCGTGATGGGCTTTTTCCAACTAGCGCTCTTCGCTGGCTTTGCTTTGTATTTGCCAGAATTATTCCCGATTCGATTGAGAAGTACCGGAACCAGCTTTTGCTACAACGTCGGACGTTACATTGCCGCAACGGCTCCGTTTACTTTGGGAAGGCTTCAAACACAACTTGTTCCAAGTGGTGCTACGCCGGAGCAACGGATCGACGCCTTCCGCGATGCGTGCAGCTATATGAGCGTATTTTTTTTAGTTGGGTTGATTGCACTCCTATTCCTGCCCGAAACAAAAGGCCGACCAATGCCAGAGGACTAAAAGTCTTTTCGGAAAGCCAAGCAATGTAAACACAAGGCGAATAGCAGTCGTTCCCGTTTAATACCAAAGCCTTTTCGAATCGGAAAAATTTCAACCAAGGTACTTTCCACAAGGGTAAACGCGATGGACCAACAAACTCGTCAATGGTCGATGTTCATTCACCTTTCGGTTTTTGCGGGCTATTTAATTCCAATGGCTGGGCTTGTATTACCGATCATCCTTTGGCAGATCAAGAAAGAGGAGTTACCCGGCGTGGATGCGCACGGAAAGATGGTGACCAATTTCATCCTCTCCTTGATCATTTATAGTGTTGTTTCGACGGTGCTGATTATTGTCTTCATTGGCTTCTTTATGCTAATAGCGCTTTCTGTCGTTGCAATTGTCTTTCCAATTATCGGTGCGATCAAAGCTAACAACGGCGAATTCTACCAGTATCCGCTAGTCATTCCGTTCTTCAAGTAGGCAGAGGATTGCATCAGCCCATCGACACGGATTTCACTGTACATCCATCGCGTCAATCATCGGACGATGCCTTGACGTTGATCGCTTGAGAGCATGGCAAGGACTTGCGAGCGATCGATAATCGGAAGATCGCCGGGGATAGAATATTTCAGTGCGGCTACTGCATTGCCCCATTTCAAGCAGTCGTTGTAAGGATGGCTCTCGAGAAACGCATACAAGAAACCAGCACTGAACGCGTCGCCGCCGCCTAATCGATCGACTTCTACAAGCGGAAACGCTGGCTGCTGCAAGTAGTCTCCCGCAGGTAGCCTAGCACATGAGCCTTGCGAGCTAAGGGTTAATACGATTGTTGCCTGGGGGAATGACTGGGCAAGCGATCGAGATACCTCTTCGGGTGAATTGTGTTCGATTTCAAAAATGGTCCGCGCGTCCCGTATCGGCATGAAAACGAAATCTGCCAGCCGAATCAATTCCATGCACCTGTCTCGACAATCCTTTGCTGACCAAAGTTTGCTTCTGTAGTTGAGATCAAAGCTGATAATCCAACCCAACGCCTTCGCCATACGCGCCGCAGCGATCGCTGTACTTGCCGCTGTTGAGGAAATCCCGAGGGTGATTCCTGTAGTATGAAAAATCTTCGCCTTACCGGCCCGAAACAATGAGGAGGGTAGTTCGGCAGGAACCATTCGACTGACGGCGGAATTTTGTCGGTCGTATATTACTTGTGTCGTTCGAGGTAGGCTGCCCCGTTCCAGGTAGTATGTTCCAACGCGATCGGCATCTGTCCATACGATGTGACTAACATCGACTCCGTGCTCCGCGATCTTGCCCGCAATCAATTTCCCAAGCGGATTATTTGTCAATCGAGATAACCACGCGACTCGGCATCCAAGTCGAGCAAGGCCAATCGCCGTATTGGATTCGCTGCCTCCGACATGCAACTCCAACGTGTCTGTAGTCTCTAAACGATTGAGGCCCGGCGGAGTCAACCGAATCATCGTTTCGCCGAAAGTTACAATATCGTACGACATAGTCGATCAATTACCGATGGCATGAATGTATTGTTGTGCGGCGGTTGAAATGGCTGACCAATTGGATTCGGAAATAGCTTTGGGATTGATCAAATTCGAGCCGACCCCGACGGCGCACGCGCCCGAGCGAAAGTACTCTGCGATATTCCCTAATTCGACGCCCCCAGTCGGCATCAATTGCAAATAAGGCATCGGAGCTAGCAGATCGCGGATGTAATTCGGCCCCAGCATGCGAGCTGGAAAGACCTTTACCATACTCGCCCCGGCATCCCAAGCCGTCGCAATCTCCGTGGGTGAAAACGCGCCTGGCGCGATTGGAACTCCACGCGAAACGCATCGTTCAACGACACGCAAATCCAAAAACGGGGAGACGAGAAATTGTGCACCCGCATCGAGTGCACTTTCTGCTTCTTCGACTGATCGGATCGACCCCAAACCAATCGCTGCGCCACCATCCACAAACATTGGAATCGAATCACGCAGTTTACGAACCGCAGGCAGCGAGTCTGGATTGGTCAATGTAAACTCAATCGCGCGAATCCCGCCATCGAGCAAAGCTCGGACAATCGATTCTGATTGCGATAAATCATCCAAACGGACGATTGCAACGATACATTTGTTTGTTAACAGTTTAGAAATGTTGTCGGCCACTTTGAGGATTACTTCTTGGGTACGAGTTGATATTTTTTCGGCGAGGGCGTCGGAGTTTTGCTTGCCTTCGTCGGCTATCAGCGTCCTCAAAAGTTCTCAGCTATTGCTTTTACGGAGTTCGCTGAAACAGCCCTGGCAAATTGCATTTAGTGAACTGTGCACTTTAGTTGCCAGTCGTCGCGCAAACAAGAATGAAGAACTTTGAGAATTTTGGTGCAGACGAAAAGAATGCATGCAAATCATACGATGTTGCCGGCCATGTCCGAGTTGTCGAGGATGTCGGATTTCTGGCTTCGGCAAGAATATAAAGGCACGAAGCAGATTTCGATGGGCCGAATATCTGCCTCGTGCCTATCCCCCCCGGGATTGAATTCATCACAGCAAAACTAGAGTGGGATGTTTAGGCGGAATAGCTGGCTTGAGAAGTGTTCGATTGTCGTCAGGAATCGGAATAAGTCACCTGGACGTGAAATGTTATCGAACGCAACAATCCCGCTTCTTCGCTAAACGCGAATTCAATGGCAACGTCGACTCAAGCGACAAAGTCTGCGCCTTTCCCTTATGTTCACAGAATCCAAAGTCGATACCTAAGACTACGCACGATTGTTGAGATTGTTTGACATCGTTCGAGAAGTGGTCTAGGTAATGAGGAACCCGGTATTGTGTTTTCAACATTGATCCGCGGAAGAAGTGCCAATTTTTCGTCGCCGATGTGGCCACCGATCCTAATTGGCCTAACGGTAACCGCCGTATTTTATGGATTGATTTTTAGCGGTCCATTGGATTTTCCATTACTCCGACGATATTGCTTATGTCATCCAGTAGCCATTGTTACGGTCGCATTCTTCTATATGTCGGTTGTTGCACTTGCCGTCAAGTTTTGGATGGCATTGGTTCAAACGAGACTGCTTGCTAAAGCCTCTGTGCGACTTGATGAGACCATTCAGCAAGCGCCCAACCCATGTCCAACCAACGCGGCGGAATGGTTGTCGTCGATGTGGCGACTTGAGGAAACGACCATTTTCCAAAGCTGGCTGGGTCGACGCTTATCCGATTTACTACAGCGTCAGATGAAACGAGGTAGCTCGGATCGTTTGGATGAAGACATGCGAGACTTGTCCGAACGCGACGCGGATATCCAACACGAAAGCTACGGTATGGTCCGCATCGTCACTTGGGCGATGCCGATGCTTGGCTTTCTCGGTACGGTTTTGGGGATTTCCGAAACCTTGGGTCAAATGGATACGCAGAAACTGGCAACCGGATCGCAGGAAGCGATGAACAACATGACGGCCGGACTGTACGTTGCCTTTGACACCACAGCCATTGCGTTGGTGCTCACAATCGGTTCGATGTTCCTTCAGTTCTTAGTAGGTCGGGTAGAGCAAAAACTATTGGCCGATATGAATCAGTTACTTACCGATCACTTGGTAGGTTGGCTGGCTCAGTCGCGAGAAGTCACACCGAACCGTATCGAGGAACTACTGGACCGCATGACGTACACTTTACGCGAATCTTTTCAGCAACTCGTGGGTGTCCAGGTCGACCTGTGGAGAAAGACGATCGACGAAGCTCATGGTCGATGGCAGGGGATTACGACACATGCAAGCGAGACAATCCAAAACGCACTAACGGCTGCAATCGATGATTCCTTGGGGAAACATTCGCGATACTTGGAATCGGTGCAATCCGCTGGCGCATCGCAGATCGACAGCCGATGGCAACAATGGCAAACATCTTTTTCAGAGCAAGCTCGTGCGCTTCATTCGCAGCAACGCGAATTGATGGTGCAAACATCATTGCTCAAGCAGCTTCTCGATAAAGGAGCAGGGTTAGAAAAGCTCGACGCAACGCTTGATCAAAATCTCAAGCGAATGACGGACGTCGATCGTTTCCATGAAGCAGCCATTTGTATGACTGAGGCAGTCGCTTTTCTTGGAACTCAGATGGAAAGACACGGATTCATGTCAACGACGAGCCGGTCTACGGCGAACGCGACAGAGTCCCCGAGCATTCCCATACGGAGACGCGCGGCATGAGCCGGCGACGCGGCCAATCCGATATCGCACCATCCTTGTTCCCATTTCTCGCAGTCTTGCTGTGCACGATGGGTGCATTGGTATTTATGCTGATCATGACGGTCAGCAAAGCGGGCGCTATCGCTAAAGAAATAGTCGCAGCGGAAAAGACCGAAGAGAGCCAGTTCGCCGAAGAAGAACTGCACGTTGCGGTCGACCAACTCAAAGCCGAGCGTGTTCGAGCGAACGAGATGGTTGAAAACATGCGCGGCAAGCTGCAGCATTTCGAGCAGCAAATCGTAGAGCTGACCGACGAACTGAAACAACTCAAGGAAAAAGAAGCCGCAGTACGAAATCAAAGTTCGTTGACCGAACAACAGCGAGCCGACAAAGTATCGGAGCTTGCGCGATTGCGTACCCAACGCGAGAAGATCGAAAAGGATTTAGCTGACAAGAAAAACGAGTCAGCCAACAAACCGCCTGCTTTTGCCATATTGCCCTATCAAGGTCCCAACGGCACCTCGCGCAGGCCCATCTATCTCGAATGCACCGCCGAAGGCTTGATCATCCAACCCGAAGGAATTGTGCTGTCGCTTAGGGACTTAGCACCACCTCACGGTCCAGGCAATCCTCTGGATGCTGCTTTGCGAACAATCCGCTCGCATTATCAACAGCTTGACGCCTCCATGTCTTCGTATTCTGCACCTTATCCTTTGCTGATTGTACGCCCTTCGGGTGTAAAGACCTTTGCGATGGCGCGCGGTGCAATGGCGGGGTGGGATGATCAATTTGGCTACGAACTTGTCGACGCGAAAATGCCCTTGGCTTACCCGCCCAGCCCCACCGGACTCAAGCCACAGATTGAAAACAGTATCGTGACAGCAAGACAGCGACAATCGGCGCTCGTGGCCGCTTTGCCTCGGCAGGTTTTCAATCCTGATCAACTTGAGGAACTGCTCTCGAAACCACTAGGCAGCAACCAATTGGGTCAACGTGATGCCGCCGACAGGACGGGTGGAATGATCAACGATCCCGAGAACTGGAAAGTGATAAGCGAATTGCCTGCCGGTAGCGAACTGTCTATTGGCGGTTCCGGATCGCGTCAATCCAAGTCGAACGCTTTGCCAGGCAGCGAGAATATCCCCGATAAACTTCTCGAGAGCAACATGGCAAAATCGCTTGCCCAAGACTTAACGCAGCAGCAGATGCGTGGCTCGCCAGGAGTTGGCGGGCAGGGATCGTCAACTTCGAATAATGGCTTTCGCCCACCTTCGGACGATCGCGCAGGTCAGAATGCCAATGGTACACAGGGCAGCCGGGCCGCTGCGGGTACTTCGCCTACCAGCAAAGCGGGAAATGTTGGTAATGGACCGTTATCGGAAAACCAAGGAACCGGCGCGGGCGGTAATCCCAATTTTGCAAGTTCTGGACAAAGTGGTTCGGGTTCGAGTGTCCCCAACGGGTCACCGATAACACCCTCGCCAAACGATCCATCGCAAAGCAACCCAAATGCAATCGATCCAATGCGCGATCCGCCTTCGCTGTCAATCTCGGGATCGTCCAACTCAAATGAATCGCAAAATGGAAACATCGAATCGCAACTCAAACCTATTTCGGTCAGTCAAGGCAAAGACTGGGCAACGGCCAGATCCGAAGGAAAAGCAACGGCGATTACTAGGACGATCAACATGGTGGTTCTGCCGGGCGCTTGGGTCTTGATATCGGACAACAACCGACGCGAGGCTGAGACAACCATTCGATTAGCCGATGGAGTGACAGCCGGATCGAATCAACTTTCGCGATTAATAAAAAAACGCGTCGAGGACTGGGGCGTGGCTGTGGCTGGTGGCTATTGGAAACCACGTTTGACGATTGAGACGCCATCGGAGGATCTTTCGAGCCTCAAGATCCTCACGAAACTGCTGGAGGGAAGCGGTATGGATGTGCAAGTGATTCCGCTACAAGCTGCCGTTCCCGCGAATGTTCCCAGATGAAATCCTTCAGCCAAGGAACACTTTAAATGTCGAAGAAACATCGCGAAGAAAACACCACGATCGGCGAGGACTCGTTTCTCGATACGATCGCCAATTTGGTTGGCATTCTCATAATCTTTATTGTGATCGCAGGCACCGGCACGCGTACTTCGGCACTTTCGATCGCTCGTCAAAAACTTAGCGAAAATGACAAGGAAACGGAAAGTGCTGCGTCGCTAGCATCGCAGCTCGAGTCCGACTTGGCAAAGAAAACGGGCGAATTGAACGAGTATGCTCTTGAACTCGATTATCGCAAAGCGGAACGCGATGCGACGCTTGATCAAATCAATCTGACCAAGCTCGAAATTGAACAACGGCTTGCGCAGATGAACCAACAGCAGCAGGCAGATACTTTGCTACAAAGCGAAACGAACCAATTGCAAGCGGAAGTTCAAGCGAAACTAAGGGCTCTCTCAGAATCACCCGGTGAAGAAAAAGCACCGATTATCTTGCAACATCTTCCCACGCCAATGGCCAAAACCGTTTTTGGTAAAGAAGTTCATATCATGATTCGCCATCAGATGATTTCCGTCGTTCCGTGGGATGCACTCATCGACGCGCTCAAACGCGAAGCCGAGTTGGCCGTGCGGCGCAGTTCACGTAAAACGACGATCGACGGAAGTCTGGGCCCGATCAATGGCTTTACGATGCTCTATCGATTTGCTGCTAAGCGAGGCGTCATTTCCAATGGTGCCGAAGTTGCAACGGGTCAAGTCGTCGAACTCGATCGATTCGAGCTAGAACCCACAGGAGAATTGGTCCAAGAAAGTCTCGATCAGTGTTTTCGAGACGGGGGCCGATTACGCGTCGAGCTGTCGAGTCATCGGCCGCAAGATACCGTTATCACGGCGTGGGTGTATGAAGATAGTTTTGAGACGTTTCGAAGGCTGAAAGAGCAGCTTTTCAAGCAAGGGTTTCTTGCCGCAGCGCGCCCGCTGGTTTCTCAAGCTCGCATTGCGGCGTCTCCCCAAGGCTCCCATAGCTTGGCTCAATAAGAACGGCCACTTTGCTTTTTATTACGACTATGTTGGTGTGGATGCAAGGATTCAAAAAAAGAGCAGCATGAATGAATTGCTTAGCAAGTAACCTTTCGTGTTGGAATAATCTGGCTTGGGACTTGGGAAAGCGGTCGAATGTTCTAGGGTGTTGATCGCGTCACTATGAGCTACCATATTTCTGGAAACGTCCGATATCGGCAGTACCTTAAGAACAAGCTCGAACACAAACAAAACGTTTTATCAATTTTCTAAATCGATCCAATTTTCGTTTCAACACAAATTATCAATCCTTCAATAAACCAATTTATCGATCAGAATAGCGACGAGGTTTGTAATGGCATCTATGGGTAAGAGTTCTTGGATTTCCGAGCGTTCTAAATCGTTTGACAGCAGCGGCATTCGCAAAATGTTCGACCTGGCCGCAACGATCAAGAACCCTATTAATCTGTCCATCGGTCAGCCCGACTTTGACGTTCCACAAACCATCAAGGACGCTTGCATTCAAGCGATTCAACAGGGCAAGAATGCGTACTCCCCGACGCAAGGTATTGGACCGCTACGAGATAAATTACAAACGCAAATCAATGAGCGTTTTCACCATCCCGATCGCAAGATCTTTATCAGTTCCGGTACGAGTGGCGGATTGGTGTTGACCATGTTGTCCATGATCAACCCGGGCGATGAAGTGATTGTATTTGATCCCTACTTTGTGATGTATACCGCTCTGATCAAGATGGTCGGCGGCGTTCCCGTTTTGATTGATACTTATCCGAACTTCCGGATCGACCCGGATCAAGTGAAAAAAGCGATTACCCAAAGAACCAAACTCATCCTCTTCAATTCCCCCGCCAACCCCACAGGCGTCGCTGCATCGGTGGAGGAAGTGCAGGGTCTGGCCGATGTCGCTGCCAAGCACGGGGTCGCGCTCCTATCGGATGAAATCTATAGCTGCTTCAACTACGACGAGCCGATGGTTTCGCCAGCGACTTACAATCCCGATACGATCGTCATTGATGGCTTCTCGAAGAGCCATGCAATGACTGGATGGCGACTCGGCTACGTGCATGGTCCGTCAGAAATTATTCAAACCATGATCAAAATCCAGCAGTACTCTTTCGTCTGCGCCCCCACCCCCGTTCAGTGGGCAGGACTGGCCGCGATGGATTACGACATGTCGAGTTACATCGGCAACTATCGTGCGAAGCGAGACAAAATCGTCAAAGGATTGGCAGACGATTTTGAATTCGAAATTCCCGGTGGAGCGTTTTATCTATTTCCTAAGGCACCTGGAGGCTCGGGCTCGGAATTTGCAAAACGAGCGTTGGTCAAAGATTTGTTGATCATTCCCGGAAACATTTTTAGCGAACGGGACACCCATTTCCGAATTTCCTACGCGGCAAGCGACGAGACTTTGGACCGCGGAATCGAAGCTCTTAAGAAGCTGGCCCAAGGCTGAAAAATAGATTTTTTGGAGTTGGGTCGACTGCTGTTTTGGATTGAAACAGAAGATTCGCTCAGGAAAATCTAAAACAAGAAGTAGCTTGGCCGTTTCGAATCTTCGTTTCTTACCGCCGCTGCCGGGATTCGCGAAAGTTCCGTACAAACTATTGAGACTTTGGATAAATAGGGTTAAGCTGCAGAGAGGACTGATAGGCAAATCGCGTGAATTGATACTCGGAGTAAGGCTTTATGAAATGGCATTCTGTACTATGTCTTGCTCTGGGTTTTTCGTTGTTGTTCACTGCGAACGGCTTGGCCCAGAGCCAAGTTAGAGAGCCGGGTTCAAATCAACCAAGAAAGTTTGAAGGTCTTTTTCGGCTAACTCAGACGCAACTTGCATTTGCTCAGGATCCAAAACCACCAGCGACAAAAAAGCGCAAATCCAAGGCAGCCTCTGGTTCTGCCTCCGGAATGCCACCCGGTTATCCAACAGGCAACGGAAACCCAAACTCGGGTTCCAAAACAGCGCCCCCCGGATCAAGTATGCAACCACCTGCCGACTACCAGCCATCGGGAGTTCCCAATGCCGGTACAGGCAAACCGGGCACGAACCCACCTCCAGGCTCCAGCCTTTCAAGTGGAATGGGGAGCCTGCCGGGTTACGGAGCGAACGGGCCAAAGACGAAGCCTGGAACTCCCCCACCCGGCTCGACTCCGGGAATCAATTCGGGATTTTCCGGAAAGCCGACGAGCTATCCAGTCAACGGCGCGAATAGAGCAGGACCACCTCCCGGTTCTGCGATGGGCGGTCCTACTCCAGCGTATGCGGACAAAGTAGGAAAAGCCAATAACCCACCACCCGAGCCAGTTGTCCAACCACCACAACCCGTTAAGGCGAAACCAGCAACTTCGGCGCCAGCAACACCTCCGAGTGCGAGTCGTCTGATGTCCGAATTCAAAAAAGCCTATTGCTCAAATTGCAATAAAGAGGTTACGGATAAAGATTCCAAATGCCCGCATTGCGGCGTGGCATTTGATGAGGTGGTTAATGCCGACGGAACGCGAACATTTCTTAAACCGCGTGTGTCAAACACCGGGGCGTTTTCATCACCAAACACAACAATATTCGCGGTCGCAATAGGATTGGCAATCAGTTTTTTTGCATTCGTGATCAGCCTCATTTCTGTCTTGGTTAAAAAGCACGGGCACCAGGGATCTTAGTCTACGCACAAGTCGGCACGAAACCTCATCCGAAATCTAAGTTAACGTAGTGAAGTACGGGAACCCAGACGTACCTTTTCAAGAGTCCCCGTAAAGATCAGTGAGAGGGAAGAATGCTATTTGCCCTCTGTCTCGGTACTGGTTTACTTATTCTTTAAATGCTCATCAAACCATTGAATCATGTTATCCACCATGGTTTTATTCCCTTCGGCATTGAACCCATGAGCCGCACCTTTTATGACCACCAACCTATTGGCGACCTTAGCCGCGTCAAATGCCTCGTGAATTTTTTCGCTATGCCAGAGGGGGACAAGCTCGTCTTTGTCCCCATGTACCAGCAGAGTCGGCGCGTCTTCGCTGGTCACATGTTTCAGAGGCGAGAAATCGTCCGCCTTGCTCGGTGAAAACTTGAGGGCAGGGAATTGCTCGCGCAGCGGATTTTTGGGATCGACGTAAGGATTCAAATCGGTTGGAGGAAATACCGCAACAACGGCAGCAACGCGAGGATTACCCTTTCCAAGATTGGCGTTGGGTTTTCCGCCAATCGTTCCGAGCAATAACGATAAATGACCCCCAGCACTGAAACCAAACACGCCAAGTCGATTCGGGTCGACTTGGTAGTCCTGGGCATGTTCCGAAATAAAACTAAGTGCGGAGCGAACGTCCTCGGAAATTTCAGGTATCAAGTAGCGGGGACTACTCCCATGCCTTACGCAAAAGACCGTATAACCTTTGTCGAGCAAGGGACGGATAAGACCAACGCTCTGTTCCGGTGGTGCCCACATCGAAACCCATCCGCCGCTCACCATGAACAACAGACCTATGCCATTTCCGTTTTCTTTGGGCTGAAAAACATCAAACGTCAACGCCATTCCATCTTTGTGACCATATACAATATCCGGCTTGATGTCCAAATTGTTCAATTGCGACATTGCAGGATGCTGCATTGTCAGCAAAAGAGCCAGGGAACTGAAAAGAAATTTCGTCGCACTTCGGATAACCATTACTTAAACCCGTTATAAAAGAATCGTTTTCTTTACTTCAATTCCACGCGTCGGAGAAATTATGATGCAGCCTTTCCGAACATTCTACACTTACTCGCTGATTCTGGTCACAATCTTTTGCTTGGCAGCTAATTCGCCCGCCGATGATACTCTCAAATCGCACTTGATCGGCATTATGGAACATCAGGCAGCCGATTGGAACGAAGGAAACATCGACGGATTCATGGAGGCATACTGGAAGAGCGACAAACTCACGTTTTCCTCCGGCGGGAAAGTCGTTCGTGGATGGTCGGCGACTCGAGCCCGCTACAAGGAAAAATACCGCGACAAAACCGCGATGGGCAAACTGACGTTTTCCGAAATGGAAACCGAAGTGTTGGGGGCTGATGTGGTTCTGATGCTTGGGCGATGGCATCTGGAATTGCCGGAACCAAAATCAGGCAATTACTCATTGATTTGGCGCAAAATCGATGATCGTTGGGTCATCATTCACGACCACAGTTCCTTGGATTCAAAGTAGCGTGAATCCGTTTTTGCCGGTATGGCGTGAGTTGTTACACGGTTTGCATGACTTGATTAATCAGCCGTTGCCGAGCGACCACGCCCAGTAGCTTGCTTTCTCCATCCAATACGCGTGCCAGTTCACATCGTTTACCCACCATTTCCGTCATCGCATGAATTTGACTATCTGTGGATCGCAGTGTGAGTACCGGATAGAGTCGAGGCAACTTATCGGAGCGCAACAGGATATCGACTGCCCGAAAATATCCGACCAAACGACCTGTTCGAGGATGAAGGACCGCAATGATGGGTTGGCTGCTGCGTTCAACGGCTCGAATGATATCGAGTAACGGTGCATTCGACATGACGCATCGCAGCCCTTTGAGCGGCATGCAATAGTGGCTGACTGTTTGCCCGCCATAATCGAAAACATTCTTGGCCATATCCCGCTGGATCTTCTGCAAAAGTCCGGCGTCAGCACCTTCTTGTAGCACTTGCTGCAATTCCTTCTTTGCAAGCTCTGGTCGGACTTTTAGCGGCATTTGGCCCATCGATTTTTGCATTAGCCAACTGAAACCATAAAGCACGACGGATATGGGAGCTAACAAAATGACGAACACGATGTACAACGGCCCGGCTAGGGCAAGCAACTTATTTGGATTTTGAAAGAACAGGTATTTGGGAAGCAACTCGCCGTATACAAACACGACGGGAGTCGAAAGAACGGGCAGGGCAATCTCCAAACTCTGAGACGGATTCTTGATTACGGCCGTCAAGAAGAGGACCAAGCCCAAAGAGATGGAGTAGTTTGCAATATTGTTACCGATCAAACCGGTACTTACGAACACGGCGGGATGGTTCGTCAGCCAAAGCAAACTGCGAGAAACGCGCGAACCAGCTTTGCCCGTCAGTACCAAGCGAACGCGAGTGACTCGGTAAAAACCGGTCTCCGTCCCGCTAAAGAAGGCGGACATAGCAAGGCCTGTAAAAATCAGGAACACGGCAAGTATCATGATGCGGTACGCTCCGTGATTTGTTTGGTAATACGAACCAACATTTCACCGCGACGGGGTGAATCGATCACTTCTAATCGAAAATCTCCCCATGGACAAACGTCCCCGGTCACCGCCAATCGCCGAAGCTGCTCATGAATCACGCCCGCCACGGTCAAGTAGGCTCCTTTAGGCAATTTTTCAGCGAGCGCGCGTTCTAGTCGGCGAAGACTCGTCGTACCGGTGACTTCCCATTGTCGTTCACCCGTTTGTGTTACGGAGGGACGCGTCAATGCGCTGGTCCATCGATTGTGAATGGTATCGAACGTCGCGACGATGATATCTTCGTAAGTCAACAACCCAACCGTCTCTCCATGTTCGTTCACCACAATCGCCACATGGCGACTTTGACGAATCATTCTTTGAAGAACGGTTGCCAACGAAGCGCACCATGGAACGACCAAAACCGGCTGCCGCAGTTTTTCTGGCTCATTTGCAAATCGCTGGGTCAGATCGGTGAGATGGATCGCAGACTGAATTTCGCGTTTGTCGCGATCCGTGATGAGGAGATACCCTCCTGGAGGAACTTGACCGCCAAGCTCGCTTAGGGAAACGTGGGACGCAAAAGTCGGGAATTGAGATCTTGGCAACATCCACTCATCCGCTCGCACGGAGGAGAGCTGAATGATATTGCGCAATACAGCTTTCTCTTGCTCGATCAAGTTGCCATCCTCGGTCGACAATTCAATGGCTTGTTCCAAGTCATTCACATCGAGATATTTTTCTGGGGTAAGCCCCGGCCAAAGCAGTCTGCGCGAGAATTCACTGACAGCCCGCAGCACTGCCGTGAATGGGTTGACAAAGCGAACCAAAAAGTGCATCGGTATTGCAACCAAGCGAACCAAGGCTAACGGGATGATCACGCCGATACTTTTGGGAACCAACTCGCCGAAGAGGATCAGCAAAATCATGGAACCAACAGCGAATGTCGGTGCCCATTTTTCCCCTTCGGGCAGTCGAGCTAGTCGCGATGACACGGCGCCCGATAGCGCGAAAAAAGCCATATTGACCGACAAATTCCAAAACAGAATCGCGGACAGCAACCGATCTGGCTGATCCAGCATAGACAAAGCGAAATCGTCTGCTGTTTTGGAACGATTCAGTTTCTTCCTCTGCGTCCACCCGAGGGAAAACAATGCCGCTTCGCTTGCGGAAAAGAACGACGATACGCACAAAAGCAAAAGCATTGCAGGACCATAGGTGGTCAGCATCCATCCAATGCCTAGTGATTCTTCGTTATCCATTGCGAATCAATTGTACGAGTCTGTCTTTATAAAAAATTAAAAGTTTAGGCATCGTCATCCGCAGTGCGGGCTCGACCGGTGGCGAAATCAAATTCACTTAAGGCTGGCACCACCATGGCTGCCGTTGCAAAAGAATACGCAACAGCAATCACCGAGCAAACCGTTAATTCTTGATTACGCAAAATGAAACTCGTGATCGCAAAGAAGGTCAAAAAGGGCAATGCAAAGGCCGCCAGTGTAATTGCCGGCGATGGGTTTCGATAACCGAGCGCCATATACAATCCCGTTCCTCCACCAAGTATGATCGCCAAGAAGGGTGCCAACTGCCGACCAAATGAGCCGCGAAAACTAATCATGATCATCATGCAAGTCGCCACACCCAGGAATAAGAAGAAGACCGTGCCAAGGCTGACTGCAATGGCATGTCGAGATTGACTGTAGATCATGCCACAATGAATTCCAAGAGTCGCGACGAATAGATCCATCACCAGCAGTCCGACAAGCGTAAATATCAAGTTCTCTGTAGTGATGCCGCCTTGAACCCAAAGGTAAACACATAAAACGACCGGCAAGATAACCATCTCTTTGGCGACATACATGACGCCAACAATCTTGCCAAACAGGAACTCCGCTGGAGAAATTTCTGTGACCAGCAACAAATCCAGCGCTTGGCCGTCCCGTTCGTTCGTGATCGAATTGACAGCTAACGCGTTGATGATAACCAAAGAGACAACGAAGAACGGCGTCAACGATTTGGCCGCCGCCGGAATGAGCTCGTCGGTCAAAACGCTTCGGCCCAAGGCATGTCCACTAACGATTCCTTGATGCAAAGCTGCACCGGCCAGCAAAAAGAACGCAACGAAAGCGATTCGAATCAACATGACTTTGCGGCCATACGCCCAGGTGCACATCTCTCTCCAAAGAATCGGGTTATTCCACACCCGCTTGGCCCTTCGCGATTTCCATGCCAGGACTCGTCGAGTTCCGTCGCGCTCGGATTCGTCGACCGATTTGGCCACCGCCAACGCTTGACTGTCTTCTTCCGCCGTCATCGGACGAGCTTCGCGTGAAGGATTCCATATTCTCAAACAAACAATGGAAAGGCCCGCTAGACCGATACTCAAGGTCAACATGAACGCGCTGGACTGCAATGCCACGGTCAGAACACCTAGTGTGCTTGAGAAACTCGCAATCGGCTGGCAGACTTCCCAAAGCGCCCGGCCAGGACTTGCAATGGTCGCCAGTTGCTTGGGTAGGAAGGGCAAATAGCCGGCAGCCACAATTTCCCAGAGGGCGATCCAAAGCACGGCAGCCAATAAAGTCACCGCGATCGCTTGGAAAGTCTTTTCTCGCCAAAAAGCAACCGTCGCTCCTAGGGATGCTGCGGCCAGAACCGTCGCCAGGGTGATACATGTCACCCCAATAACCTGTTCAATCGATACTCCGCCGAACAACGTTACAAGCATCATGACGGGGAGACCCGCCAGAAAAAGATTAAGCGAAGGCAGCACTCCTGCCGCGATCTTGCCCAGGACCACTTCGGAATTCGTCAACGAAGTCATGAGCAAGAGCACTAACGTTCGTCGATCTTTTTCGTGAGCGATTGCGTTGGCGCCGGCCAGTGCCGCCATGAAAATGACGATTAACAACTGTAACGGAGCGAGGAACTGAAATACCAACGTTCCGAATCGAGCCAAATCGCCAATATTGCGTATGGATTGAATTCCAGCTAACAGCAACCATGTCGTACAAATAATGGAGAAAAGCATGCTGGCGAACACCAGGCGCGCGACGAAGTGCCGTGATCGCCTTGGTAAAACCGCGTGCTCCCGCTGAAAAATTGGCCCAATCATACGCCCTAGGTTTCTCCGAAAATCGATCTGTCAGAATATCGCCAAAAAAGTATTTGCTAAGAACCCATGTTCATAAGGTGCTGAGTAAGGAACACCCCATTCTACATAAAAATATTTTGTACAGTCACGGATCGACGATCCCAACCAACATGCGATAACGATTATGACGAATAATTCGCTTCCTAATCCCGCTTTTAGCATAGAATTTTTATACAAATCCAACGGGTAAAGCCAAGACGACCTAGGCTTCGTTCTGAGTACACAGGTTTACGGAATAGTCTGGCATCGCTGGCTCGCAATGCTGGTTGGCCAGTCGGTTCTTCCCGAGGAGTTGGGCTTCCCATATGAAAAATCGAAAACTCTACCGAATAATCAGTCGGTTATTTCGTTCCGAAGAGGGCCCAACCGCGGTCGAATATGCGGTCATGCTCTCACTCATTCTCCTTGCCTGCATCGCGTCGGTTCGATCAGTTTCCACAGTGGCTCGCAATTCCTTTGACACATCTGCCAATGCTTTGGGAAGCGCAATGAATCCATAGTTGACGTACTCGCAGATACAGTACTCTTTCCCTACGACCAAACTGTCGATTGCGTTCACTCAAGCAAGCTTGATCTAGGTAGATCTTTAGAAGTTTTACCTACCAGCTTAGGAGTCTTCAAAGGGCTCTGCTTCCTTGACCAACCGGTTGAGCATCGACTGAAGATTATCGCGAAGCGTCGTCATGATGGGATCTTCTTCGCCGCGAGGTCCACGTTCCGTCGAAACTTCGATCGCCGGGCCGACTTCGATAATTGCTTCTAGGGGGCGATGAATTCTGGCTTTATCAATCAAATCCTCTTCAATTCGCTCGACCATTTCCAATACGCGAGTTTCGGTAGTCGGTGTTGCGAGATACGCCGGAGGGTACGATGCAATCTGCTGGGAAAGGTACAGCGCGGACAAGTCTTTCCAGCGTTGTTGACGCTCGCCTACGGACAAATCGCCACGAACCAACTCAGGCACGATCTTCATTCGAATCGCTTTGATTCGGGGAATAATCGATCCGGTCTGATGCATGCCGATCCAACGCAACTCAATGGGATTAAGCAAGTGATCAATTAATCGCTGCTGGCGAGTTGCAAAGTCTCCGGTTTGAGCTTGACCCATATGCTCAATCTCTTTGAGGCTGAGGAGGCCATTGAGAATGCGGGTGATCCTCTGAAGCAACGACCCTTGCGAAGGACTCTCCCAAGTAAGTCGACGCTCGACCCAATTCAAAACCGGCTCGATCGATTTGTGCAAGTCGCCATGAAACAGATATTTGATAGCAACCGGATGAATGACAACTTTAGCTGGCGGCGTTTCCTTGGCACGCTTCTTCGCCGCAGTGCGTGCCATAAAGGCCACGCCATCCAACAACGCATGCAAGCGATCGTTCGTACGAAAGACGGCACCCTCGGGAAAGACTACCAAGGGTCGCTCAGCAGACGCTAATATTTCGATCGCAGTATCTATCGATTGACGATCAACACCTTCGCGGTAGACGCTGAATCCACCCATCCGCCGCATGGCCCAATGCTGCAACCAATGCTGTTCAAATAAATGCCAACTAGCCATGGCATATAAATGTGTTCCAGCCTCCCTGGCAACCCAACCCATCGCCATAGGATCGGAGTAGCGCGGATGATTGGGGGTTAGCATGACGCCGTGTCCCAGTCGCAAACTTTCCCGAAGATGATCCACGCCACGCAACTGGTAACTGGCGACGCCCATAAATCGCTTGAGGTACCACTGAGCAATTCGAAAATGTTGGAAGATCCAGGGCCAAGTCTTACCGCGATGGGGCGGCACAAACTTGTACGGCTTTTCGAAAATGATCTCTTGCATTAGTGCACGATTCCCGTTGCGGCTTGCGATGGAGTTGTCGACGTTCAGCGTGGTGCGGCTTTATTTCCGCAAAGACTTGTCCGCAAGATAAACGGCAACGCCATACATTACCGTCAATGTCAGACGGAAGAGCAGGGTCAAAATCGCTGCTGTCCAAGCTACCATCTTGATCGAATCGACATTGGGCATTTCTGGATTAGCGAAAGCGCCTCGTGCAAATTGAAGTGGCAGTTCGGCCAAACCAACTCCCATATTGGCAAGAGTCGCGGCAATACCCACCCAACACAAATATACGCCAACCCGTTTCTTCATGAGCAGCAGTACATCGCCAAGCCCACCGAACACGACCATCATCCCGCCCGTGACGACTTCGAGGACACCATAAAAGAACATGTCGGGCTCGTCTTTAAGCGCGACAATGCCAACGATCCCCAACAAAACAACCAGCAACCGCAAACCTCGAAGAACGAGGTCTATGATGAGCATGATAAGCGAGTAAGTAGGGATTTTTTGTTTTGCTTGACTCAGTTGAGGATTCGTGACGATCTGAGGTGATTCAAATGGATTTACGTAGGACATGGATTTCCCGAATCTGCGTTGACTGCCCGCATTTCTGTTAATGATTAAAATCTAAGTAAGCAACATGCTCGCATAACCGCTTGGATGGAGGCGATGCCATTTCCAAGCAGTTGCGATCGTCTTTTCAATTTCTGTGTATTCCGCACTCCATCCCAAAACCTGCTTGGCCTTGCGAACGTCAGCGATCAAGCGAGGCGGGTCCCCAGGTCGACGAGGGGACACAATCGCTGGTATCGAATGCCCTGTGACTCGGCGACATGCTTCGATTACTTCCATGACACTGGTTCCTCTGCCTGTCCCTAAATTGACTTTGATGTCCCCATGAGGTTCCAGCTTTCCTAACGCCGCAACATGCGCCGTCGCTAAATCTTGAACGTGAATGTAGTCGCGGATACAAGTCCCGTCAGGCGTCGGATAATCATCGCCCAATATAGAAACATGTTCGCGCTGCCCTAACGCCACTTGCAGGACAATCGGGATGAGATGCGATTCGGGTTCGTGGTCTTCGCCAATCGACCCGTCAGGATGTGCTCCCGCTGCATTAAAATAACGCAAGGCAGCTATGCCAAATCCGTACGCACGGGCGTAATCCGTCAAAGCCCGCTCGATAACTAGTTTACTGAAACCATAGGGATTGATCGGCTGTTGGATTGTATCTTCGGAGATTGGCACAATTTCCGGTTGTCCGTATGTAGCCGTGGTGCTGGAAAAGACAATTCGCCAAACGCCGGCAGCCCGCATGGCCTCCAACAACTCCAATGTAGCGGTTACGTTATTTTGGTAATATATCGACGGGTCCTCCATGGACTCGCCCACCAATGCGAACGCCGCAAAGTGCACGACCGCATCGATTCCTTTATCCCGCATGACTTTTTGCAATCGCTCGCGATCGCTCAATTCCCCACGGATCAAAATTTCTTGGGGAACGGATTCGGCGTGCCCCCGAGAGAGATTGTCATACACCCAGACTTCATGATTCAGCGTCCGCAGTAAGCGAACCGTATGCGAGCCAACATATCCCGCCCCACCCACAACCAAAATCTTCATGGCATTTCCTATTGTTGCGAATCCAAGCATCTAAATTGTTGCTTAAGTGTTACGCCCGGCAATTTCAGAAAAATCCTAATATCGCAGGTTCGTTCCGTTCAATATCCCAAAACTGACGACACTACACGGTTGAACTTTTCCGTATTTGGCACTTGTCAGCATAACTATCTTGCCTGAGATTCGAATATGGCTATCAGTAAACTAAAAAAAATCCGGCAAACCGCAGAATGTTCTCCCAAAGACGATTCTATTGGTAACTGGATCGAACGGTATACGACCTACCTTCGTACCGAATGCCATCTTGCCGACAATACAATCCAAGCGTATCGCCGCGATTTAGAACATTTTCGAGAATGGCTAAACGGTCGCTCTCCCACTGTCTTAAAAATTCAAGATCTTGGCGAATTCGTAGGATTCTTGTCGGGACGCAAATTGGCAGCCCCCTCTGTGTCACGCCACATCGTAGCCATTCGTATGTTTTTTAAGTTCCTTCAATTGGAAGGAGCCATTCAAGACAGTCCGGCCGAACTGCTGGCAAGCCAGAAAATGTGGCAGCGGATTCCTTCCACAATTTCGACATCGGCCATCTCGCGATTTCTCGATTCGCCCAAGCCCTATGACCCAATGTGGCAGCGAGATCGAGCAATTTTAGAGTTAATGTACGCGACCGGCTGCCGTGTTTCAGAAGTCTGTAACATGCTTCTCAACAATGTTCATCTCGATGAAGGATACTGTTTGGCAGAAGGCAAGGGCGACAAGCAACGGATGGTCCCACTAGGTCAACGCGCGATCGCCACCGTTCGAATCTATCTAGATCAGCTTCGCCCAATGTTGGCCAAGTCAAAAGATATCGCCACCGTGCCTTGGTTGGTACTCTCACGAACCGGCAAGCGGCTACGGCGTGAAGCAATTTGGGAGTTGGTCAAACGCTATGCAATGCGCGCCGAAATCGACCCCGATGTCAGCCCCCACACGCTGCGACACAGTTTTGCGACACACTTATTAGCGGGTGGAGCCGATCTGCGCCTGATCCAAGAAATGCTCGGACACGCAAGTATTCAAACGACTCAAATCTATACCCAAGTCGAGCCATCCCGTCTAAAACGCGTCCACTCGAAGTTTCATCCACGAGCATAACATCGCAAACAAATACTCCCGCCATTGCTAAGCAGTTTCATCGCGATCAACGAAGTCCAATCGAAATCTTTACGACGACACCGTGCCAACGAATTCACGCTCGTCAATCGCGAAAGACCAACGCACGAACACGCGTGACGCGCAAACATGTCGTATGCCGTTTGTGCGTCAAGTTCCTCATTCGATTGGCCACAATCGTACGTGTAACCCAGCGATATAACAAAACTTCTCGCCTCCCCCAGCCACCAAATAGAAAGTTCGAAACCATCAACACTTTGAATGGGCCAAATGACTTTCCTATCTCCCCTTCTCTTCGGTACTCCGAGGAGAAGGGGCCGGGGGATGAGGAGCCAAGCACGAGAAAATCACGCAATTTCAAAAGAAATTTCGTCAA
>JANMGV010000032.1:0-16389 GCA_031374825.1 Pirellulaceae bacterium
TAACATTACCCAATACTACGCTAGATTTGCACCTGAGTTGGCGGACACTCACTACGCCGAGGAAATATGGGAATTATATGAAAAGGGCGAGATCCGTCCCGACTTGAAGCTAACGGGCAAGTTTGAGTTCCCGACGGAGGCCGCTGATGTTGATGCAGTATTACATTTAATCGACGTTGCTTACGAAGAAGAACAGGAGCGACAAGAGCGAATGGGTAGCCATTGATCTGGATCACGACGATTACACGACGGTGCATCGCCGCATATTCGAGTTCATTGCAACCGGTAGAGGGTGACCGGTGCAGGTTGAGCGAACAGCCAAGTACAAATGTCACGCCCACATGTGTATCGAAGCGACTTCCCGTAGAATTTGGCTTAAGGCTTCATAGGAATTCTTAGAAGAGATCAACGTGCGACGCTTACACCTTTTCGAATTCGAAGATCAACCCTGGTTCCCAGCGACGATTCGCGATTGCATGACGGATTACCTCAGCCATGTGGTCAACCTATTCAATTTTTATGAGTCCATTGTCCCGATTCTAGAGAAGGGCGTAAACAAGAGCCACTATTGTAGAATCATCGACATGGGCACTGGCGCTGGAGGGGGTTGGCCTAAACTGGCGGATTTGCTCGTCCAGAGGCTTCCGTCGCTGCAAATTGTATGCACCGATTTCTACCCTAATTACAGAGCGCTAAAACGCTTGGTGAGCAATGGCAATTCCGTCTTGACGTTTGAACCGGCCTCAATTGACGCCCGCGACATCCCGGATCGACTACTAGGTCTGCGCACTCAGTTTCTATCGTTTCATCACTTCAAGATTCAGGATGCGAGGCGCATTCTGCAGAATGCCGTCGATGCTGGACAGCCAATAGCAATATTCGAAGCCCAAAAACGAGATGTCGCACACTTTTTTAAGTTTGCACTTTCACCTCTGGCTGTCTTGTTGCTTTCCCCAGCGATACGTCCATTCAAATGGAGTCGCCTGTTTTTGACCTATCTGTTGCCAGTTGTGCCGCTGTTCGTATTTTGGGATGGATTGGTCTCCGTGCTCCGGACGTACAACGAAGACGAGTTAATTCAACTGACCCATTCGCTAAATGAGGGTGACTCATTTGAGTGGGAGATCGGTGAGTCCAAGTCCGGCTCAATTGTGATTCCCTATCTTCTTGGCTATCCGCGATGAGTGATCCGTTTGGACGGAACGGTTTTGTCTTTGTGGCCTGCGAGCGATTGCAATCGTGCCCCATGACGAACCGTCATTTCTCAGAAGACTTTTGAGCCTAAAGACACGCCCACATTACTCGCTCCAGGCTTTCACTCTGATCGAATCCATAGATCCGCTTGTCCGAGAAGAGAGTTGTTTGGATATGAGAAACGTCTTGGACTTCTGGCGAGCGTATAGAAGGAAACCGCTTCGGGAATCAGCGATCAAACTGGTCCAATACTCAGAAACAAGGAACCATACTTGCGTAACGCACCAACGTTCGTGAGCAGATGAGATGACTGCTTGACAAAGGGATCTACAATGAGGTTGGCCGTCATTAATTTGCAAAATCTATTCGACAGTGCCAAGGCCATGAAACAGACGGATTGGATTTCTTTCTCACTGTATATCCCCGTTAGTCCCGCATTAGATCGGCAAGGTGGCCTTGTCGTCGAAGGCGCAGAATGTCGTAGTTGTAAATGTAATCGCCTAAGACTTCCTCCGAGGCATGAGTTCTCGATGGGCATGCCGGCGAAGCCGATGAACGACGAATTCGGCAAGGAATCGGGAAGGTTTCTGGCGAACCCGTTGGAGATGAGCTACGTTCACTTTGGAATACCAAACACCAACCCGGTAGCGCTCTGGATTTTTTCGAGTGTTGTTGGTTTTACACAATCATCACTCCTGCCGACAAAGACTGGGGAACCTGCGGCATCGAACCGATATTGTTCTGCCAAGAAGGCGTGGACTTTCGGTTTCTCAGAATTCTCGGCATTTTCGTAAACTCCGATCATCCAGAAACGACGCGGAACCAGAGCGTCTCGTTCCGCGATGTCCGAAGCGTCGAATACAGGCCCACAAAAAATAGTGAGTCGTTTCGAATCAGGCTGGAGTTCCTCATAAACTTTTCGTTCCAACTTCATCCATCCAGACCGGTTGAAATCACTATGCTGTGGGGTCGCATTGGGCCAGTAAAAGACGCTCGATGCCGCTTTCTCGGTATATCCGAATGTAGGCCCCCACGCGACAGCGGATCTTGCGATGAGGTGACCGCGATCGAAGTCGTTTTGCATGTAGATTTCCTCCCCGAGTTGGGCGTTCCGACTAATTCTGGGATCGTAATGCCATACATCTCGCTCCCTGCGAACTCGCCCAAGAAGTGATCGGTCGATATTAGCAGCAGCATAAAGTGCCATGCGGCGCTCGGAGTGCATGCGAACTGTAAAATTGACATAATCGAGAACACTTGTGCCAGATTCGGTATCAGATGGTCTTGATGCAATACTTGGCAAAGGAATTGAGCAACCTAGAAAACGGGGATTGTAGCCCGATACAAAACGATCTGCCTTGGAAAGTCGCAGTGGGTCGATCCAAGAGATACCAATGTTTTCGGTCGACACCAATCCGTATGGCCGCAATGCCTCAAGGAACGACGGATCATCCCATACCGATCTCATTGTTGTCGCCTGATTCTCCTTTCGCTCTCCCGAAAAAACGCCACTTTTGTGCATCGCGATCACTGTGAGCGAGTCCAAGTCAATCACCGGCCCACCACTAACGCCTGCGGAAGTTGTCGCGTCATGTGAGATTTCGCTCTTGTCTGTTTCGTTCCTCGTGGGGGCTAGTATGCTGCCAGGCATTGCGGCCAATTGTTTGTCGACGCCGACAAACAGGTCATTGAGCGCTTTTGGCAATCGAGTGTCGGTGCTTGGAAAACCCAGAACTACAATTCTCCGGCCCGAGAGTGAGGCATTGCTCTCTTCTGAATCGGCTGGCGGCGAAGAGGGGTAGATTCCTATTTTTAGAGGGATTCGTTGAGTCCTTGGGATTTCACAAAGTGCTAACCCGATGGTGTCGCTACGCCATGCCACCTTCACCACCGACACGGCATCAAAACCGCCAGCACGTTGGAACTCGATCTGCATGTTGGCAGTTGTCAAATCGAAGGGGAGCGCGAAGTCGGGAACGAGAACCAAGTTATCCGCAATGAGAAATGCGGAGCTTGAGTATGAATCAGGTCCTCCCTCGATATGCAAGCGACCGACAGAGCCAGAGAGTCGACGGAGGGCGGTTGCGTCGGCTGGAATGTATTTCTCAAGTTCGGTGAGGGAGACAACTGGGCGTTCCTCTTTTAGTTGTTCGCTCCACCCTTCGGTCGCGAATTGAACCTCCTCGGCGGTAAAGCCTTCGGAGGAAGAGATCTCAGCGACTTCCCTCATCAGGTCCTGAGACGTGGCGCTCACGATGGATGGGTGTGTGCGTTCTTCCTCTCTGGTCGCGACAAGAACTCTGGTGAGCGATCCGCCTAGATATTTCTTCCTTCCCATTACGATACAATCAACGCCTCCTCGGGTAATCGGAAATTGCTTCTCCTTTGTAAGGCCATCAGGCAGCCTTCCATACGGCGTTAATATGTAAGGGGCGTCGTCTCCGAGAGTGCTTGGCTCGTTTCGACAGACCAAGTATCCGAGAATGATTTCGCCAGGATTTGGGGTAATATTCGGCGTGAAAGTGATTTTTGCCTGTCCACTCGAATCGGTTTCGCCGTCAATGCTGACTCCTGGCCATTGATCCGATACGAATCCTATCTTCAGACCTTCAACGGGTACCATCCCGCTGTTTTCGGTCGTGTGCCTCGCGGAAACCATGAGTTGAAAGGGAGTTGATTTTGGTGGATCGACTGGCCAAAGGAATATTTTGACGAGGCACAGAATTGCTAACAGTCCAGCAGTGGCTGCCGATATCTTCAGAGATGGTCTCCAGTCATAAGGAGAAACTGGCGCACTCTTTCCAGGGGCAAACTCCAAAGTGTGGGTATCGCGAAGGAACCGCACGATGGACTCCGCATAGATAGCGCCTCTCCTCATGGTTGACTCAGTGTTGGATCGATGAATCGCGACCAGCGCACCGCTATCATCAAAGACACCTCCACCACTCATTCCGGATCTGGACTCCTCCGGTCCCTCGTAATCAAGCATCCCAGGCTCAGCGTTGTCGGCAGGGCGGAAGTTCTTTGCCACTGTTGCTTTGACACTTCGTCCATCCTTCCAGAAGGGATATTCGTTGCCACGGCCTTCAGTCTCCGCCTTCCGCTTCTCGGTCAATGTGCCAGCTCCGAAGGGAAACCCAATCAGCGTTAGGAATGCATCCATCGGCGCCTGCTCGTTCTCGTAGGCACAAATTGCTTGCTGATGATAGAACGAGGGATTATTTATCTCGAGCAGAACCCAGTCAGATGCGGGAGTCTTCTTCAGCTCATTAGACCGAGGGCCCGGTGCAGCACGGCATGGTGAATGGTTTGAAACTGTGGCTGGTTGCGCCTCAGCGTTGGGAAACGTCCCGCAACGGCGTGAGTTTTCTGCGGTTCGGACGTATCCGGAACCGGGCGGATAGCAGATGATATCTTCAAGTAGGCAGTCTGAGCTGTCGCGAACGACATGCGCGCAGGTCAAAATGTAGGAGCGAGGTTGTCGTTCGCCGTCGGGCATCACCTTAGTGAAAGTGACGACAACTCCGCTGCCACGAGATACGGGATCTACTTGCGCGAAGCCAGTTTGCCCATCCTTGGGGCCATTCCAAGGACGGGCTTCGATATACCACACCGTATTCTCGGGGTATCTAATCATGCCAATAGTCACTTAAAGAACGATGTCCATCGAACCTGAGATGATACGACGAGCTAATCCTTCGGCTTTGTCCATTGGATCGTAAGTCGATAGATCCCCAAAGCTAAGTCCTGTTTTCTTCTCGATTTCTGAAACAGCCACTTGGTACGTCCGGAACTTTCCAAAGACGAATTCTAGATCATCCAACTGTTCCGCTTGGCTAAGCAAATAGGCGGTGGCACTGAGTTGCCTTGTGAAGGAATTATGAATAGCGACAACTTTCCAGAACTCATCTGGAATCTGAACACCGCGGTACGGCCGGTCTGTATTGGACATGACCGGGCCAGTGAAAACGCTCACCTTCAGATCATGAGTGCCTGCGTTACTCAGGATGTAGTCTTCAAGGCTCAACCAGGTGCGTTGATTGAGTTGGCCGTGCTGCGGCGAACAGTTCGTGAAGAAAAAGGTTTCCATTTCCGCTTCCTTAGCTTCCTCGCGGTTCTTCCCCCAGGCTGGGTCTAATCGCCGGACGAGGTGCCCCCGGTCCAGTGGGTTGCGCGCATATAGGTCTTCGCCGATTTGGTGATTCGTGTAGTCAACAAGTCTCTTGTCGAGATACCAGCGGTCTGTACCCCTCGGAAAATTGTAGAGCAACTGGCCGTCGATGTTGCAGGCGGTGAAAAACGGCAATCTGCGTTCTTTGTGCATAACAATGGAGAAGTGGGTATATCTCAATTCTCCGTTGGCTTCACCGTCAACAGGAGCAATCATGGTAGCATCGGGAACTACTGGGAGCTGCACCGATTTGTCGTCGCCAAGGAAAGCGGGATCGTAGCCCTTCCTGTGGGAAAGGTCAGGCGTCGCGGGTCGGCGCTCTTCTCCACCAGCGTTTCCCGTTCCTGGAGCCGTTACCGAAACACGGCGATTGATCTCAGCCAAACGGGACTTCAGCCATCCGACAGTGACGGCATAGTTATTCACGCGGTAGTTGCCAGAGAAGTGCAGGCCGCAGGCTTTGCCAGTATTGAGGTTGATGACAACTGAGCCAGAGTTGCCTCCGAGTGTAGTGCAATCGTGGATAAGGCGCTTCCCATCGAAATCAACACCACCGACCTTGCCCGGACTGAGACGCTTCACGTTGTAAACGCCGCCGAAGATTTTTTTCATCGCGAAAGCATCATTTCGAGAATCTTCGGCCGGATAACCTATGACTGCAATATCCGTATCGAACTCTGGATTTGCATCATCAAGTGCGATGGGAGTGGGAAGGCTGGCTCCTCCGGAATCAAGGCGAATCAAAGCCATATCGGGACGGACTCCACCTGCCTCCTCAATGAACACAATCTCGCTAACCTTCGCCTGCCACTCTGCGGCGCGTTCATATTCTCTTCGGAAGTCCACTCGAGCCCGGTAACGCTCACCAGAGACGTCGCGTTTGAAGTCGAAGTTTTTCCCCATCCGTGCCGCAAAGTCTTCGGCTACGTGTCGGTTAGTAATCATGATCCCCTCGTCGATCATCCAACCCGTTCCGAGATAATCGCCAAGATTCAGGACTTCAACCCTTCCTACCTTGGGGATGGCTTCCAACAGAGCCTCTCTACTTAGGTCAAGACGAGTCTTTATCGTCGCCAGCGTAGGCTCTTCCCATTTCCCATCCTGAATGAGAAGTGGTGGCCTGCCGGTGAGAAGAACAATCGCTTCAAGCTGGGTGTAGTTTCCATCCATGAGACCGCCCTCAGTGCCAGATAGGAGCACGTCGAGATTGGATTCCGACCCGTCTGAAAAGCCGCCTGCTGCTGATTCAAGGGCAGTTGTCCCATGTTTGTTTTGAATTTCCTCCATCACGGCTTTGTCCGCGAGGAGTTGTTTGAGGTTATGTTTGTTGTTCATATGGATTTAAGGTTGAGTTGTCTTTTTAGTTTTAGTTTCGGGCAGGGGTTAAATTCGGGACGATACAATTCCCGAGGTGTGCGATTCATGCATTACGCGGACGAAAGTGGCAAATTGATGTTGTATGAAAGAGGCATCCTCGCCCAAGATGGGGTATGTAATAATCCACAAAGGATAGGATGCCTTATAGGCCGTTTACCGTCAATTCGTGTTTGCGACAATCGATTTCTGTGTCATAAGTTTTAGATATCCTCGAATCGCTTTTTAGCATGCTGATAAGTCGCATGAAAACTGCAGTCAGTTTGTTCGTCAATGCAGAGGTTAGCCCATTGGGGGTGATGGAGTTTGAAAGTGGATTAACCGAGATGGTTCGTGAATTTTTGGTTGCGATCTTAGATCAGTTCTTAACCGTTCGAAAATAGCTGAAATCGAGCAAATGCGTGGAGCCATACACCACGCTGGAGCCAGCTACCGTTAACTGGCCGAGAAGACTTCGCGTAAGAACATCCTCTTGACATACGGAGTTTTGGAACTGACTCGTGCTACTTACGGACAGGGTAGTAGCGGCAAAACGATAGCTCCACTAGTGAAAGCTTTGGACATCATGCAGGCAACGACACCGGCCGCACTGGACATGGTGGGGCGTGAAATGGCAACAACAGGTGCTAGTCAGAAGCGGGTTGTTGAATTAATTGCAGAACGAACTGGTGCGAAAATAGGTGTCCCCAAACTTCGAAGGATGACAGCTAATCTAGTCGATCAAATGAGCCCCTTCCGCGAGCATTGTCAATTGGAACTGCTGCGTGCGCTGACCGACCAAGCAATCAAAGAAGTCAAGAAAAACAATGAAAAGCCAGTGCTTTCGATCAGCCGAGATGGTGTGTCAACTGTATCGCCCAGCACCGAATGCAGTTCCACTGTTCGGCAACTCAATCGGTTTACGAGCATAGGAAAGTACGACGCGAATGTCATTTTGATTGCGCAGCAAGGTCGAAATTGGCCATGCTGCCGTCGGCGATCATGACATAGGACGAACCGTCCTTAGTCAGTTGTACACACTTTCCCATTGCTAAATCACAGCGACTGAATGCAGATCCACGATTTAGCTGACCGGATAAGTTGAACCAGCCGATGAGATTCTTCGCCCCAAGCCCTAACTCGCACCGGTTTGACACACTGGAGCGCCTCATGGGACTGGGTTTGGGCGCAACTGTCAAAACCGCGGCTGGCGGAAGGCTGGTTGGAAAACCGAGTAGCGTGCCGGCCAATTCATCGGGGTGTCCCGAAACTTAGAGGACCGATGGACCTAAACCTGGACTGAGTTCGAATCCTACCACCTCCACTTCGACGACCGAAACGACTCACTGGACGACTGACTTGGGGGATGCGCGACGCACTAGACGACGCAGCACGTGCAGGCATGGACAAGCATTGATAGGCAAAAAGGCCAAAGGAACTGGCCAGAAATGCAAAAACCCTGGGGAAACCAGGGTTTTCTAGCGGAGAGGACAGGATTCGAACCTGCGGTAGGGTGTTACCCCTACGCCGATTTAGCAAACCGGTGCTTTCGACCACTCAGCCACCTCTCCGGTTCGTGACATTTTGCCAAATTCACAAAGGGATGCAATGCCGCATACCCAATAAATTGACGGCTTTTATGAAGGGATTTAACCCAGAACTCGCTTTGTATCAGCAATAACGATCATTTATCTCGCGGCGTTCGTCGCTCGCCTTGATTGTTCTGAGTCCTTCTCGGTCGGAAAAGTTCGCGAGACAGTTGATTGTTCAAATCGGTAGGGGAAAGCAGATCCAAACTCTCCTGAACGCTAGGATCTTTGTCCAAATAAAACTGATACAACGTGTTTTCAGGATACTGGCCCGTGGTTTCGGAACGAAGTATGGCAAAAGCCCATTTCATGGCCATCGCTTCGCGTTCTTTTTCCTTTAATGCCAAGAACCAGCTTCGCGGAGATGGCGACAAATTCTGAATCAACGATTCCTCAAAAGCAAACGTATTCCTTCGAAACAAAATATTGCGAGCAAAAGTCTCCCGAACCACGGGCGGCAGGGACTCAACCCAAGCGACAATAGCTTGATATTCTTGCTGCACCAATTCGTCCGGATTCATGCTTTCAAATTGTACCGCATACCAATCCGCCAGCGACAAGCAACACAATTCGCGAATGCGTTGTAATCGCTCCGATTCGGGCAGAGAACCCAAAATCGATCTTTCGTTATCCGGCAACGCATCGACGACGGCCGCGACGACGTTGAGAACCCGATGCGTGACTTCCAAATCCGTTGTGGATGCCAATCGCTTATTGATCAGGGCAAGTTTTCGAATGTCGCTTCGGTCCGTGCGCTGGTAATCTCTATCGTTGCGCCAAATCATCGCTTGCTGTTCGACGGTGAGACCCTGCAGCCAAGTTCGTCGAACGCTCAATTCTTTTGGAACCGTTGGCAACATGCGCGCCTTGTGAACAGCATCCGCCAATCGCTCCCAATCCGGAATGCTCGTTACGCGATCCACTAATTGCTGAATGTCCAAGTTGCTCTTGGATAACTGAGAGAGAACTTTCAGACCTTGATAATTGGCAACCAGTTCAATGCTTCGCAACTCGGATCGTTCGTTGTAGATTCGGTAAGCGAAACCGAGCATCAATCCCGCGAGTGCTAGACCAATGACTATCCCAAACGGCCAATAGCGAGCGAGGCCGCTCCATGTCGATCGTTGCACGTTCGGTTTTGCCAAGTCGTTTCCTGCGACGATACTGGCTGTGACCAATTCCAAGGTGCTCTTTGTGAAAGCTTGATCGGCAAACGGATCTGGCAGGTCATCCAATAAATCCCAAGTTCGCTGCAACTCAGCGAGACGCTTTCTCAAATCGTCATCTTGTACAAGCCGAGCCCGAAAACGCTCCATCTCGGGCTCAGACAACTCGTTATCGAGGTAGGCCGTCAATAGATCGTCGTCATCCGTTTTTACAGGTTCAATCGACATGGGATTTCCTTATGTTCCTCGACCCGCGTTCAATACGCGATGGAGGGTTTTGGGCGAACGGCAAACGGACGCGGCCACTCCTTGATGATAGATTTTTACTCATCGATGTCATCGCTCTCCAAATCCGGAACACGGGCCTCGGTATGAGGCACGTGGCCGTCCTCCATGTAGGGCATCAACAACAATTTCAAATTCGCTCTCGCGCGACTTAGCAAGGACTTCACGGCTTTAACCGATAATTCCATCGAGTCGGCGATTTCTTGGTAGCTCAACCCTTCGAACTTGCAAAGGAGTAACGCCATTCGTTGTCGTTCGCCAAGTGCATTGACGGCTTGTTGCACCATCGCGGCACGTTCTGTTTTGTCCAGCTTGCGAGTCGGCATGCTGCCGCTACCAGCAAGCGCGATATTCTCGATGATCATTCCCGATGTCGATACATTGTTGCCTTGGGATATCTGATACTCTTTGCGACGTGAACGGTCGCGAACAGCGTTACTGGCGACATTGTTGGCAATCTTGAAAAGCCACGTCGAAAATTTGGCGGTTGGCTTGTACGACTTGCGGGATCGATACACGCGAAGGAAAACTTCCTGGGCTAGATCCTCAGCATGATCAACAGAACCCGTCCACGACTGCATGATGCGCAAGACTCGGTTCTTATATCGATCGACGAGTTGTTCAAAGGCGGCCGCGTCGTCATTGCAGACGCGTAGCATCAGCCCCACATCAGGGTCCAAGTGATAGTCTTGCGGCGTCGTTTCCAATTCAGCCAAAGCGTTCTACTTTCAACTCCCGAAAATTTGATCAATCTTAGGCAAACATCACTCGGTCCGGCCAAATCTCACTTTGCAAACATAAATTGGGGCCGACATTCGCAATGTTACATGCCATTAAATCAGCAGCACTTATACTCAGACAGATCGTTTGGAAAATCCGGCAATCCAGAACAATAGTCGCGCGCCAATCACAACATGCCTGCTGTAATCGATTACTGGGGGGAGTCGTGTGCCTCATCGCCAGCAAGCTACAGGAGGGTCGCGTAATCAATGACGCCGGTTTCTATCAGGACACTCTTTTCCCAAGCGAATTACCTTTGATTGTAATGCGAACGATCATCCTTCGAAATTGCCTAAATTGATTTCCAACTGCCTCTGTTCGATGTGTTAAACGCCATTGCAGCCATTTAACCCATACTTTCTTTCGAAGTTTCTCTTTCATACACCATAACCAACGCATTTCGGGTGGCTGAATGAGAAATCTCAATTTAAGATTTTGCTTGAAACGAAAGGAACTTTATGCCTGCAATTTTGGTGGTCACTCGGGGAAAGCAGAAAAGCGAGCGCTTTCCGTTGGACCCAACCAAACAAAACAAACTTGGACGTGGGACAGATTGCGAAGTGCAAATCAATGACCCATTGTGGTCGCGCGTTCACGCCGTAGTGAGTTTTCACGAAGGTCAATGGCAACTCAAGGACGCTGGCAGCCGGAACGGTACTTTCGTCAACGCAGCCAAAGTCGACGAAGCAGTTCTTATCACCGGCAGCCGCATTCGAATTGGCAACATCGAATTAGAACTGATCGATCAGTCCTCTAGCGACGCGGCAACCTCAGAAGCTCCTGTCATATCGCAGACGCTAGTTCACGATATACCGATGTCTGACGATTATTCGTCGGTTTCTGCCGTCAAAGCTTTGTCCGACTCCAAGCGAGCACAAGATCTTCTCGATCTCTACCAGATGACTTTCCGCCTCCTTAGTATCGACGAGCCAACCGAAGTTGCTGACATTGGATTATCGGTTCTCAAAGCGCGGACGAAAGCGACGGTAGTGGGCATCTTGTGGTCGGACTCCGAAGGTCATCTAAGGCCTCATCAAATTATTCCACCAAGCGGCGAGGGTCACATGCGCCTCGCAAAAAAGTTGACTGAATTGGTTTGCACTCGATCGCATGCGATTTGGATTAAGAACGAAAAATCCCTTGGCAACGGACCGCTAAAAGCATTTGCCGATGCCGTTTGCGTGCCGCTTCTCTCGAACGGCAAAACGATTGGAGCCATTCACGTCTATCGCGAGAACGAAGAATTCTCGGAGTACGATTTCGATTTCATTGTTTCCGCGTCGAATGTAATTAGCGCCGCATTAAACCGAGCACAACTTCAAAAAGCTGTTCAAGCCAGCCGTGACCACTTAGTAGAAAAAAGTGCCGACTTTGATGAGCTGATTGGCGAAAGCCGACCCATGCAAGAACTCAAACAACGTATCACGCGTGTGGCGTCAGCGTCGGGATGTGTGCTGATTCGTGGCGAGAGCGGTTCCGGAAAAGAATTGGTTGCCCGCGCAATCCATCGCGCAAGCCCGCGTGCACACCGAACGATGCTGAGCGTTAATTGTGCCGCTATCCCATCCGAGTTGATGGAAAGCCAATTGTTTGGGCATCGCAAAGGTGCCTTTACGGGTGCCGACAAAGATCATATCGGTTGGTTCCAACAAGCGGATACGGGCACGTTGTTCTTGGACGAAATTGGCGAATTGACGCTGGACGGCCAAGCAAAATTGCTTCGTATTCTCGAAGGCCACCCATTCCTGCCCGTGGGTGCTACGAAGGAAATCCGCGTCGATGTTCGTGTCATCGCAGCAACAAATCGCGACTTGAAAGAGTTTGTCCGCGAGAAAAGGTTCCGCGAAGATTTGTTTTATCGATTGAGCGTATTCGAAATGTGGATCCCGCCTGTACGAGATCGCGCCGAAGATATTGGATTGTTGATCGATCACTTCTTCGATCATTTCCGTCGCATGCATGGCCGGACGAACCTCACGATGAGCGACACAGCGCGTCGACGATTGCTTTCATATCAGTGGCCTGGAAACGTGCGACAATTGAGAAACGTAATCGATAGCGCGGTCGTGCTGGCTGCTGAAGATGAGATTTCGGCTCACGATTTCGGATTGCAAGATGTCCAGGAAATGTCGGTAGAAACGCTTAACATCGAAGCCTGGGAAAACCGCTTGATTCGAGAAGCATTACAACGCACAAAATGGAATATGCCCGAAGCGGCCGAGCTGCTCGGAATTAGTCGGGCTACCTTGTATCGCAAGATTGGCACTTACGATATCAAGCGCGATGCGTGATAAAAAAAGAAGCACCCGTTTGTGATGACAATCGGGTGCTTCTAAATTGCATTGATCAGATCGAAGATTATTTGCCACCCGATTTTGGCTTTACAGTGGCACCGATTTGCCTTTCAGCCGCACGCTGTGCATCCACTGCTGCTTTGCGATAGCTCTCTGCTGCCTCGGAAGCTGCCTCGGCTTCGTCTCTTGCTGCCATCGCAGCGGCCTCAGCCGCCTCCAATTCAGCCTTTGAACGAGCTGAACCTGAGCTTGATTTCGCTGCACGCAGGTCCTTGATTGTTGCTTCAAGTGCGCGAATCTTTAAGATCAATGTCGATGGATCTTGATCAGCGCGACTTGTAGACATAGCACTTTCTGTTGCTTTACGCAGCGGTGGGTTAGGTGGATTCGGACGCGCATAAGGGGCAAAAGGACTCATCGTGCTGCCTACCGTTACGGGTTGGGCAACGTCCGCTGGGGCAAAGTAACGGCCGACGGAAAGTCCCATGGAACGTGTTGGACCAGCTTCCCAATCCATGGGATCAGGCTCGTTTAACAGTTGGTTCATCCGCTTGTTAATGATCTCATCGCGATTTTCATCGCGTGCAGCAACCGATTTTTCAAGCTTTGCAACCCGTTCCTGCAAATCGGCAAGCTCTTTCTTGCGGGATGCTTGACGTGCAGCAAATTGCTCTGCCAACACATCTTTCAGCTCCTTTTTCAAGTCAGCCTGTGCGGCTTCGTCTTTCGTCTCACGCTGGAGCTTCATCGCAATTTCAATTGATTTCCTTGTGAGTTCCGCATCCTTTGGATCTACCGCAGCATAAGTAATTCGATGCATTGGACCATGAACGTCATGGGTGAATTGAGTGGTTGCAATTGCTGGAGCTTGACCGCTAGGTCCCACAAACTGAAACGTATTTGCCGGTTGGTTTGAAAACGTGTATTCCTGAGCAAGCGGCGCTATGGCTTGTCTATAAGCCGTGGCCGCTTCGCCATAAGCCGTAGCCGGTTCTTCTTCGTCAAATCCAGCAATCGTTTCGGTAACAACGACCAGCGGATCTGCGCTCGACGCGGCGACAGGCGGGGCTGCCTCTTGAACGGGATCTTGACCAATCGCAAAGCGCATCGACAGAACTAGCCCTGTCCCTAGTAACGCAACTCCGAAGAGCCCCGCCATAAGAAAACTCTGTTTGTTATTCATCCGAACATTTCTCCAATCTAAATTTAACATCACCAATCTCCTTGTAAACTGTTTTCAATTTGGATAACGCGTTCGCGAATCGATGAAGCTTCGCGATCGACTTTCCACAACTCCACCGTTGGGACTGGCGTTATCGCTTCCCCCGCAACTTGACGACCTTGTGTATTTGTATTCTGCGAAGCTGCCCCGTTGCGATTGAGCATGGAAGGAAGGAATCCCATCAGAACACCCGCCAGCAAGCAGCATGCCGCTATTGCAAAGGGACGCCAGGAACGTGTTCGCAGGCAAGTCGGTAATGGAAATACGCTTGGCCGCTGCACGTGAGCTAAACACTGCCGAAGAATTTCTGCTAATTGCTGAGCGTCCGAGATTCTGTCTTTGGGTTGTTTTGCATGGCATAAACCGATCAAGCGATCAAACCATGCAGGTAGATCTTCGTTGACGGTGCGCGTAGCTGGCGTCGCTTGACTACATACTCTCTGCAAAACCGTGAGCGGCGAGTTGCCTTGAAACGGCGGCCTGCCCGTTGCCATTGCAAACATGAGGCTGCCGACGCTAAACAAATCGCTACGTTGGTCGACTAGATCACCTCGAGCTTGTTCGGGCGACATATAGGGAGGCGTCCCAGCGACATAGCCACTCGCCGTTAACGTGGCGTCATCCAACGCCCGCGCTAAACCGAAATCACTTAGCAACACGCGATCGGTTCCAGCCTCGAGCAGAATATTTGCGGGTTTGACGTCGCGATGAACGAGGCCTTGAGAGTGAGCGGCGGCCAGGCCTTCGCAAACTTGCAATGCAATCCGCAGAATCTCGACCACACCTAACGCTCCACGCAAATCCAATCGCTGTTGCAACGAACCGCCTGGAACGTAAGCCATAATGAGGAACGGGGGATCATGCTGCGCGTCGACCGCGTGAATCGGTACAACCGAAGGATGAACAACCGTTGCGGCAGCTTGTGCTTCGCGAGCAAAGCGTTGCTTGGCAGCACCGTTAGCAGCCAAATGTGGAAACAAGACTTTGATGGCAACACGACGCTGTAACTGTGTGTCGAATGCCATCGCGACCACGCCTGTGCCACCATGGCCAATGACGGTTTCAAGTTTATAAGGTCCCAAACAACCGTTAACAGAAATTTTGTCCAACCAGCTATGCTCGGATGCATTCGCCTTTAGATCGCTTGGTTCTTTTTTAGATGTTTCGAAAAGTTGAGTTGGGGGACTCTCCAGTTGTTGGACGACCTCACGCAAAGCAGTCTCCGTAGAAGTCCACCAGTCTTTACCGCCGGCAAGTTGCTCCAAATGCTGTTGGCATTTTTTGCAAGTGCACAAATGATTTTCGATTCGTTGCGATTGCTTGACGGGCAATTGGCCACGCAACATCGTTTCCAATAATTCGGGTCGGCATTCCGACGGTGCCAAGATCATGATTGTTATCCTTTATTCGCTTGCCTGAAATGGCTCGACCAATTCTCTCAACCGCGCCAACGTTCGACATCGTGCGACGTATATCTGACCAACAGTAATGTTTAATTCGCTGGCGACAGTTTCGATACTTTGCTGTAAAACGGTCGTTCGCCAAAAAGCATCCCAAGTGTTCGCATCACAATTGGCTCGTACTTGTCCAGCGGCCCAACGAAAAATCTCCATGCGTTCTTCGCGTTCGAATTGTTCTTCAAGCTGTTCGTTTACAGGCTCTACCAGCCGCGCCAGTTCGACAACATCACCAGCCACCAACCCTTTGTCCCGCCGTTGTGCTTTGCGAAGCTGGCTGATCGCCGCGTTCCGCGCCACGGTTGCAAGCCATTTGCGAAACGAACCCGGCTGGCCTGTAACTTGAAATGCAGGAAGCTTGGCGAGCACCGTTACCAGGACCTCTTGGGTTAATTCTTCTGCATCAACCGACTGCATGCCAAATCGTTTGGCCACGCGACGAATCAGAGGTTCGTAGATCTGAACGAACTGACGCCAAGCTTCGGAGTCTTCGGTATTGCGAAGCCTCAAAAGCAACGTTGCTCGCGTTTCCGGTGAAGTTGACACATTGAATCCCCTGTACGACTCCGTTCGCCGACGAACCACCAATTCTGTTCGATCTGTTGTTTCCATTATCAACTCTAGCCTTCGACATGCTACGAACCGAAGCAGCCTTTGACGACAACTACCTCAAAAATCCCAATGTTCTAATGCTCAATTCACACTGAATTCCATTGTGCGAGCGTCGTGATGTAATGAGAACGCATGCTCCGGTTGGTTTCTTGCACCGAAAGAGAAGAAATCTTTCCGATTTTCAAAAAACCGCTGTAAAACCCTCGAATTGAGTAGGTAAATTCCATGTGAAACGTAGTAAGGCGATCGGCAGGAAATATTTTACC
>JANMGV010000088.1:0-7112 GCA_031374825.1 Pirellulaceae bacterium
ATGCAGAATTCTACTACTGCATACATGCAAGTCCCGTCAACCATTCAATTTGGCAATGAATGTCACCGCATGACCCGCCGAGTCGCAAACGATTTGTTCGACGGTTCAACTATTCCAAAGTGTCCATCGCATCGAGTCTTCTAGGTTCAGATATATGAAACTTGGCATTTCATATTTGAGTCTTTCGGCAATGTCAACAATGCTTATGTCGGACGCATACGGAATAACTGCTTACGGGTGTGACCGGCAACCCGCCAACAAACTGGGGCGACCGCGGCGGCTAGTTAATTTCCAGGATTGTGAGAAGTTGCGAGAAACGCAAGCAAACGCGAACCCACAGTATCAAGGTATTTCGAGACTCTCATAAGTTCTGGAATCGATGTTCAGCTTAAACGATCGAAACTACACGTTCTGAGTTTGCAAAACATGAAAAATACGGAGTTTTTGAGCGGCGGGTTTCCGGTCACACCCACTGCTTACTTGCAATACGGTGACTTACTCGAACACGCCATGCGTGTCACTTGCCACGAGTCGGCCAGGACAACCAAGCTTTAATGCTCGCACCAGTGATGGAGTGAGCCTAGATGAGATTGAACGGGTGCGGACATAGATAGCACGGTTTGGATGACATTCCGTTCATTTTATTGGAATCATTCAATACGGTTATGTAAGTGATTCGCGACATTAATGTCAACGGCGACCATGCGGCTTGCTTACAGTCGCAAGCCAATCAATTCGTTCAATATGAACTCACCAATCACTAAGATAAAGAGTATTTAATCACCGGTCTTGAAGTCGGAATTTACTATGTCGACTTCCACAACATCCGGCATTTTCTTCACAACTTCGTCGGTTGTTTGGTGTTGTCGTCTCGTAGCCCCTGAGAAAATTGCCAGCCCAGGACTACTACGAAGGTCTGCCTCCGGAATTGCTGGAGCAAAAGTTGAAATCGAACGTACAAATGGCCGCCGGCCACCGAAATAAAGTGCAGTTTCGAGATCTTGTACTTTTTTATCCATACCCATATTGCCTCCTGCTATACTCATCGACAGATTGTTAAGAGGAGATGAAAATAACCGCCAAAACAAAAAAGCACCCTGCGGTGGGGTGCTTTTTTTCAAATTATATCCATCAAAGTCGAATTCGCAACTAATTCTTTAACTTTTTTCAGAAATATTTGGCGGCGACTTTTTCTGAACCTGTCGTATCCAATCAAATTCATCGCGAAGCTTCTCATTAGCTACTTGTGAATTTCTTTGACGTCGACTTTCGAGCTCACTGTCCCTATGAAGCGCCTCGCCTTCCTCGTTTGTTAGCGGAATTCCACGCAGAATTCTACCGCGAGCAACGCACGCGATAAAGGCTGTCAAAGTCGCGTTAACATCCTCCCCTGCTCCCAAAATGCACTCTAAAGCCAATTCCAAGTCTTTTTTCAAAATGAAAATACCCCCCCACAAGGTGGATGCATATTCCAATTACCCAACCGTGTCAAATAAAGAGTTTGCCTTTGAACCATAGCTTGGATCTTTGAAGGGTTGGACGCAAATAACTCCGCCCTTCCTAGAAATCTGTGTAATCGACTTTGATTGTAGATCGATTGAATCGAGGAATCCAATTATGACGTGATTGACTTTTTTTGGGGGGTAACGGACACTTTGCAATCGCAAATTTTCGATGAAATCTCGATCCGAAAGATAGGGCAAAACGAATGTGCCTCGGGCTCCAGCTTCAATTCTATCGTGATCTTTGCCCCCATTACGGATACGCTAATGGTGATGCAGATCCAAAACAAATCGCACAATGGACTGAATGGACTGTCTTAGGTCATTGGGATTATCTTACAATTCGACAGATTAATGATTTCGCTGAATTTGCATCAATTTCACACGGATCGCTGCAAATAAAGTCCAAAGAGATTAAAGCTCAGGAGGAAAATCAACAAACACTGCTGAGTGGACCACTTTGTTTCAATCTCCTAAAAAGTCCATTGTTTCCTGGGTCCGCAAGCGTAAATGCTAACGAATGGAATTCGTCGCCAATGCTTCTCGTCGTCCAACTTTCAGTTTCATCTGTGACGTTTAACGCATTTACAACTTACGACGAACTTCTAATCGCCATGACGAAAATTGAATCCAAAGTAGCAACCTTGTTGCAGGCGGAACAAGAATGGTTGCCGAAATCCGATGTATACTGGACTCTTGGCAGTCAAGATTTCGTTGCATTGTTAGCGATTAGCAATGAAGGGCAAATACCTTCTGCAATGGGTGTTGTCCAGTTACTTCGCCAAATCCTTTTTGTCGATGTTTTCGGCGACTTAGATTCGCCAAAACATCATGTATTCGCCGGTGTAAATGCGCAATTTGCATTTAAGACAAGTTACACGGATGAGTTACACAATCGATCGCCAGCAGACAGCACAATTTTTCTGCGTTCGAACGTCACTATATCACCCGGTCACGAAGAGGAATATTTAGGAGACTCGTCCCTCCAACTTTCTTGGAATTCCGCTTCATTGACTGTAAGTTTTAGCACCATCGCCGAGTATAGCAAATGGCTCGATAATAACTGCTTGAATGTAAATGGGCATCGCAAGCAGGACATCGGCAATACTTATGGCGAAATACTTTTCAGTAAGGATGTTCTAACCACGGCCTCAAGAAACGATTCATCGCACGATCAAATCGACCTGAACGACCACATAAAAAAACTTCGAAATGAGATTCGCAATGGCGTTATTTCATTTACATCGCGATCTGTTGGACCAAGCCAAGGCATTGAAATCCAAAAGACTATAGACGCTATTTGTGCAGCACTTGGTCGGAACGAATGCTTGGGAGCAGTCCGCGACCTTCTTCCCTTTCTAAGGAGATTAAGTGAATGTCTAGGAAGCGACCGTTGGGCAAACTACTTGTTGTGTGATTCTTACTCATCTCAGCGGGTTTCTCAAGACTTAACGCGCCTCACCGAGCATTCCTGGATCGCTATACGAAATCGTATTGAGTCAAAGTCTGATCATTTTGACCCCATGTATTCCAGTTCTCTTAATAACGGCTGCGTAAAGCTAATGAATGCCTACACGGTGGCGGCATGGCTCTGTTGGGATGTCTTGTCGCGAGCGACAAACGCCGATCCCCGCAAACTAGAAAACGTAAGTTGTGATGCGGAGAATTTTGCAGCCTGTGTTTGCGCTGGGAGTTCGGGGCGAGTGGAATGTGAGAAAGTTTTTGACGAATTTATCTCCATTGCCAAGCCAAATGACAGTTCGACACCATTGCTATTGCTGAGTATCTCCGGACCGGTGCTTTTTCGCCCAGAAGCTGCTATCGCTCATTGTTTGCACGAAATGGCAGAGTTTTCGATGTGGATTGAACAGGCCGTTGGTCCCCCTTCACTCCACGAACTTCGCGGAGAGATCTCCAAGTTCATTTCGTGGATCGTAGAAGGATATGTTTTCGATTTGATTTTGCATAGTGAGTCTGTATTTCTTAAAAATCACATCCTTCAGGAAGAAGGAAGAACCAATGTTACGAAATTACTGCAATATGCAGTAATCGCTGAACACAATCAGACAGTCGGAGAACTTTTTGAATCTATAATATGTTCGGACCCGTGGGAAAAAGCCCAAACTGTTTTTAAGCAGATTATTGCATCGACGCCGTTGGATGATGTTGAGGAGTTGCTAATGCGTTCATGGCTCGGCATGGCTAATAACGAAAAATTCGGTTTGATGAAGAGACTCGGAGGATTGAATGCGTCACATTTCGACTCGTTACAACAAGAGCTAAATGGAGTACTGCGCGCATCCACCGCAAGGCAAACAACCGAAGCGCCTTCGGAGCGATTTACAATTGCTTCGTTTCGTCGAAGGTGTGAGGTATTTGTAACGATCGTTCGTGAAGCTTTTGCAGACTTCGGCATGGTTTTAGCAATTTCAAGAATGCTCAAGGAGACCAACGGAATAGGGAAATCAATATTGTTAACTTCGCATATAAATTACATGTTCGCTGCCTTAATAGAAAGTCTTTATGCTTGGCTCCCGTCCGCTGCAATTGAAATCGCTTTGAAAACGATCCTGCCAAGATGGGCTACTTTGCATCGTGCAACGCGGCCAACCACACCCTATCTCGCGTGGCGCGGATTATTCGAAATGGATTTTGTAAGGTATTGTGTTGATTTTTCACGTGCGGTCCCAAATCCACCTTCATCCGAGTATTACACAACTTTCGCTCGAAGTATTTTGGATGAGTCAGAGATGTATTGTGTGTTCAATCGTGTCGTGAAACACGATTCAGATCTGCCTCATAATCGAATTGAGCCACATGAAGAATCAGATAACACATCTCTTTTTGATATCTTTGGCCTTTGGCTTTCCAAACAGTTAACAGATGGTGTCGAGAAAACAACTTGGTGGCCGGCGGATGGCACACCACAGCATAAATTATTGTCCGAATTTCTCAGTACATGGAATCTCGCTGTCGTGGACGCTGAGAACTCTACAAGTTCAATCGAAACGTCCCATGCCAGAACGCGTTTAGTACTCAGCTTCTGGGCAAAATCTCAAAAACTTGTTTTGCCAAAAGTCTTTTGAATCAATTATCTTGCCGTATTTCTAAATTGAAATACATTCCTTAGCCATTTTCGTATTGACAAAATGGAAACTGTACACAGACCGAAAATGAAAACGCTCACAATAATTTTTATCCAAATCGGCGAGCTTTGAATCGTTTGAAATTGCCTGTTTAGTAAGCTCTGTGCCAAATCGAATAAACGTTGACCAATACCACCCGCAATTCCCGCGACGAGCGGGATCATTATTCCAAAAAAGATTAAGTCTACAATTAGTCGTTTGTTCTCCCAATCGAGTACATTACCAAACGCTGTAAAGCCAGCCCGAAAGGAGGAGAGTGGCGAAGCCAGAGTAGCGATCGCATTTCTCTCCTGCCGCGAAACGACTGAGTAGTCAACTACAACATTCCAATAGGGAGTTATGATTTCTGGCATCCTCAATATTTCGGATTCACACGTTAAAAGCACAACCAAATAATATCGTAGAAATGCCGTCTTTCTAATCTCTTTGCCAACCTCAATGGCCCATTCAGTGGGACTTCTCGGTTTGTTGTCAAAATTGCGATTACCGGGCATTACGACAACGAGTAATTTATCAAATTTACCTTCGCGTCCCTCAATGAAATCGCGGATTCGCTTCCGTACATCCAGTAACTCATTTGCCATATTACCGGGCGTAAAAACCGTCTCCAGTTTGCGACGAACTTCAACAAATTCGTGACTAGTATTGGGTAACGTTTCGAATTCACAGACGATATTCATACCCTTGAATGCATTAACAATATCCGTGTCGTCGATTGGCTTGAGTATGAAGCACTCCATAAATTCCCTTTGCGGCCGAACAGCTATAGAACAATTACCACAACGTATAAGGTATATCGTCGGCATTCATTCTGCCAGCCATATTACTCCTTCCCCTTTTGTTCAGAATGAAGTTCCCCAAGACTATTTGCCAAAGGGGGTGTCTAGCGTGATTATCTTATAGACCACTGGCCGTTTATTCTCAAGTTGCTCATCCGGCCCATAAACCACTTGAATTTGGATAATCACCGGCGAGAACGCGACGACCGACAGGAACTGTAAAGTGAGGCTGACCGCCTTTCCAATTGATTCGTAGGATGTGAGTAAGCGTCCACGACAGGCAGGTGGGGCTATCCGCTTCTCTCGGACAGTGTATATCGGCCCAAAGCACTTAATTTTTTCAATCGAACGACTTTGAGCCGTGTAAGCCTTGAACTTGATTGGAGTTCGCAAGGCGACAACACATCAGTAGAGCTGTCATTTTATCCTTGAATGCTATGGCAATATGAATGCCAGTCTCAGTCAATATCGGCGACTACAAAATCTCTTCTCAAAGACAAAAAAACTGGACGATCCTACACGCGACCCGCATTTGCTAAATTCGACGAACGCTGCTTGGCTTTGTCTTGCTCAATCCACCCATCGGCCTGGATCAAAAGCGACTGTGTTCTCAGTAGATCCCCGGCACGCAAATATTGTGTGGACTGAAAATTACCGCTTGCATCCTTGAAATTGCGTTCGATGCGAACCGAATAATGCTCGGCGCCAGTTTCAGACTTGTTCTTCCAAACGGCAACGTTGATGCCACCCGATCCACTGAAGGACATGATGGGCCGCATTGATTGAACTTTTGAATTATCGATGGTTTCTTCGTTCTGAATGGTTTCTGCTTCGTTTGACATTTTGTTCCTCCATTGTTGATTGTGGAAGATCGCCTTAACAGTGGATTTCATTTGCTGTCAAGAAAAATCTTGCGGGTGGGATTTCACAACGATGAATGTGGGCAACCAACATGGGAGTTCGAATGACATCCTTCTCGCCTATGTGTTGGTTGAAAGAATATCCTTGCATCTCACTGACGTTTGGATAAATAGCCGGATAGAAACGTTTCACACCAGCAACGTCACGGAGGGCAATTGGATTTACGCTATTTATTGGAGGCTGCGGCCCGACGTGGAGCAGCCAGCGAAGTGAAAGCCCTGCTTGAACAGGGTGCTGACCCGAATGCAACGGGCCATTCTCTACAATCTCCATTGCGGTTGGCGGGAGAACGCGGCCATCTGGACGTTGGCCGTTTGCTCATACTTCATGGTGCTGACGTTAACGAACGTTACGGTCACCAGGCAAATTCTCTGCTTCACTTTGCAGTCGAGACGGGAAACTTCGGATTCGTAAACATTCTGCTGGAGAATGGGGCTGATGTTAATTCCCGCGATGCCATGCGTTCAACTCCGTTGCATCTCGCTGCGAAGAATGGCCACGAGTTCATCGTCAGGTTGCTTCTCAACCAAAACGCCGATGTCCATGCCACTGATGTTCGCGGTCAGACTTCATTGCAAATCGCCAAACGCAACGGCCACGCAGGCATTATTCGCTTGCTTCGAAAAGCTGGAGCGACCGAAGTGACGCAAGGCATGTTGTTCGCCGATCAACATGTTGCGGAAACGCCGCCTCATGACGGAATTAATCGTTGATCAACAACATCTGCAAATTCAAAGTCGCTTCACCTGACTGGTTAATGCCAA
>JANMGV010000093.1:0-21808 GCA_031374825.1 Pirellulaceae bacterium
CCGTGTTTGGAGCATCGGTGTCATTCCCGCGCAGGCGGGAATCCAGCGCAATTGACCCTGGATTCCCGCCTGCGCGGGAATGACGTGCAACTCGGTGCCCTGGATCGACATTACGATCAAGTTTCATTATTCGGGAAGTTAATTCGGGGCAATTCCTAAGAAACTCATTTTCGCGACGTCCACTCCAACTGATTCTTGAAGCTGACCGTCGACATGGCGAGGTGACGTACCGAAAACTAAACGGCTTAAAAGTCAATGTTTTCCGTTTGAAAATGGTCGTTTGCGGGCAACCGTGACTGTTGCAGCAAAGTGATTCAAAGATGGCTTGTAAAGCTTAAAATAGATTCGCACCCATACGGAAATAAGGTACTATTGGGGTTAGGCGGATTGTTCGAAGCGAGGTCGATTCTTTCGAGAGCAAGTAAGGGCTGGGATGATAGGATATTTTGGATTCAAAAGAAAACGCAGGTTTCATCGGAACGAAGTCGCTGATAGTGGTCGGCAGAAGATACTGAAGCTCGAATGTCTGGAAAGCCGTAATTTGATGGCTGTGCTGACAGTCACCAATACGAATGACTCCGGAGCCGGGTCGCTTCGCGCAGCGATGCTTGCCGCTGAATCGAATCCCAGTACGGACGAAATCCGGTTCAATATCGCTGGGGGGGGCGTCAAGACCATTAGTTTGGCAAGTGATCTACCTTTTATCTTTGATCCTGTTGCCATCGACGGATGGAGCCAACCAGGATTCACAAGTCAGCCGCTGATAAAGTTGCTTGATGGAAACGGTGTTGACTATGGAATGCAAATAATCGGAAACAATGTTACCGTTCGAGGTTTGATCTTTAGTGGCTTTGACAATAGCCACATTGCCATTTGGGGCGGCGATCAAAACAAGGTACAAGGCAACTACTTTGGTGTGAATGATGCGGCCACTGCACTCGATGGATCGCCAACGATCTATGATGCTTTATTCATTGGTGACGGTTCGGTGGGGAATGTCATTGGCGTCGATGGCGATGGTGTGACGGATGCTGCGGAACGAAATATTATTGGTGGCGGCCAGTCGGGAATCGGATTATGGGGCATCTCATCGACGGGCAATCGTATCGCTGGCAACTATGTTGGGACGAATGCTGCCCAAGCCAATTTGGGAAACGCATTTGGAGGCATCTGGTTGGATAGCGGTGCGAACCAAAATATCATTGGTTCAAATAACGATGGCGTGGGCGACAATTTCGAAGGCAATATCGTTAGCAAGAACGGGACGAACGGCATCGTGATCAGCGGTGCATCGACGGAACGCAATCGAATCTCGCGCAACGTAGTGCGAAACAATCTTTACTTCGACATCGATTTGGGAAACAACGGTCCGACGCCGAACGACAATCTGGATGCGGATACCGGTCCCAATCGCTTGTCCAACTATCCAGACTTGACATCACTGACGGTCGGTACCACCAATTTCGTGGTTGGAGGAACGTTATCCGCAGAGCCGTCGAAGATCTATCGCATCGAGTATTTTGCGACATCAGCCAGTAACTCGTTTGGATTCGGCGGTTCGCAAAAGTACCTAGGGACCGCGAATGCGACAACCAACGCTTCTGGCCAAGCGACCTTTGCACATACGATCAATAATACTTTCGATTACGGATGGCTTGTGACAGCCACAGCGACCGATCCGCTGGGGAATACTTCCGAGTTTTCCGCTCCTGCCTGGGACGGATTGAATCTTGCGCAAACTTTTTCTTTGAGCAGCAATCCGACGGCGGCTCATACGATTTACCTGGATTTCGATGGGCACTCGACCACGGGAACAGAGTGGAATACTCTCAAAAATATTGGCACGATCGTTACGCCAGCATTTTCGCTGGACGCCGATGCTGCGTTTAGTTCGGCCGAGTTATTGCGAATTCAGAACATTTATCAAAGGGTCGTTGAAGATTTTCTGCCGTTTAACGTCAACGTCACGACGGTTGCACCACCTGTCGGCGATTTGATAAAGACCGATGCATCGGATACACGTTGGGGAATTCGAGTTGCGATTGGCGGCGCTTGGCAGGATTGGTACGGTTCAGGGGCGGGTGGCGTTGCCTATTTGGATTCGTTTAATTGGAATAGCGATACTCCAGCGTTTGTTTTCTCGCTAAGCAATAACAACAACGCGGCAGACCTAGTGGCAAGCGCCGTGAGCCATGAAGTCGGCCATTCGCTCAATTTGACGCACGACGGTACGTCCACTCAAGAGTATTACGGGGGCCATGGCACGGGGGATACTTCGTGGAATGCGATTATGGGAGGAGGCTCAAGTTCAAACTTGACGCAATGGTCGAAAGGCGAATATTTCAACGCGAACAACTCGCAAGATGACTTGGCGGTGATCACGAGTTTCAACGGGTTCGGCTATGTCGTCGACGATTTTGCTGCAACACTGACGGGTGCCGCTGCCTTGTCCAATTCGAGTGGTAAGATCCTGCAGAAAGGCATCATATCGAATCGCAATGATCGAGATTACTTTTTCTTTGAGACAGCAGGAGGGCCGATCGATCTCAAGTTTGGCGTAGCGCAGTTCGGTCCGAACTTAGATTTGATCGTCCGATTGTTGAATTCAGCGGGAACTGTCGTGATGGCGAATAATCCTGCCGATCTGTTGACGGCACGACTTGCGACGACCTTGGCAGCGGGACGTTACTTCGTGTCCGTTGACGGAATTGGTAAAGGCAATCCGCTGGCAACTGGCTATACGGATTACGGTAGCTTGGGGGCGTATTCGATATCCGGTGTGGTCACCGGTCTCAATCAAGCACCTGTCTTGGCCAATATCGGCGGATCGAATAATTACACGAACAACAGCGGCGCATCGGTCGCCTTTGCAAGTGCTGCGACCGTGACGGACTCGGACAGTGCCAATTTTCTCGGTGGGCAGTTGACGATAGCCATAACAAGTGGTGGTGACGCGAGCAATCGAATCGTTCTCGCCGCGGGAACGTTTACACGCAGCGGGTCCAATATTCTTTTAGGTGCAACGACTATTGGAACCATCAATGCTTCGGGCGGTATTGGGCTAACGAATTTTGTGGTGACTTTTACGGTCGATGCAACGCCTGCCATCGTGCAACAACTGCTGCGCGATCTTCGGTTTCGTACGCTAGCAAATGCGAACCCTGCGGCACGCCTGTTGGCTGTTAAGTTAACGGATGGGGATGGCGGAACGAGTGGCACGCTGACGACAACGATCAATATCGTTTAATTGAATTGCTTGTTCGACATTACCGAGGACACTGAACTTGGACCGCATGTTTCTTATACTACGAAAAAAAGCCCCTTGTTGTTAGGCAAGGGGCTTAGGTGATTATTCAACCAGCTTAATTTAGATTGAGCGACGAGTTCACTCTAACTAAATTGGTTATTACCAACGCTTGATAGAGTAAGTCTTACCGTTGACTTCAACCTTCTCGGCAAGCACAACGTTTTGGTCGCGCATTTGAACTGGTGATCCCCAGAAAACGATTTCAGCTTGAGGTTCAAGCTTTACTTTCAATTGATCTGCAGCGCCCAAGTCAATCAACTGATTGCCTTGTTCGGTCTTAACAACTGCCATTACGTGTTCTTTTTGTTGAGCGTCGGCACTGGTCGTTTCAAGAATTGTTCCGACCATGCGTGGCGAATGGCGAGCGATCACAACTTCTTTGTTTTCGATGGTAACTTTGTCAGCTACCAAAACTTGCTTTTCGCCGACCTGCATCATGGGACCGGAAGCGGAAATCTCGGTTCCTTCTTGAAGCTTGAAATTCTTCAGCTCTTGGGAAGAACCAAGGTCAACAATGAGTGAATCCTTTTCGCCCTTCATACGGACGACGGTGTGCATTTCGCCGTTAACTTTTGCTTCCTTCGATGCGTCTACTTTGCCTTGCACCGTGTGACGATGTGCGTCATAAATCGAATCATCATCGGAATCCTTGGCATCTGATTTTTCCGTGTCTTTCGATTCGGCAGAATCCGATTCGGCAAAGTCAATTCGATCGTATTCGTCATAAACGCCATCGTTATCGCTGTCTCGGTACGAATACAATCCGTCGTAAATGCCATCATTGTTCGTATCTCGGTAGCGGGCTGCAGACGAGTATTGGTCGGTGCTGCCTTCACGAGTCGAAAAATACGTTGGTGGCATTTGGTAATAATCGTAGAACCAATTTGCTTGGGCATTCGCGTTTGGATTGGTGTAACCAAATCGTGCGTTTGCCCGTGCTGCGTTGTTTGCTGCTCGTGCGGCATTGTTCGTCGCTTGAGCTACATTGTTAACGGCATTGGCAATGCGGCGATTCGTTTGTAAGTTGTATTTGTTAACCCATGGACTTACTTGCTTCCAACTGTTATCGGTGTAGTAGTTTGACCGATTGACAGCACGCTGAGCTTGTCGTTCGGCTTGGCGTAAATTCTGCTGAACTCGTTTTTCAATAGGCGTTTGAGCGGAAACAAACGACGTTGTTGAAGCCGCAACAGTTGCAGCGGCCATTGCTGCGATCAAAATTTTTCTCATGCTTTTCTCCTTGCGAACCAGAATAGAAATTCGTGTGACAGGGGCTGAATATGACACCAGCCTTTAGACAGTTTCCCCCAATCCCTGAGCATCCCTACGTCGCAACTCACATGCCATACAAAACGGATTACAGCTACAGAACACACTGTCCGCGCATGAAAAAATGAACGGCATGTGGCTGATTCGCCGCGAATGTTCACGAATTACGGTCTATTTGGGACAGCTACGACAGTCGCGGTAATCGCACGAGAATTGTGATCATGCGATTTTGGGTCACATTAAGCACCAACAGCGCGAACGATAAGCAACCACGCTGAACTTCGCCGAGCCAAAGTGATAAGCCGGTAAACCGCTACCCTAAAATACGCTTGTTAGCGAAGCAATTAACAGTGAATGGCGTACCAATACAGGGCAACGCGTTTTGCTAAGCGGCTTTGCCGTGCAATCTCCGCTGGCCCTCTACTGACCCCGTCAAATACTAGAAATCCAGCCGCTGATGTGTCACGCTCGTTTTATCTGCTTTGCCGTCTAGAAAACCCTCGCTGGCTTGATATCTGTCTAGCCTTTGTGCGATGCTCTTCCAAAGCTGTTAGACTGACGGATGATTACTGCGGGGGATTCAAAGTTGTTGTGTGACGATCTCCGTCGATCCAACTTGTAACCGTTTAGCAGTCTAAATCTTTTGAGGATGCAAGATGCTCGACATTGTGCTGATCAATCCGCGTTTTGAAGTCAGTTATTGGGGGTTGGAACATGCGTTGCCGCTGCTTGGCAAGAAAGCGAACCTTCCAGTTGCGTGCTTGCCGTTGCTCGCTGCGTTAACGCCGTCCGAGCATCGCATAACTTTGGTTGACGAGAACGTCGAAGCGATCGACTATGAGCGACTTGAACGAGCCGACATTGTTGGGCTGACCGGCATGAGTGTCCAGCGCGCCCGAATGCGCGAGATCTTGGAAGAGCTCCGTCGCCGTGGGATTTTCGCCGTGGTAGGCGGTCCGTGGGTCAGCGTCAGCGAAGACTATTTCGGAAACTTGGCCGAAGTCATTTTCGTAGGAGAAGCCGAGGATACTTGGCCGCAATTCTTAGAGGACTATCAAGCTGGCCAGTGGAAAAAACGCTATGAACAAGCAAACAAAACCGACATGCAAAAAGTGCCTGCTCCGCGTTACGATTTAATCAAGACAAACAATTACTTGTTCGGCAGTGTTCAGTTTTCGCGTGGGTGTCCGTTCCAATGCGAGTTCTGTGACATCATCGTTACTTTCGGTCGACGGCCGCGCATCAAGACATCGCAGCAGATATTGGTCGAGTTAGACCAGCTTGTCAAACACGATTTGCGGATTGCTTTTATCGTCGACGACAATTTGATCGGCAACAAAGTGCAGATCAAAACAGTGCTTCGAGAAGTTGCCGCTTGGCAGAAAGCAAAAGGATATCCGTTAACGTTTTTCACAGAGGCCTCGTTGGACTTGGCGGACGACCAAGAGCTGATGGAACTGATGGTCGATTGTAATATTCAAACCGTGTTTATCGGAATCGAGAGCCCGAATGAAGCTTCGTTACGCGAAACAAAGAAGATACAAAACGTTCGCAACACGGGTACCTTGGTCGAAAAAATCCATCGAGTCCAAGATGCGGGTATGGACGTTTGGTGCGGCATGATCGTGGGATTCGATAACGACGACGAATCGATCTTTAAAGCACAGATTCAGTTTTTGACCGACGCTCGAATTCTACATGCGATGCTCGGTATGTTGCACGCCATTCCCAAAACGCCGCTTTACGACCGGCTCAAGAACGAAGGACGACTAGACGAGAATGACACCTCGGAGTTTGGAACCAATGTGATTCCGCTCCAGCTTAGCCGCGAATCGTTGCGCGAAGGATATTTGAAAGTCATGCAAGAATTGTACGATCCTGAAAAGTATTTTGATAGACTCGAATCGCTTTTTATCAACGGTGGATTTCGATTTGGCCAAGCGCGCAATCGATATTGGCGAGAGCATCGCTGGCTGGGAACCAAAGAGAAAACGCGTTACGCCGTACTGGCCTTTGGGTTGTTGGCGCGACTGATGTGGGCTGTACCGGACCGATCGCTGCGTCGTGAATATCGGCGTCGCGTCCTTCGTCTTCTCCGCGTTAATCGCGATCCCACTGCGTTGTTCGTCTACGTAATCAAATGCGCGATGCACTTTCATCACCACACGTTGGCAAATAACATGAGCCAAGGCCGTTCTGCGGTTGTCAACACCTTTTGAAATTGCCGTCGGATTTGATTGCCCTTGGAATTGGCTTTTGCGATTCCGTACGGGGTCGAATTAGTGGAAGATTGCGCGTGGATTGACTATTCCCAAGGTGGGTACTCACGGTACTCGGCGTCAGCTTTTATACTTGTCGGGTCAGTAAATCATATTAACCCACCACGGATACGATCGGTTTCTTTAAAGTACGGGTATTACACAATGAATTGCAAACGACTTTGCCCTATCGCACTATTTGTTTTTTGTTTAATGGGCTTGTCGACGAGCGTTTTTGGGGTGCAGGAACAAACACCGACGCCGGACGTTTTGTCGATCGGACAACGGGGATTGGCGGAAATTACCCAAGGACGTGTTACGGGCACGATTTCGTTTTTGGCCAGCGATGAACTTGCCGGACGCGCGACAGGATCCCCGGAGTTCAATATTGCGGCAAGTTTTGTTGCTTCGCGATTTCGTGGAGCAGGACTTGAGGGTGGCGCTGCCGATGGTGGGTTTTACCACGAAACGAAAGTCACCATGACGCAGGTCCCAAGCAGCCCAGTAACATTCTCCGGTGCTGGGTCACAACCAATAGCGCATTTAGGGCTTCTCGCGGCGGGGTCAGAACGTTTTCAGTATGACGGGACTGTTAGCAAAGTCGATCTGTCGAAGGAGCTTCCCAGCAGTGGATTGGATGGAGTCGTGGCGGGGACGTACTCGGGCGACGCGCGGGGGCAGCGAATTTTGTCTCAAGTGGCACGAATGGCCAATTCGTTGCAGGCTGCTGGTGCCAAGGCTTTGCTGCTTGGAGTTGCGAATGACAGCGACTTGGTTACGCTGGCACAAGAAGCCAAAGCGAAACCGCGAACGGAATCACCTCGAGGTCGCGTCTCGATCCCTGTTTTGCTTGTCCCCGAGTCAAGTTTGTCGGCCGAGGCAATTAAGCTGGATGTGCCCGCGACCCTAACGACTGAATTCCCAATGAGGAATGTAGTTGGATTGATTCGTGGCACCGATCCGGAACTTGCCAAGGAAGCGATCTTGTACTCCGCACACCTTGACCATCTCGGTTCGCGACCGGGTGTTGGCGACGGGATATTCAACGGTGCCGATGATGACGCAACAGGAGTGACCGCAGTAGTAACGCTTGCCGATGCGTTTGGAGCGACGCCAAAACCCAAGCGTACTTTGATTTTTATGACTTTCTGGGGCGAAGAATCGGGATTGCTCGGATCGAAGCAGTTTGTAGCTACGCCTAGCTGGCCTTTGGAAAAGATCGTTGCCAATGTGAATATTGAAATGATCGGGCGGCCCGAACCAGGTGCCAACGGCAAGATTTGGATGACCGGCTGGACTGAATCAAATCTCGGATTGCTCATGCAACAAGCGGCCAATCCGTTCGGCGTCGAGATTTTTGAGCATCCGAAATTTAGCGCTCAGTTGTATCGGGCAAGCGACAATTTTTCGTTCGTCGACAAAGGTGTCATCGCGCATAGTTTCTCGGCCGGTTCGTTGCATTCCGACTACCATCAGCCTGACGACGAATGGGAACGACTAGAAATCCCGCACATGACGCGCGTCATCCAAGGTCTCTTTATGGGAAGCCTACCTTTGTCAAACGGCGAGGTCACGCCCAGTAAGACGACAGCAAAAACGCGGTAAATATGCTTTGGGCTAGGACAAATGTTCAGACAACTTGATATGCAGGATTCGTCTCTTGAAAGCTTGGCGATCTAGTGCGACGTCAAAATTACTGCACTGTGCCAGCTAGAAGGCGGTAAGGCACTTTGGATCCCTTGCCAAATCTAATGGAGGCTCCTACGGAATGTACGGTGGGTTGACGATTCTCCGTATTCGTAGCCAGATTGACACGGGGGTGGATCTGTGGCTTTCGCGCACAACTAACCTGACTTAGGGTAAAGAAGTCATGGCGTTAATTGATGACCGTCAGCGTCTCGCCATTTTCTAGATCTCGCAAACCGCTCGTTTGTAGATTCAATTCGTTTCCATTGTCCGCATTTGACGCAAAGAACCAATCCAGGTCGGAACCACCTATTAACGTGTCAACTACATGATCGTCAAAGACAGTAGTGTGTGGTGATAGTCTTGTTGAGCCCTCAACGCCGGTGTCACGGAGCAGTGTGATGCGATCGCTGTACGTATCTGAAGAATACCAGCCGAACATCAACGAATTACGAACAACTTCGTCGGCAGTCCGTTGTAAAGGAATGCAATGTCCGCCGATTAACAGATCTTCGCCAAGTCCACCATTAAGCAAATCGGATCCAAATCCGCCAATAAGTATGTCATTACCCGACTCGCCAAAAATCGTGTCCTCGCCATCTTCGCCAACCAACAAATCGCTGCCATCGCCGCCTCGGAGAAGGTCGTCACCGTGGTCTCCGAAAATAACATCGTTACCTTCGCCACCAAGCAGTATGTCATTGTTTCGAGTTCCAAAAAGCCGGTCGTTTCCTGGACCTCCATTTAAGCGAACAGTGCCCTGGAATTGCGAAGCATTGATCAGGTTATCGCCTGCACCGCCTGCTAGGATGGCATCGCTAATGCCGCGCAAGCTGATTCGCTGATTGATATTGCCCTGCAAAGAGATGCTGCTTTGGTCGCCAATGTAAGGGTGACGAACAAGTTCGATATCGGAATCAGCCATCATTTGAATCGTGTTCGAAACACCGCCACCGTCGACGCTGACGAGTGTCGAAGCATTTCCGACACCCAGTCGGAAAAGATCGTGGAATTGCCCGGCTGTAACATTTTCGATGCCTGTAAATCGTCGTGACAATTGACCGGACGGTGTAACGGTACCGTTACCTGTTTCTGAAATAGACCACACACCATTTCGCAATGAGCCCACTAATGACAATTTGTCGTTACCGACGCCCCCTTGAATCAACAATCCGGTCGTGGGAACTGTGTCTTCGTCTCCAATGAATGTGAATAAATCATCGCCGGACAAACCGTTTAGAACCAATGGTTTACCAGTCGCCTCAATAGTCGCAAGTGGAATGGAAATTTGTTTGGTTCCGTCCCCCGTCGCATTAGGAACACCGGTTATCTTAAATAGTGCGTGAGAATCTTGGGTTGTATCCGTGATGACAATCGAGTCACCACTGCGAAGCATTTCAAATTGGTTGTCGCGGGACCATCGGTCGTTGATTACGAGATTTCCAGCCGCGTTCACAGTCACCTGAGTAGCTTCTGTAGTCGGGACATAGTCCAACAGTCGCGCGATTGCGAAATCATAATTCCGTGCAATCTGCGATGGAGTGTACGTTGATCCGATGACGAGTATTCGACCATCGGACTGCTGTAAAATGTTTGCAAGCAAAGAGTACTTGCTGCTAAACTTCATCACCAATTGGCCATCACCGTGAAAGCTGGTATCGGCAGTTCCGTCCGCATTCAAGCGAAGGACCAGCACGCTATCTCTGTACCGCCCTGCAACGATGAACTTACCATCAGGTTGAACTACAATTGAGTTTGCTACAGAGTCTGCTCGCTGCTGCGAAAAAATATCGCCATCGGTCGGCACCTGTACGATTGGTATGACTTGTCCAACAATTTGTCCGGTACTCGAGTAGGATGTTACAACCATATTCGAGGTCCGGTTACCGAATCTGTCGTAAGTCGTCGTACCTCCCACTACAACAATGCTGCCGTCTGTTCGGACAGCTAGGTCGGTGACCGATCTTTGATAATTGTAGTTATCAACAATGCGACCGTGGTTGCCGAAACTGTTATCCAACGAGCCGTTTGCTCGGAATTTCGCAATCATCAAACCGGATTCGTATTTTCGAGTGGAAAGTGGGTAAAACTCGCCCCCGGCTAATATTGTTCCGTCGCCGAGAAGTTTTAGTGCCGTTATCGATGAAGACGAACCACCTCCGGTGATTAATTGCGCGATGCCATCGCCATTAAAAGTCGTATCGAGAGCTCCGTCCACTGTGTATTGAAGCAGTGTGAACGCGCTTTGGTAATTGGATCCGCCGCCAACCAAGATTCGGCCGTCATTCTGAACGTCCACGGACCTGGCCCAGCCAACTCCATCAACATCCGTAATTGCTTTTCCATCGGCAGAAAACGAATTATCCAACGAGCCATCGGCGTTCAGGCGCGCGGTCGCGAAGTGAATAATGTGAGTTTGCCCCTTCAGCTTTGCAAATCCCACTACAACAATCTTGCCGTCAGCTTGGACAGTCACATCCGTTGCACCAGCCGATTCATACAGCGGCCCAAAATCGACTACCGTGCGGCCGATTTGGGAAAAGCTCAGGTCCGGACTGCCGTCCACTTGATAGCGGGCAATTCCAAATCCAAAGAGACTTTGGCCAACAACCACTAGTTTTCCATCCGCCTGCAAAGTCGATGCTTTCGCTTCGTCCAGACTCGGGCCGAACGCAGTTTCTACAATTCCGTCCAACGAGAAGCTCAAATCGAGATCGCCTGCACCATCATATCGCTCCACCTGAAAACGCCCGATATTAGATCCGCTAGCAACAATTTTTCCATCCGGTTGAATCAAACACGTCTGCAGAGAATTGCGCACTCGCAAAATTCCATCCGTCGAGAATGTTGTATCAAGTGACGCGTCGGCATTGAACTGATATAGTTGGCCCGCTGCCATCGTCAAGATTCGTCCATCGGGATGCAACGCAACACTTTCCCCCGCAATTTGATTATTGGAAAAGCCCGGAAATTCAACTGTCTTCAATCCGCCATTGCTGGTATTGAAAGTACTATCGAGAGATCCGTCTGGTAGGTAGCGCGCGATCGCCAAGTTATCTTCATAATTGATGTAAGCGTATCCCGAGACAACAATTCTCCCATTGCTATCGATGGCCAAATCGCGAGCTTCGTCGCGTGATACTCGGCCGAAACTAAAATTTGTAAGCGCGACCCCATCCGAATCAAACGTTTGATCAAGTGCGCCTCGCGAATTAAGCCTCATGACAAAGAAATCGTGGTTGGACTCGATGGATGATAGAGTCACCCAACTTGTTCCCGCAACGACGATCTTGCCGTCCGGCTGTAGGGCGACTGCAAATGCGTTGTCGCTTCGATGGTTACTAAAGTTTTTAACGAACTTGCCATCGGCGTCGAAACTCACGTCCAAAGCACCGTTTGCAAGAAAACGGGCAATTGCAATTTTATTGTCCGTGGCACCAACAACCACAATCCGACCATTGGACTGAATCGCAACATCGTTTGCCGCATCGACTCCGCCAAAGTCAGTCACTACAACGCCGTCACCGTCAAAAGAGTTGTCTAAAGTTCCATTGCTCAGGTATCTCGCCACTACAAAATCTTGTTGGCTTGAATCCAGCATTTTGCCAACGACGACAATTCTGCCATTGGCTTGTATAGCCATCTTTTGTGCAAAATAGGGAAAGGCAACCCGACCAGATTCCCCGAAGGACGCATCAAGAGTCCCGTCTGGATGGTAACGCGCCAACGCACCCTCGCCGGCTGCAATAATCTTGCCGTCCGGTTGCAGAACTGAGGTTAACGCGGTCCGTCCCCACGTCGCCGAATTATCAAATTCCGTCGTAACTTGTCCATTATTTCCAAAGGACAGATCCAATTCGCCAGCGGTCATTACGGCGCGCCGTTCGAGACTTTCGATCTGCAATCTGCGAACGGGTCCCTTTGCTAAACGTAATCGCTTTTTCGAGTCATTACACGCCACGCAACGGATGACTGAACCTGCGATACGTCTCATTGCTTCAAACTCCAAGAGAAAACTTCTGATCCGTGGCTGAACCGTGATTTAGGTTTTGCCAACCGCAGTCTAACAGATCACTGCGCCATGATCAATTTGTGAATTGCGAATTGCTTCGACACAATCTAAATCACAGATTCAAGTTTCAATAGATGTAGTGCTGAAACGGAACACATGCGGATAACCGCTGGCAGCAAGATTGCAGAGATCGTATTGTTGATCTGCATACTCTCCTCGTCCTCAGCAATTGGCCTTTGAAGTCCCGAACTAGTGGACAATACCCTTGATCTTTTGTCGCTCTTGCTCAGCCAATTTTTCCTGACCTGTTCGCGTATACGCCTGGACCAGTTCTCTGCGAGCTTCAACGTTGTTGGGATTCAATTCGACGAGAGCCAGGAAATGTGGAATGGCCTTTTCGGGCTGGTCTAGGATAAGCAATATTCCCAAAATGAATTGAAACTCTTCGATGGTCGAATCTAACCGACAAGCTATCTCTAAGTGTTCAATAGCTTGATCCGGCAACGTGCTTGCCAAGAGCATTCCCAATCGACCTTGGCACAATGCATCATTCGGATTGGCATCAACGGATAGATTACCCTGTTCGATTGCGTCTCCATATTGGCCCATCTGCGTATAGACACTCATCAAGTTAAAATGAGCCTGCGAATTTTCTGGATGTTCGAGCAATGTGAGATTGCTTTGTGAGATCGAATCGACGAAGCGATCGTTCATGCCGTATGCCGCCGCCAAGCTTAGTTGTGTTTCCGTATCGCTCGGTGACAACAGCAGCGCTCGCTCAAGAAACCCTATGGCTTCGCTACTTTGCCCCGTATCGAGCATCGCGTTCCCCATGTTCCTCAAAGCCAAGCTATCGTGCGGAGCATGCTCAATTGCGTTCATCAAATGAGATTTGGCTTCTTCGTATTTTCCAACTTGCATTAGCCCCGCACCGAGGCTCGAGTTGATTTGTGGATTGTCAGACGCTAATCGATTCGCTTCGCGCAAGCTGACCAGCGATTCAGCCGATCGACCAACGCTCAAATAGGCTAGTCCAAGATTGTGCCACGCATCGGCATGCCTTGGTGACTTGACAACGGTATCCTGCCAGATCGCCACTTCGCTCCGGTAAACCTCATTTCGCTGGTGCGTTACCATCGACAAGGAAATGATCGCGAGACCGTAGATCATGGCCCGACTCAAACGAGGACTGAGTTTTGCAATCGGGAATCGGTTAGCGATCGCGTTAATACCAAGCACGAAAATGCAGCTTAACGCGGCTAACGGTAAATACATTCGATGTTCAAACATCAAGTCACGAATCGGAACGACGCTGGAAGTCGGTGCTAGTATTAAGAAAAACCAACCGCCCAAGAATCCGATCTTCGGCGCTCGAAACATCGCCCAGATAGTTCCTCCGAGTAGCGCGACGACCGCAAGTCCTTGTGGACAGATATCCGCAATGGTCTGTGCAACCGGCCACTTATCCCAAAAGCACTGCCCTAGGGGCCAAACTGCAAGGCTCAGATAGTGAACGATGACAGCGGATTGGCTTAGCAAATAGGTCCAAGGTGTTACGCCCGCGACCGACCCCATGCCACCGCCGGTATATTCACCCGTGAAGTGCAGCATGGACCATGCGAGTACGCCCCAAGTCGCCCCGAGAGCAGCATAATACCAATGGCGAGCTCGAAACAACTCGCTCCACGAACGAGCGACAAAGGCGCGGTCATACCACAAGATCACGAACGGGGCCGAAACCATCGCTTCTTTACACCCCATACCAATCGCGCAAATGGAAACCGACGCGATACGCCATACACCCGGTCGACGCGAACCGAACGATCGAATCAGCGTGTACAAAGCCGCTAAAAAGGCCAAACCCATCAGCGATTCATAACGCTGATTGATATAGGTGACCGCTTGAGTTTGTAGCGGATGAGCAACCCAAATCATCGCGACGGCCAATCCCAACATTTCTGCGTTGCTGGTAAAGTTGCTAGTAACTCGCAACAGCGAGCGTCGCACAATGCCGTACAAACACAAAGCCCCAGCCAAGTGGATCGCTAGATTGACTGCATGGTATCCCCAAAGTTCAAGACCGTGCATCGCGTAGTTGAGTGCGAACGTATAATCCACGACAGGGCGGTTGGTCTCAAGCGACCCAACAGTAGGAATCAGAGTGCGTATCTTCGGGTTGTGAACAATCCTGGCAGAATCATCGAGCAAGAACGGTACTTGAAAAGTGTTGGAGTAACTCACGATGCCAATCGCGATAATCGCCAACGCTGCTCGCATGCGTTGCCACAGAGCTAGACTAACGCTTCTCATGGTAGTCCTGCTCCGTGTTGACTTCCCAAAGATTGGATTTGTCGGTTCGCCCAGCCAAAATATTATCCACAGCGGTCATGGCGGTTAACATCGAATGATCTTGATTGTTATACCGATGCATGCCATTGCGGCCAACAGGAAAAAGATTGCTAATCCCGTCGAGCCAACTACGTACTTCGTCGAACCGATCAAAGCTTCCGAAATATGCCGGATACGTTTTGGGTTCGCGCACCACAGTTGCATCAAGCAATTCCGACTTGTCGATAATGCCAATTTTTTCCAGTTCCTCAATTCCGAGCGCGATCATCTGCTCGTCGGACAGCATCCAGATGTCTTCTGTTGCAAAGCAAAAATACTCCAAGCCAATCCACACCTTACTCGGGTCAGCAACTAACGCAGGACTCCAATTGTTAAAGATCTGCAAACGTCCGATCCGAACATCGGGCTCTTGAATATAGATCCAGTTGTCGCTGATTAACTTGCTCGCTTGCCTGTGATCGGCCTTCACTTTGAGTTGCGATAACAGTAAACCCACGGTGATGAAATCGCGATAGACGAGTCCTTCGCTAACTTCTTGAACGTTTGAGGGCGGTCGCGGTTCGACGCCACGCAATAAATCTTTGACTGGCATGGTCGAGAAGAAGAAATCACCCGCGTATTGCGACTCCTCTTGGTTCTTGCAATTCACGGCTGTAACAGAAGCTACGCGATTGCCGTTCATTTGAACGCGCTGAACTTCTTGGTCGTAAACGATCGTACCGCCCTTTGCGACGATGCGCCGAGCAACTTCCTCCCACATTTGTCCTGGACCAAATTTTGGGTATAGGAATTTTTCAATCAATGACGTTTCTATATTCGCAGCCGATTTATTCGAGGAGAATCGTTGGGTGAACTTTTGCAGATAGTGCCCTGCGACTTTTCGTATAGAAAGCCCCTTAATTCGCTGCCGTCCCCACTCCGCACTAATTTGGCTACAACTGGTTCCCCAAACTTTTTCGGTGTAGGACCTAAAGAATGTTTGATACAGTTCTCGGCCAAAGCGATTGATGAAGAAGTGTTCAAGGCTCAATTCTTTTCGAATTGGAAACGCAATCGCTCGCAAATAGCTAAGTAATATTTTTGCGGTTCGTGTCAGTCCCAGTTTTACAAGCGTGTCCTTGCTGAGGGCGATCGGGTAGTCAAAGAACTGACGTTTGAAGTAGATTCGCGAGCGACGCGAGCGCAACAACATGACCTGATCGGAATCAGTTGAAGTTCCAGCCTCTTGGGATTGAATGACTTGTTCCTGCGACTGAAAGTTGATAGTCGCACGCTTGACACTTGGTTCCAAAGGCAAGATTCGCAGCCACCAATCCATGACCCGTTCGCTTTTTGAAAAGAACCGGTGGCCACCGATATCCATTCGGTTACCTTTATAGACAACGGTGCGAGAGATTCCGCCGACCGCATTGTCCCGCTGTAAAATGACAGGGCGAATATCGCTTCGTTCAAGCAATTCCAACGCGGCCGTGAGTCCAGCCGGTCCAGCTCCAATGATGATTGCCGTTCGTAAGGTCATGTTCTGGTCACTGTGTCCAAGGCGGCAACTTGTACTTTGTGAAAAATCAGAATCTTGTCAATCCAAATCAGTCGCAGAGATCAGCGCCCCGTATCTATTGACCCAATGCATCGGGCGCGCGTATCGGCCAATCCGGAAATCCAGCCGTCACAAACGACAGGATACCGTAACTCCGTTTGTGCGTCAGCGTACGGGTATTTGGGTAAATTTTCCGGGTTGTCATCGACGTGGGCATCGATCGCAACGATTGGCCTTGTTGTTCGCAATCGCCGATCGTTGGTAGCAAGCAATAGTAGCGTGCGCGGTCCGTCGAGCGACAACCCGAATTGCATGTGCTTATTTTTATGTCCACGGCACCTCGGAGTATGATTTGGAAGCATACTCTCGGTGCGTCGGGTGTTTTGACCAAAAGCAATCGCTAAATGCGTCCCATCAGCACCAGGATCAAGATGATCAGAAGGATCAATCCAATTCCACCAGTCGGAGCATAGCCCCAGTTCCTACTATGCGGCCAAGTCGGCAGTGCGCCTACTAAAATTAGAATGAGAATGATTAACAGAATAGTACCAAGTCCGGGCATGGTAATCCCCTTTTCAATTGAGAGAAAAAACTTCTACAAAAACACTTCCGTACGAACTTTCAAAAATCAGTTAGACATCTTTTACACAAGCATCTACCGTGGTCTCAGAGGGATTCGTCTCCTCGGCCTTTATCGGTTCGTCAGTCTTTTGATCGGTGACAATCGTCTCATCGCAAGCTTCCACCATCGGTGATCCACAGCATTGAGGCGGTACTGCATCGAGTTCCGCGTGCCAAATGCGACCACAAGCGATACAGTGAAAAATACTCGCGTTATGCGTTTCCATGACCAACCCTCCCTGTAAAAAATAGATTCAAAAACACGCCGTTATTCCCTCGCGGACAGTTTTAAAACTCACTTGCAGTTGCTTGTCGCAGATCGTCATGCACCAAGTATTTCAAAAAGCGATTCGCAACAACTGACTCGCGCTCTCGTTTCCGGTTCGAAGGCAGAACAAATGTGATCGCATAAAAAAAGCCGACGTGTCGAACCACCCTAAGGGCGTTCAACACATCGGCTTACTTATCAACTAGCCCTCTGGCAAAAGCCAGTTTGCTATTTAGTTAGTCTTCCGTATCTGGTTAAAATCACAAAGCAAATTTGGCAAACTTCAAGGTGATTCTTTCCTTGGTTCTCAAGCACAATTTCGGCTGTACTCCATCCGCTCGACATCCTCGTCTCATCGTGGAGTATTGGTGTTTCAAGCTTTCGAAGGCCGATGCTGTAACCTCAGAGCTATGCTCATCGTACGGTAATGGTCGCTGCAAAGCAATCAGATACTGAAAGATTGTTGACTTGGGCGTTAATTCGAGATCCACAATCGCCAGCATCAAACCATTGAGTACGCGACAAATCAACAAACCATTCGCTGCTCGTTTTGGTTGTCACAGATCGAAGTTATAATTGCCACATCAACTGAAAGTGTCGGAAAACGGTTCCCGCCACCTTTGAAATATTCAACGCCTTCTAAAATAAGGGAACTGCAGTTTGATTAGTTCCTTCATATTCGCCAGTTGACAGCTATCGGAAGATTTGAGGTTATCGACGGAAAACACGACATGTTGCAGAGCGATGATTCACTTTGGCAAGAGTTGCGTTATCGCTGGGGAAGCGCATCAGGTACTTCGCGTTACATCCAGCACTTGTCAAAGTTGGAGCGTTCCACTGCTGACATCTGGGAAGATGTCTACGAGGACTTCTGTGATGGGCCGCGAGTATGGTCTGCGGGAATTGCACTTCTTCCCCATTTGACGAATTTGGCATCGATGAATATTGGAACCGCAAAAGCCCACCATCTTCTTTTTGCTGCTGCAATTTTGTTGCATTGCGTTACGTTGGATGGTGGCCGAATACGCAACTTGGCAAAGGTGCTTCCGAGCGGAGATATCTCGCCTAATAGGAAGTTACTTTCGCAAATGAAATGCTGGGTTAGAGAGGCCCAAGTGCAGGGAAAGGCGCTCATTCCCCATTTGTTTGCGATTCCAAGAAAAAAGAAACGTGAAACCGATGATCTGATGCTCGTGCTAGCCGCGTTTGATGGGTTTCCGTCTCTAATTCAGCTTGAATTGCCCGAGATCGATGATTCCGAGTGAGCTTCTCTCTACAATTGCGGATATCTTGACAATTGCAGACTCGTCGCGGAATCGAACCTCCACGAACTGCGGAATACAAGTTCGATGCAGCATGTTCGTCTTTCCCGCAAACTTTTCTGCTGTAAATCGTTCATATCGTTGAATGTTCGTTCGGCCAATTGGAATTCGTAGAATGAAATACGCAGCAATTTGTATAATAGGATTTATTGTTGTAAACCTGCTTGGGTGCGGTACGAGTTTCGAAAACCAATCACGACCTCAAGCTTCGTCAACTACCTCTAAAGAACAAACGGAGTTGCTTGCAAAGCAGATTCGCGAGGGAATGACTACGCCAGACATGATGCAACTGGAGTACACGGGTGAGCATGGTGAGCTTGGTGTCCGCGGAAACAGGCAGCGTGAGTTTGCGCGGCCTCTGATGCTCAAGCTGGTCGCCTATGGCAAAGTCGCCGAAGAGCCGCTTTGGAAGCTAATAAATGACGAAGACGAAAGTGTTCGACGATCATGCGTCATGCTTCTCAACATTCGAGCTGAGTATCCTTTATTCGATGGTCCAAAAATCGATACTCGGTCGATTACGGAATTGTGCATTCCGACTTTGGAACGAGTCCTGACTTCGAAGGACTCGGAGGTTCAATTCCAGGCATGCGGGAATCTCGCGGATTACAAGGACTTCTCAGAAGAATGCCTAGATCGATTGAGGCTCACATTGCCAAAGATTCGCGAATTGAAAAATCATGAAAATGCCCTTATGCGACGGATGGCTTGGACGGCCTACAATTCAATCCTAGCTAGTTTGACGACGCGCGGTAAAACACCGGAAATCCGAAGTCAAACTTCTGAAGCATACAAAGCATTTCGACAAGAGAAGAATTGGTGAGGTCAGATCAACGATGCCTCTGCTGACATTGATTAGTGCTTGGGCAAACAAACAATCGAACCATGCATGGGAGCGCGACTCGACCTAGCCAAGCAGCAAATTCGTCCACGTCTAAACTAACGATGAGCTCTTCTTGCCGACAACACGAGAGCAATCCCGCCTAGGATTGCTAACGAAGCAAATAAGAACCGCCAAGTTATTGGCTCACCGAGAAAGGCAATGCCACCGATAGCAGCTATAACCGGAACACTGAGCTGAACCGTTGCAGCATGGATTGATTTCAGCCCTGGTAAGGCCGTATACCAAATGGAATAGCCTATTCCGGAAGCCAGCGCACCGGACGCGATTGCATAACATGCTCCCTCGCCGTCCACCGTCATACTGCCGAACATTACCACGTTCATCGCTCCTGCAATTGGTACAGCTCGAATGAAATTCCCAGCAGTAACTTGTATCGGGGCTCCAACCCCTTTGCCTCGCAAAGAGTAGACACCCCAAGCTATCCCAGCGCTCAACATCGAAACTGAGCCGAACAAATTTGGGGCTGATATGCCGGGTAACAAGAGTCCGATAAGTCCAATGAACGCAAGAGCTAGACCAATCGTTTGAGCTCGCCGCATACGCTCGCCCGTCCAGATACCAAAACCAATCATGCTTGCCTGTACGGCAGCGAACAACAATAGAGCGCCAGTAGCTGTAGGCAATACGACATACGCAAACGAAAAACCGGCTGCATATACAAACAAGGCAAACGCCGACAGCCAGTTGCCTCGACCTGAAACTTTGTCGCGACGAAGTTGCACGATCAACCAAAGTACTATGGCTCCGGAAACTAGCCTTATCAAAGTAAAGCTTGCCGGGTCGATATGGGTTTGTAGTAGCGCGACTCGACAGAGCAGGGAATTACTTGCAAAGGCAACCATGGCCAGAGAAGTCAAAACTATTATTCGAATGTACGACATAGGCTGGTGTTTGTATGTTCCGAGAACAAATACTAGTTGCAATAGTTTAGCCGCCGACAGGCGCGTGCGCGGAATTTTGTTCGCGAAGTTTACATTTCCGACCCAGTATCGTTTTTCGGTGCGCTGCGAAAAACAAGAATGGAGATGATTTAAACTAAGCCAAAACGAGGGGTGATCAAGTTGATATACTAACACCACGACAAATTTGTCGAAGGCCAACATTTTCGCAAAACGACTTTAAACGGATGCAGTTCATGGATTGGATGACTTGGTATAACTCGCTTGCAAAACCAACTTGGACGCCCGCGCCGGCAACGATTGGCCTGATTTGGCAGATACTGTATCCGATCATCTTGGCTAGTTTTGTTTTTGTGATAGTCCAAGCTCTTCGTGGCAAGATTTCTTGGTGGGTCGCGTTGCCGTTTATCATCAATCTGGTGGCGAATATCATCTTCACGCCAATTCAATTCGGCATGCGAAATTTACCCTTGGCTGCCGTCGACATACTCGTCGTTTGGGGAACAATCGTTTGGATGATGACTGCCATTTACCGGTTTTATCCGATCGTCGCGTTTGCGCAAATTCCATACCTGATTTGGGTTTCTATCGCGACTGTGTTACAGATTGCGATTACGACAATGAATTTGTCGAAATGACTTTCGTCTATCCGAAACGAGAAGTGCTGCAAACGAACAGTAAATTTCCCGTTTCGAATATCTGCAAACTGGTATGCTTGAGGTATTTAAGCGTCCGGGTTAGGCATTCTTGTGAGATACTATGGGCCAAGTGAATATCCTATCTCCCCTTCTCTTCGGTACTCCGAGGAGAAGGGGCCGGGGGATGAGGAGCCAAGCACGAAAACAAATCACGCGACGTCAAAGAATTTCGTCAACGACCCAAGCAAAAGAAACGCTCAACCCATTCGCTCACAACTCCACTTGCAATTATTTAACCCCTATTGGACAACCCCATCGAAAAGCGCGCCGCGTGGTCAGCCTTTCCAATACCGGCCAAGATTGAATGGGGTTGTCGAGCATCGAATTCCCAGCAGGTGTCGAGACCGAACCCATCGTACGTGTAATCATTCTTGAAATCGTTCGTCGCGCGAACGACGGCAGAAAATTGAGTTCGGCTGCTTTCATTGTCGAGTAGTTGGTTAAGAGCGACGACTAGCGTCAATCCCGCGATTGTGTTCTAGGCCTTTGTCGCCACCTCGCTGCTTCACCACCATCCCAGCGAAGCGGGGCCTTGTGCTGGGCTGTTCAAACATTGGGCTTGACTCGATGAATTGATATTGGTGACCGAGGGCATTTCTTGTCAAATGGCTTTTTCCGAATCGGACTACTTTTAAGGATCATTGCCATGCCCGCAGTTTCTCTGGATGCGTCGACTTC
>JANMGV010000097.1:0-15432 GCA_031374825.1 Pirellulaceae bacterium
ACCGAGTATGATCCCGATGAACAATTGTTCTTCGGAGTCGTTGTCGGCCATGAACGCGAATTTGGATATTTCTCGCTCGATGAGCTTGAATCAATTCGCGGTCCGATTGGACTTCCCGTTGAACGCGATCTGCATTTCAAGCCGACGCCAGCGTCGCAATGTAAGTAATCGAAGTCGAAAGACCGGTTCGATTGCCCCAGTCCTTCGCGATTGGGGCATCTTTTCTTTTGAGTGGAATTGCATTTCCTTGCGCTTCGAGCGCTTCTTAGGCATGGTGTGATTGCTCTGCTCGCATCGAGCAAAGCCCGCGACAGCGGCTACTTGTTCATTCACATTGGAGGGCAAAATGATGCTCGTGAAACGAACCGATGGAACTTGCTCGAATTGCGATGGCCAACTCAAAATCATTGACGCTGATGATGCAACAATGAGCGTCGAGTGTGCGGATTGCGGTGAAGTCACCGTAGTTGAGCCCGATGCTTTTGGCGATGGTTGCATGGTGTATTACGTCAGCGTGATGACCGATCCAGACGCCTTTGATAGGGGAGACTAGTTATGGACCCTGACGCAACACTTCGCGATCTACTCGATGCAGTGTCGGTGCAAGAATGGGATCGAGTCGAGGAACTTGCCAATGCGTTGCTTCACTGGTTGGAAAGCTCCGGATTTCCGCCGATGACGCTTGGCGCACAGTCACTTGGCTTAACTTGGCATCGATCCATCGCGACTTTTGTATGTCGCGAAGCGCTCCAAATCGCACTCAGTGCTGGAAAGCGAGGAACATGATGTTTCACAGCGATCGAGTCTGGTGTGTCGTTGAAGTTGCAATGCCGGAATCGTTGGTTGAAAAGCTGTCGATGCATAATTGGTGTTGTTGCACGGCGTTTCGGATCGGTGATTATTTTTGGCTCAACGACTCGACGTCACCGGACCGAGCCCAAGAGTATGCCGTGTTGAAACGAATTGGAGAAAACTTTTTCATCCAAATCGAATCGATCACGTTCTCGCGGTGCGATCCCGATCGTTCCCTTGAATTTATCCAGCGAACGCTCGACGGCGAATTCGATACGACAGATTGGTGCCGACCCGTGAAACCCTCGCTCGAAGTGCCTGAACATCACGGCCGTTGTCAACATTGTGCTTGAGTCTTTCTCAAGTGCTACCGCCCTGCGTTCCTGGAACGCAGGGCCTCTTTCACGTGATCCTGGTTGCGCTTTCCGAGGAAGTACGTCAGGATTGCAAGCCGGTGATTCCATTTTGGAATTACCGATCGCCTGAGAACCGAATCTTTCACATCGTCGAGAACTGGAGAAATACCCATGGAAAAAAACGGTAAACCAACGACTGAAAAGCCGCGTCAACAGCGGCAACAACCCGAAAAGAAGATTTCCCTTGCCGGAGGAATCGGTGTCGCCATTTGGTTGAACACCGCCGAAGCCGATGAGGGACAACGACAATTTCGCTCCATAACCATTGCACCCCGTCGATACCAAGACAGGGAAAGTGGTGAATGGAGGGACGCCAAGAGTTTCAATGCAGGTGACCTGCCCGCATTGATCTTTGCACTAACTAAAGCCCAGGAATTCTGCTTTGAGCAGCCGATTCCCGGAGCCGACTCAATGAGCGACGATAGCTCGTCGCATGAAACCCCGTTTTAGCCGCACTTTAATATCAGGTTCTCAGGCATAGCCCCGTGCTCGTCGCACGGGGTTCTTTAAGATTCGCATGTAAAGTCGTTATTCCGCGTCTTGGATTTCATTGTGCATTTCAATTCGTTCTTCCAAATTGAATTCTAGACGTCTTTCGATCTCGGGTGATTGGCATGCTACCATGCATACGTGCAAAGCGTTTCCAATTCCAACTTTGGCCCATTGATCGCTTACTTGGTGCCAGGAGCCACAGCACTTTGGGGATTGAGCGAGTTTTCGCCACTCTTGAGATCGTGGTTTGCGGCAACGCCTTCCAACGCGCCGACAATTAGCGGATTTTTATACCTTACAGTCGCTTCTCTTACCGTTGGAATGATAGTTACTGCTATTAGATGGGCAGTCATCGATCAGCTTCACGCTTTGACGGGCCTACCGGCACCAGATCTTGACTTCTCGCGTCTGAAGGGCAAGGTCGATGCGTTCAATTTGATCGTGGAGCATCAATATCGACACTATCAGTTTTACGGAAACATGGCCGTCGCGTCCGCGATCACGTACTCCTGTTATCGTCTCCATCTCGGCCCACGGTTTCAGATAGGATTTCCCGATTTTGCGTTCGCATTCCTGGAGGCGATTTTTCTGCTAACCTCAAGAGACACGCTTCGGAAATACTATCGCAGGACTTCCCAATTGCTATCCAAGCGAACAACGCACTCGGGAAAGAATCAACGATAGGGAACCTGTCTACTTCTTTTTCGCGAGTTCGGTTTCAAGCTCCGCTATGAAACCCAAAACTGGAACATCAAGGTTTTGTAGCATAAGCCGCAATTGAATGACATCGATTCTGGTTTCCCCAGTTTCCATTTTGCTCAATTGCGACTGCGTTAATTGTAGTTTTTTCGCCAAGGTCTCTTGATTTACGCCTTTTTTCTCGCGTGTTTTTCTGAACAAGCGAAGAAGTATCGCATATTCCTTGGTATGAATCGATTTTTTCATCGGACCGTTGCCTTTCTTAGTGGCCGATGTTAGATTCTTTCTTTGCATAGTCAGACTTTGAATATGCAAACATGGCATATTCGTTTCCAGGTACCATTTTGAAAGGAGAAAAGCATGGCAAACGGTAGCGGTCATGATAGCAAGCCTCCCAAGTCCCAACCCAAGGGACAGGGGAAAGCTTCCTCGACCACCAAATCCGGCAGCAAAAAGAAATAGCTGTCGGATAGGATCAATTCGAAGACTTTGGCGGTCCGACGTATTTGAGGCGTCGGGCCGCTTCTCTTTGTCACCGTTGAATTACTGCAAAGCCATCGAATGTTCGGCGACAATTAGATTTCCGCACCGGAATTCTAATCGACACTATACAGTAGCAGCCGATATTCGTTCAACGTCTCGTTAAACGGCAAACCTGGGTTCCGCTCAAGTCGCCATAGTCGATTTTCGGGATCTTGCATTCGATTATTCGATCAACCCAAATTCATAGAAGTCCGCATTGAACTTCCAGCCGGCCGATCCGTCGTCGGTTGTCCTTCAATTGGTCCTTGAGCATTTCAATTTCGTCGCGACCTGCAGTTTTCAAATCGTGACGGATAATTTCGATGGCGAGATCAAAGTGCTTTTTCAACTCATCCTTCCATCGCTCATTGGCATCATATATCTTGCCAAGTTCTCCCATGATAGCCGCGATATCGTCCTTTGTTGCCGATGATTTGCCGTCGCTTCCTGTAGGCGCCATGTGCGCAGAGTAGGACGCCAGCGACTTCGAGTCAATGAAATTAATGTTCACCAACAAGTTGAACACAATATCCAAACGGGGCTTTTGTATCATCCCGTTTTTTCGCTTGACTCAAATCAACCTCTACCGCCTTGCTCATGCCTCTATGCGCTACGGTGGGACGGCATCGGCGCTGTGTTGATGCAAGTGTTCCTTTACTTAACGGAGGTTAATATGAATCAGTTGATACTACATCGTGGAGCTCGTCCTGTTGAAAGGGTCGAATTGGATCATGTCGAAGCGCCTCGACCTACCGACACATGGTTTCCTCTGCGGCACAGCCAAGTGCTGTCAACCGTAGAGGAAACGCTCGGTAACGCGGGGTTCTCCATCGCTCGATCGACTCTTGCCCTTTCTCAAGACAATGCTCGGTTCTTCGGTACTCTCGATCTTTCGACACCCATTGTCGAAGGTGTAACTATGTCAGTCGGAGTACGCAATTCGATTGACAAGACGTTCCCGATTGGATTGTGCGTTGGTAACCGTGTGTTTGTTTGCGACAATCTTGCCTTTAGTGCCGAGATTTACGTCACGAAAAAGCACACGCGTTTCGGTCAACAGCGATTTCACGAAGGGATCGCGAATGCTGTTTCGTCATTGCAGCAGTACCAACAAGTAGAAGCCAACCGAATCACCGCGTACCGCGAGCGGAACGTAGATGAGACGGAAGCAGCCGCTTGTATGTTGCATGCTTTCGAGCAAGGAATCGTTACGACGAGGTCACTGCCGCTGGTCATCGATGAATGGCGTACGCCTGTTCTCGACGAATTTCAACCGCGCACGGTTTGGTCGCTCTTCAACGCTTTTACAAGTGCGTTAAAAGAGCGGCAATCAAACCCATCGCACTTCGCGTCCCTGACGATGCGAGTCTATCGGCTGCTCGATCAATCAGCCGATTTGGCACTTGTAAACTAATTCGCAAATTCGACTCCAGCTCTAGTGAAGGAACACGCCCCCTGCCGTCGGCAGGGGGTTTTTGCGATTCGGTCCTCTCATCCGATTGATCCCTTCGGTTCGTCCCAAAATGCATTCGTATTCGTTAATATGTTTTGTACAATTACCTCAAACTCGCTCCCGATAATTTCTTCGAATGCGCTGCGTTGCGGCTCGTTGCGGCTGTCTATACTTACTAAGAGTTGGAATCGATTCGAAATTCTTTCCCGCAGAATTTGCACATAACACCACCAACCTCGAGCATTGACTTTTTCACATAGACCGTTCGATTCTTGGGCACACACGCACAAACAAGCATAGTGTGTCCGCCTTTCGGCAAGGCACGTGCTCGTGTTGGTTCGATTCGAGATTTGCTGGTGCGTGAAGGAAGTGTTCGCCGCAGAAACGAAAAGACCGGCTTGTATTTGGCAGGAAGTTTTTTCGACGGCCACGACGTAAGAGTCCAACCGTAGCGAGTGTTGCAAAATTCGCACTTCAAGCCAAATTCAACGCACAGGTCACGAAATACTTTAGTGTGGTAATACCCGCCGCTACCCATTCCGCTATTGTCACCGGACTCCGAAAGAACTCCATGAACGGCTTCGTGAAGCAAAACGCCGATAAGCTTTTTCGGATTGCTAAGTAGCGATGGACAAACGGCGACTTCATGCGAAACGCCTCTTCGTCGTTTCCAGCTTGACCATGCGAAGTATCCAGACAAATAACGTCGTGACCTAGCATCTACGAAAGTAAGCACGGCATGCGGAATCGACGGTTCTGTCTTACGCAGCATTTTCCAAGCTCGATCAAGCACTTCGGCTGCTGCTGAAAAGTCTTTCGTATGATCGGCCTTCTTCGCTCGATTCTTAGTTACTCTTTTCGTCACTGCTTCCCTCCATCACTTCACAGGACTTGTGAAGTCCAGTGTGCCGCTTTAACTGATATAGGAAAATGTTGCGCCAGTAACCAGATTTCCATATTTGCCTAATCGAGACTCAATCGATGAACTAGGTTCCAAGCCCTATTTTGTTTTCGCGTGAAGTACCCGATCTGCCACCGCAATGGCTTGATCATTGCATGCACGAAAGTCGTCCCGTCGAGTTCGCGCTGAACATTCTCCGAAACGAGGAAGTGATACCGATCGCCCTGCTTTCTCAAGGATATTTCGCAGCGTTGTTACAGTTGTTTTTTCCGTCGTGATGAACGCTTCAGACTGAAACCAAATGGCGGCGATCACTTCATCAATAACATTAATTTTCGACCAACCTGGGAAACCCAACGGAGCAATTGAAGAGACTGCTGCATCCCATATCTGCTTTGAAATGTACGCCACTGCAGTCAAGTCTTTGAATTCGCGAATGTTGTTCTTGATTTCGTCATGCTCCTCTTCGATTGATGCCAAAACTTCGGACCAAACGTTGCAGGGCGAAACGATTTGATGAAAGTGTGTTCCCTCTTCTCGAATTTTTCGCCGGACTTTCATGGCGTTCTTATGTCGATTGAAAATGCTCGGATGGATAATTTTATTGTATTGAGATTCTTTCAAACGAAGTGATTCGATCGTTTCACAAGTCTGAGTCGGCAAGATGTAAGAGTCGCCAGATTCACTCGCGGATAAAATGCACTTGCAGTGGGCTAGTTCTTCAAGGAACCTGGAATCGTTAGAGTCCGACGATCGATCCACAAAATGCCACCGCCCAGTGCTAGGCAAAACAATTGAGCTCAATGGTAGATTGAAAAGATTTGCAATAAGCATTGCGGTACCGATTGATGTTCCATCTTTGTTTTTCACCGAACCGCTTAATATCCTTGATACGTGGCCCCTCGAGATTCCAGTTGCTTTGCTGAATCGGTTAGGGCACATATTGCGACTGCGGATTAGCTCTCGAATCAATTCGGCATTCAGTCGAACAACGTCAGTTTGAACGTTCATCATAAAATGTTTCCTATAAGAAACCTTCACTTTCGACTTGAACACGAATATCTAATTAAAAGAGACCATATCTTCCGATTCGGTTCAAGTAATTTTTCAAGATTTCTTCAGACAAGCATAGAACGCGATCAAAGCGACCTCGCTCGTTGAATTGGATCAAGAGCAAAGCTTGACCTGAAGTCGGAAGTTGGAAGTCGAGGACTGAGACGTATCCGCGTCCCAGTCCTCTTGGTAGCAAAAGTTGAATGAGCAACCTCTGCAACCCATCGAAGCGTCTATATAACGACTCGACGGGGTACAGATTCAGTCAGATCGTGCCACACGTCTGACCTGAATGCAATTGCTTATTCAACCCGCCATGGGAAGTCTCATGTGCGGGTTTTTTCGTTCGACAAACGGCGTAGAAGAACGAATTCAAGTACCGTGCGCGCTTGGTTTCTACTCGAAAGGAGAAAGAATGAAATACCAAACGGCAAGGTGAAGAGTTTGAAGCGGTTATCGGAAGGGTTTCGCAGGATCGTCCGGCGAAAGGCAATCCGATTGCATTAACACCAGAGGAGATATCGGATGAACGCATCAGTTCATACTCGACAGCCCCGTGACTTTTTGGGGGCACTTAGTACTACGGGGCCGCGTAGGCCGGTGGCCATTCATTCCAATCAACGGAATGCGAAATGGTTTGCCGAATCCGTCAATTCGCGACGCGAAGTCGCAATGGGCCTAGCCAATATTGCCTGGAAAGAGTTTGGATATAGGTTCGAGGTTCCTCCGTTGCCGCTTATCTCGGCAGGGATTGCGGCGGGCAAAGAGGGTCGGACGGCGGAAGTACTTGCCGCACGGCTCGAGGAATTCGATGAAAAACTTGACTCTCAATTGCGGCAGTGTCCGTATTTCGGTCGAGCCACCTACGCTGGTCCTCACGAATGTGTCTTCACCTTTTTCGATGCGACGAAACGACATGCCCTCATGCAGACCACGCACCAGATTGTCGGTCACGAGCATCATTTAGTGCAGGTTCGCGAGCGGAAATTGACGGATACCGATGTTGTCTTACCTGAAAAGCAACGTCGTATGGTTCGCGCATTGCCCGCGATATTGCGTCCCAACCTTCGTATTATCACAGGGCTACTTGTGCTGAAGAAGGAACAAAACGCAGGCGTCATCCGCCACGACCACGCGGTTGGAACCGGCTTGCGTCGAGTTGGTCGCGCAGCCCTAAAGTACGGGCCGGGTGCATCTGCTGGCGTCGCTGCTGGCGCTGTTGCCGCCGGAATTGTAACGGGGGTTATGGCAATGGTGCATGCAGCTGCTGCAACGGCGGCTACAGTCGCTGTTGTCGCAGTTGCTGATCCTGCGCTTGTGATTGGTGATCTTGTGATTTCCGGATGGATCGACGGTACAGAGGTGACGACATGAGAGATATCGACCTTCGCGACAATCATCGCAATGTTCGGCCAGTAAGTGCCCGATCAGAGCTACCAGCAGTTGAAGCCACAAGCCAGCAGCGGCTTGTGAATTCAGTCGATGAGAACGCGTCGCTTCAGCAGGTTCTAGCGACGATTAGTACTCCGGCGAGCAAGTGGCTTGAAGTCATCTCTCGGTCCTTAGGCAGGGCCGAAGCAGAGATCGAATTTACCGAACGTATCCGAATTAGAGAGGAGTAATTAAAGATGTCTCGAGAAATTGAAATTGAACGAACTGCCCGGATACTGAAACAGGCAGATCCTGTCAGCATTCCGCCACGTCCGCCTGTCTCTGATGGGTCACCGGCCACGATGATTGCCCTACTTGCAGCCGTTGTGGCGTTTATTTCAGTCTTGATCGCTTTGGCACGCTGACAAGTGTGTTGCAAAGCGGTTCGCAGTCGACCGCAGCAGACAAAAGATCAGCTGCTGCGGTCTTTTTTCCCTTACTTATTGACAAATGGAATCTTGAAAATGAATGAAGCACTCTCGCCCTTCGAACTCCTTCGCTTTGATCGAATCTACTCCGATCACAGTCCAAATATTATTGCATTCTTCACAAAAACTGATTTTATAGTGCTGATTCTCTTTGCCTTTGTCAGTGAACACATTGCGGAGAAGCTCATTGGCAACAGTCCGAGGCAGCGGGCAGCCAAATTTATGGCAATCCCGTTGGCTATGTTCTTCGGGTTGCAATCGCTGGCAGAAAACTCTTTTCAAGACAATCTCGGAGTAGCTGTAACAATTTTAGCTCGCTGGATCGTCAGCATCTGGATTGTTATGAACTGCCTCGTGACGCCAATAGTTATTATCGCTCAGTTCCTCGTTCGCTACGGCCAGCGGGAGTGGAATGTAATCAAACGCTATCTGCGTGAATTGGCCAGCTTGTATCGTGACCACAGAAAGAAACCTGCACCAATAACGGAATACGCCCCGCCACCGCCGAGAGAATCCAAAATGCTCCAGGATACCGAAAGGGCACGACTTGATTACGAGTTCGAGTGTCGGATCCTTGACGGTGCAGTACTAGATGATGAAGAGAAAGAAGTTGCACTCGATCAGGCCAAGCAGAAATACGTTCAACGGCTTCGAAATGCTTTGCAATGAAAGGCCGCATTTCAGCGTAGCGATTCTGCGTTGGCGCGATCTACCTCGAAATGCCAACGTTAGGAATTTTTGCGTCGAATCTGAGATTGTAGGTCGTCTGTCACTTCCGAGTTTCGAGTAGTTGTAGCCCAAGGAATTCTCAAAGGACTTTTTGAATGTGCTCAATTCTCAATTGGATCGATTTTGATGAATTGCCGCCGCTTATAGCGCTAATCTTACTGCTCAGCTTCATTGGCGGAAAGATGACACGGACGAATTCGAGGACGTTTCAGATGGCTGGTCGGATCACCGCCACCACGTTTTTTCTATATGCAGGAATGGGGATTTATTTCTGGAGTCCAAGCGGAGCGACGGAATTGCTCGTTATTGCAATAAGGTCATCACTTGCCGCTGGACTAGCATTCGGCTTTGCGCTCGTAACGCTGGCACCCATGGCGTATGTGTTCGTGCGAATGAAGGCGTTGCTGTCGCGAAGACCGCGTTCAGAACCTGTTCGTCCGCGGAAGCAAACATCGACACCAACCGTGGTAACTCGCGACTTTGCGGCCGAGGAGCTCGCGCGCAAAGAAAGCATCCGCAAGATCGACGATGCACGAAGGGAAGTAATTCAGTTCTTTGAGAAAAATCGGAGACTCGTGGACGACTCGTTACCATCGGCGTTATTTCGAAGTCGAATCCAGACGCGATTTCCAGTCGGCATTTCACCCGAACAAGCCTGGGAGGCGGCAGAGCTGATGATCGCCGAAATACTTTCCTTGATCGCGAATTCTCGCCAGCGAATTCGAACCGAGCTAGAGGAAGAACTGAGGCGACAAGAGCAAATTCAGGAAGAGGAATCCAATCGAAAGAAGCTTGAAGAGAGAGTGAATTCAATTCAAAGATTGGCAGATTGGTACCGGCAAGAACAAGAAACCATCAATCAGTCGATTTCTGTGGGACAAGACAGGGAAGATGCGTTGCTTCAACTTTTCGGGCGGTACGACGAACTTATGAAAGAAACCTACTCGGAGATGAAACCATGATTGCAGTAATCAGTTGTATTTTTATGTCGGCATTGTTTCTGGGACGAGACGTTGAAACAGGAAAAAAACTCTACGTCCCATCGGATTCATTCAAAACGCACTGGCATCTCATCGGTGCTACAGGCAAAGGAAAAACGACCGCGATAGAAGCATTACTTCATCAGTTGTTCGTTGTGCGCGAACGATCAACTCATTTCATTTTTGATCGGATGGGAAGTTTCTCATTTTCACTGCTTCGGTTCTTTTCATCGCCATACTGTCCACAGTGGGTAAAGGACCGAGTATTGTATTTGGATGCCGCTCGAGAGGACTTGATTCTTCCATTCAACCCACTTCTGTACGACACGATTTCGCACGGCTATTACAAGGTGTCGCGAGCATGCGAGGTCATACTTCGCGCATGGTCGTCGCAAAACATACAGGAAATGCCTCGCCTTGCTCGCTGGCTCTTTAATGCGATGTGGGCATGTGCACAGCTTGGACTAACTGTCGCCGATTGCGCACACTTACTAATGCCAGGAAGTCCATACCATGACGCGATTCTCAACATGTTGCCACCGTTACTTCGTGCCGAATGGGCTGAAATTCAGAATGCCCGTGGAAGTGAAGGGGGACGAATTCTCGAGTCCAGCCGGAACCGAATCAAAATCTTTAATGAGTTCCCAATACTCCGTTACATATTTGGCTCGATCCGCAACCTCTTGGATATTCCAAGGCTCCTTCGTGAATCTCGAATCGTCGTCATAGATCTTTCTCCAAAAAATCGGTTGTCTCCTCAAGCAGCCGACGCCATCGGCGGAATGATTCTTAACGAGATACTTGCAACGTTGCGGTCATTGCCATGGGATATTCGGTTTCCTGTTTATATGTGGCTTGATGAATTTCAGCGATTTGTTGGGAAGGATATTGAAGAGGCTATTCCTGAAATCCGCCAACTCGCTGGCCGAATGATCCTATCTCATCAGTCGTTTTCCCAACTCGTTCAAGGCGAAGCGGATCTATCATCGCTCATTTGGCAACCGCAATCGCGAATGGTATTTGGATCGCAAGGTGATGATGCAGAACTCCTAGCGAATGAAATCGCTTCGTTGAAATTCGATCCAAAGAAAATCAAGGATGATATGTATACACGCCGTCAACTTCTCAAGGAACACAAGATCATTCAATTGAAGAGCTGGTCCGAATCCGAGTCGGATTCTCAGACCTGGCAGACCACCTATGGAAGCAATTGGTCAGCAAGTAACGTCGCGAGCCGTGCCTCTGGCTGGAACCATTCGGATTCAAGTAGTCTCTCACGGGCTTTGAACGCATCCGCGCGTGAAAATACGATTGGCTCTGGACGAGCGAACGGTCAAAGCGGCAGCAATTCACAGTCTCAGTCGAATGGCACCGGTGGCAGCGAAGGATCTGGGCAAGGCGGTAGCAAGTCCAGCTCCACTAGTAGAAGTTTCGGCGAATCGCTTCTTCCGGTCTATGACGAGTTCCTGGAGCTTTCCAAACGGACATATTATTCGTTTGAGGAACAAAGGGCATTGTGGGCCCAGCAGATTCGGTTACTAAAAACTGGTGAGTCTCTGGTCAAAATGGTAAACGATCCAAATTTGTACCGAGTCAATGTGCAGCGGCATGCTCCAGGGTATCTTGGATTAGAAATCGAACAACTCATTCGCCGATTTCCAGCAGCATTTGAATCGGTTGAACGATTCATTGAACAGAATTATTCGCAGGACTTCTTTGTCTCTCCTTCTGTCATTGAACGCGAAACGGAAGAACGACTTCAACGACTGCTGAATCCGGTCGTACGAATTCCAGCGCTCCCAGTGGCGGGAATTGTGCTCGACCAAGCCGGCGAAATTGAGAACCCAATGGTATGAACATTACTGAGCGTGTACTGACAATTCTTCTCGTGCTACGAAGATATAAATTCCTTGTAACCGCGCAGATTCGCAGGTGGTGTATCCCCAACGACAAGGACGGTTCGATCACTCGTGACCTTTTACGCAAGTTGCAAAGTGCCGGACTTGCTCGCCGTTTCAGGGCCGAAGTTACGAGTCCCAGCATCACTTCGAGCGCACCGGTATGGACGCCAACCGAAGCGGGCTGTTGCCTGCTCGCAACCAGGACTGGGGACGCCTCGTTGATCTTGGATGCGCTTCCGAACACGAACAACTGGACTCAATTTGCTCACTACGTCGCGGTTTCCGAACTTGCGCACACAATCGATCAGGCGATTGCCGGTCAAAGCTATGCAACGCTTGGTGCACTCTATTTTGAACACGACGTCATATCGGAAGCGAAGGAACCCGAAAAGAAATTCCGACTTTACACGGTCATCGGTCATAACGAATCGAAACGCACGGTTTGCGTTCCTGACTTTGCATTCGAACTGACCGTCAATCAATATCGGCGAGTTTATTTTGTGGAATTGGAGCGAGGAACCGACACGCCAAAGCGCGTTGCTGCGAAGAAATCACCAGGCTATTCAGGGATGCAAAACCATTTTCGAAATATTTTCCCGGACGCACAGGATTGGCGAGTGCTCTTCGTATGGCCGAACGCCGGAATGCGCGACGCAGCTCGCAATGCCGTCGATCCTTCGAAGGCTGAAATGTGGCTTTTCGCTGCGCTATCAGACTTAAACGAATCATTCCTCCACGAGCCCGTGATTTACTCTGCTCAAGGAGGACCAAAGCCATTCATTAAACCGTTGGTTAGTGCGGGAATTGCTCCTGTGCCGCACAAGAAGGCGGAGTAGTCGTCGCAGTAGGTCAAAACGATGCAAGTCCTTACTACATATAGCAGTTCGCACGGGTGCCGGAGCTTGGTTCGCTTCGCTCCCCAACCCCCGGCCCTTTGTGTTCCTGGCCGGGTTCGTGCTCGCGTTGCTCGCCCTCTTCCGCTGGTGGGTCGTTCCATACCACGATGCAGCGCAAAGGGCCGGGGCTACGCCCCAACACCCACCTCACTCCGCTCGGTCCCGGCTCGAAGCCGGGGGTGCGAACTGTCACAAACCAATACCATCGCATGCGACGATTCAGGGACGTCAATTGAATTGGTTGGCGCGTCCGAAATGGACGTGTTTTATTTTCGTTCCCCTAACCACTATGCACAAGGAATCACATACCGACTATTTAGAAGAAAAGACGAAAGGCAATGTTCGTATCCGAATCCACTGTTTCGAAACTTCGGATGGAAAACGGTACGGACTCGAATTGTCCGCGTACAACGAATTGACAGCGAAATTCAAATTGCTCTTTTTTCGAAGCGGGCTCACTCTTCTCGAATCGGAAGCAATGTTCGAACAGAGTGCAGCCTACGTCGAGCGATACGATTGGGAAGCCGAGGAATTCGTTACTCACCAGCCATAGATTCGTGCGTCGCCATCCCTGATGACGGGTTCGATTTTAGATTTTTGGTAAATGACAGGTTTCGACTCTCTTCGCAATTTTTACCGATTTTTAAGCGTCCACCTCAGCCGTTCGTCCGTCAGGGTATTCGGGCGGCTGAGATGGTTTTGGCGCACGGCCATTCCGTGCAGTTCCCTTCTCTACCTATGGTCAAGAAGCACAAGGATGTGTCCAACACGAAGTTGGAGGGCACTCCAGAAATGGAAAATGTCGCAACGGATGCGGCAGCGGCTACCAAGCGTCAGCCGATCAAGACAATCAGGATCGATGACTGTTCCGTTAGTATCTGGGCACGTGTTGCCATGATACGTGGTGAAACAGTGACTTTCTACTCAATGAGTTTTGAACGATCCTATAAGGATCGCGACGGTTCAAACAAGTACACGAAGTCGTTCGATTCGGAGAGTCTTGGAAAAATCGTTACCCTTTGCCAGCAGGCATCGGAGGCGATCGAGTCGCTTCAGCAGTAAGACTGCAAAAATCGGGCGTGCCCTGACACGCCCGACATTTCCGTCCGCTCTCGCCGTCGATCCTCCCGGAAAGAAAGCGAAGCAGAAAGAAACGATCTTTTCTCTCGAGCGAAGCGCCCAACTCTCGGCGCTCTTGCTCTCCTTTCGCACGCATCCGTCCTTTACAGTCAAGCTGATCTAAAGCTGCGGCTTTGACAGCAGTCCGAAGCGTGCAGTCCCCAACACATCTGCAAGTGCAGCGATCTACACTCGCAGACGATTTATCGTTCTTCTTTATTTCTATCTATATCCATCAATCCCCTCTTCACCACGAAAACTATTTGAATGTCTCGTTTCATTACTTTTTTAGGAGTCTTTCCATGATCGTCACGATTAACAATCTCGCATCTGGAACTTGTATTTGGTGTTGTCAGAAATCTGACGATGCAGTCGATGTCACCTTTCGCGATGGTCTGAAAGGAACGCTGTGTCGCAAGCACTTTTGGGACGCACTCAGGTCGAGGGCCGAACAGCCCCGCGAAGAGTGCAAAGCACAGGCAAAAGCAAATCCGCCTCAACCTTGATCGTCGACCATTTGAGTGATCATCAGATTCCGTACCTACATTTCAATTACCTATTCAGCATGTCTACAAAAAATCCACAAAACCGTCCTATTGCGCGTCATGTTGATCGCGCGAAGATTGAAATACGCGAATCCGCAAATGGTCCAGGATACAATGAGACCGAATCTTTGACGTCGCACCTTCGCTCAGACTTGGACAATTTGATAAGTTCGGATTGCGATTCAGAGGAACGATTCGAAGTTGCCCGACTCAAAAGCCAGCGAGATTCAATTAGCTCTGTTTTGCGCACTTTGCTATCGATAGAAGAACGAATGAGCCGCTTCGAGAAGTTGGTGACTGAACTTCATCAGCTGGCAAAGGAAACTACGCCAACTAAGGCTTGGTACACCGTGAAAGAGGTCTCAGATATTCTTGGGAAAGCGGAGTTCACGGTTCGCGAGTGGTGCCGACTTGGACGCGTCAATGCATCGAAGCGAGACTGCGGACGCGGTAACAGCCAAGAGTGGATCGTCTCGCTCGATGAGCTGAAGCGTGTACAGAATGAAGGATTGCTGCCGGATTAGCCGCAACCGCTCGCAGTTCAATGCCCGTCATCGAATGAATTCGGTGGCGGGCCTTTTTCTTGGTCGCAGATGCGACATTGATTTGGTTTTGCTTGTTGTTTTGGCCCGATCCGTTTTTCGTTTGGAACGGCGTGCCGAACGTGCGCCGTGACGCGGAAGCGGGCATCCGCATACGCCAATTCAGCGAAACCAAGGCGACTCAGGCTACTCCCCTACTCCCGACAGTCGGGGCAGAGAGCGGGCCAACGGTTAATGGAAATTGCCGAATTTCTGTCTAGCCGATGTATTTGATCGACGACGGTTGGATACCAAGTAAATCATGAGGTCGACGCAACCGCTTTCAGTTGTCGAACCAGCTAACTGCATTCGGTGTTCTTGAAGGAGCGCCAAAACTTTGCCCATTCGGCGCTCCGGCGTGTCAAACCGGTGCGAGTTAGCGGCTGCACCCAACTCCTTCGTTTGTCCCACCGCCACGAGTTGAGAAACGCCGATCGCTGTCGCGGCGCTCTCGTTCAAGGCCAGGGCGTCGTAAAAGCAATTTTGTCTTCGTT
>JANMGV010000107.1:0-9083 GCA_031374825.1 Pirellulaceae bacterium
TGTCATTCCCGCGCAGGCGGGAATCCAGCGCAATTGACCCTGGATTCCCGCCTGCGCGGGAATGACGTGCAACTCGGTGCCCTGGATCGACATTACGATCAAGTTTCATTATTCGGGAAGTTAATTCGGGACAATTCCTTAGTCATTTATTCTTGGGAGCCTCTTTCTCTGAATCAGGAACTTCGGGGCGAGCGATCAAGAACGGTTCGCCGACCATCTCAAGCATTTCCGCTCGATCGTCAGGGTTCGAAAATAGATAAGCCGTCTTTCGAGGGTTTGGGAATGCCAACGCTGACCCACCACCGCGCGTGGCCATCCAATATTTGGTAAAGATCTCGGTCGCTTCTGCATTCCGCTTTTCGTTCTCAACCAGTAATCGCCGATGATCGAGTCGCCAAGCCACCAGGATGGCAACGATTGTCACGATTAAGAGTAAGTTGGAGATCGATATTTTTAGGAACGATAACTTCATCGTATTCTTCCATTTTGGGCTGGGGGAGTTGTCCCAGGTAGGCCACACGCCCCGATTTTGCTTTTGCCGTTGGCAGATCTAAAGGCGCGTGCGGCAATAACCAATTGTATCGTGTCAGTTGCCGTCAAACTCGCTGCGCGGCTAAACAAAAAAAGTTCCTGTTTCGGGTGGTTTCTGGAAATGTGTATACTCTTGGAAACACAATTCAACTTGGCGACTACTCTTTGCAGGAGAATACAACCATGAAGGTTACCATTGTCGATCCGCTTTCACTTAAAGCAACCCGTGCGTTGCAATTACTTGGCATGGAAGTGGAAATCTGCTCGGGCATCACGGCGGATACTTTGCCGGGAAAATTGGCGAATACGGATATTCTCGTCGTCAGATCTACCAAAGTGAACGCAGCAGCCATTGAGGCTGCTTCGCAATTATCACTGATTATTCGCGCGGGTGCTGGAGTCGACAATATCGATTTGGCTGCGGCAAGCTCGCGTGGGATTTACGTCGCCAACTGCCCTGGTAAAAACACGGCGGCCGTTGCTGAATTGACGATTGGATTGTTGATCGCCGCAGATCGCCGCATCGTGCAAGCTTCGCAATCGATGCAAAACGGCCAGTGGAAGAAAAAGGAATTTGGCAAAGCTCGTGGTCTGGCTGGACGGACTTTGGGGATTCTCGGATTTGGTGCCATCGGGCGCGCCGTCGCCGATCGAGCACTTGCGTTGGAAATGAAGGTCACGGCCTACTCCCGCAGTTTGACGCCGCAGATCGCCGAAAATGCAGGGGTTGAGTTTGCACGCAAGCCCATCGAATTGGCAACCTGTGACGCAGTCAGCATTCACTTGGCCTACTCTCGCGAGACAGAGCACACGGTAAATCAGGCTTTTATCGCTGCCATGAAACCGAATGTGATCCTTATCAATACTTCGCGAGGATCGTTGATGGATACACAAGCCGTTCGCGAAGGAATTACAACAAAAGGGCTTCGCGTTGGCCTCGATGTATTCGAAAACGAACCCACCGGAGCCGATGAGACGTGGACCGATACGGAACTGGCTGCACTGACGACTTGCACGCCGCACATCGGAGCCTCGACCGACCAAGCCTCCGAAGCCATCGCCTCGGAAGTAGTCCGGATCGTCAACGCATTCATCGAGACAAGTCATCCGCCTGGAACAGTCAACTTGTGCGCTCGCTCACCAGACACCCATCGTCTGGTTGTTCGTCATTACAATCGAGTCGGTGTCTTGGCCGCAGTGCTCGAGGGCTTGCGTGCGGAGGGAATCAATGTCGAAGAAGTTGAAAACTTGGTATTCGCCGGCGGTAACGCGGCTTGCTGTTCCATGCAGGTGGACCACATTCCTTCGGACAAGTTGATCGCATCTCTCAAGTCAGCGCCGAATATTTTACATGTGCTGTTTACCACCTGTGCGTTCTGAGGGGCAACACATGGATCGCAAGCGTGCCACATGGGCTTTCGATTAGTGAGCGGCGACAAAGCGGATAATTTCGCGACAGAACGCTGGCAAGTCGTCGGGCTTGCGGCTTGAAATGAAATGGCGATCAACGACAACTTCGGAATCTTCCCAAATCGCACCTGCGTTGACCAAGTCATCCTTGATACCTGGTGATCCCGTCACTCGAACACCGCGATACACGCCAGCCGAAATGGGAATCCAACCGCCATGACATATAGCGGCGACACATTTGCCAGCTTCGGAAAACTCGCGAACCAAAGACAGTACTTTGGGCAATCGCCGCAATCGATCGGGCATGAACCCGCCCGGGACCACCAACGCGTCAAACTCGCTTGACGATACACTGTCAATCGAGACATCCGAGTTCATCGGATAACCGTGCTTGCCCAGATACTTTTCTGGAGCCTTCTCGCCTGCCACCACAAACTCCGCTCCAGCCTCGATCAAACGTAACTTGGGGTAGCACAGTTCCAAGTCTTCGTAAATATCGCCAACGAATGCCAAGACTCGACGACCGCCAAGCGGGTTATTTTCCAACATGAACGAAATCCATTTTGAGATTTATGGAGGGACTAAAACTTCGGTAAGATTGCTGAAAAGAACCCAGCAAACCCATCCGGTAGAACGCTATGATATCATGGCATCCGTTAGCTGCTCGTGAAAGGGCTAATTGTCCTTCCAGAAAACTGAACTCGATGGAACTAGTCATGATCCAACAGAATCACTTTCGAATCGTCTCGGTTTTCGCGTGCTTGCTCGCAATAAATGTTGCTGCAAATCAAGCTCAGGACAACAAGTCGACTGCGAACCAATCGTTGCCATCGATGATAGTCAAGCCAACCGAGGACTTCGATGTTGACGGGACGGGCAAAGCGGTCGCGTGGGCCAAGACGGACTGGGTTGTGCTCAACCGTAGACCTATGGGCGAACTGGAATATGACGCCAAAGTCAAAGTCCTCTACTCGGAGCGAGGAGTGTACTTTCTCATGGCAGGAAGCGACCGGAGCGTGACCGCGACGCTCGACAAAGATTTTGAAGACCTTTGGAATGAGGATGTTTTCGAAGTCTTCCTATGGCCCGACGAATCTACGACGACGTATTTCGAATACGAAATATCGCCTTTGGGAAAAGAGCTTCCCCTGCTCATCCCGAACAACAAGGGCAAGTTTTTGGGATGGATTCCTTGGCATTATGAAGGTGATCGCAAAGTACAAAAGGCAGTTACGGTCCAAAGCGGCCAAGCCAAGTCGGGCGGCAAGATCGAAGGATGGCAAGCTGAATTCTTTGTACCTTACGCCTTGCTCGCACCGCTGCAAAACGTGCCGCCAAAACAAGGTAAACGATGGAGAGCGAATTTTTATCGCGTGGACTACGATGACAAAAAGACAACCGCGTGGGATTGGGCTCGCGTCGGACCAAGCTTTCACGAATATGCAAAATTCGGCACACTGATTTTTGAGTAACAACCAGATTCCATTCATCTACCTCTCCGATAAACGAACATCAAAGAACTTCAACGAAAGTTAAAAGATAATGCGGAACGTGACTATGAAATTTACCGAAATCCTAATCGTCATCTTTGCGTGCTTGCCCTACTCAACACTCCTATCGCAAGAAACTGCTGAGCCAGACGACATTCGCGAATTGAAACTGAAAGAATGGGAACCGCGTTCGATGTTGGTTGTCAAGCAAACACAAGTTCCCAAGCCCGCTTACCCCGCGATCGATGTCCATAATCACCTTGGCGGCGGCAAAGAAACCTTGACGAAAGAACGCGTGCAACAATACTTGCAAGCAATGGATGATGCGGGCGTGCAAACCGTCGTCAACTTGGACGGAGGCTGGGAAGATCGCTTGAAGGAAACCATCGCTGCCCTCGACGCTGCGCATCCAGGCAGATTTCTAACTTATGCGCTGATCGATTTTTCGGGGCTCGATGATCCAAACTGGTCAACACGCGAAGTCAATCGACTGCGAGCGAGTTTCGAGGCCGGTGCAAAGGGCTTGAAATTCCACAAAAACCTTGGTCTTTCGTATCGTACGAACAACGGGAAACTGCTGGCGATCGACGATGCGCGTCTTGATCCGATCTGGCAACTTTGCGGAGAATTCAAACGACCCGTGATGATTCATTCCGCGGACCCGTCTGCTTTTTTCACGCCGCTTGATCGCTTCAATGAGCGGTGGCACGAATTGAACGCGCACCCCGATTGGCTGTTTCACGGCAAAGACTTTCCATCGCAATCGGAACTGCTGGCCCAGCAAATGCGAGTCATCGAACGCCACCCCAAGACTACGTTTATCGGCGCTCATTTTGGTAACTTGTCCGAGGACCTCGCCACCGTCGGACAGTGGTTGGACAAGTACCCGAACTTTTACATCGACATCGACGCCCGCATCAACGAGCTTGGCAGGCAGCCTTATTCGGCTCGTCGATTCATGATCAAATACCAAGACCGCGTGCTGTTCGGAACCGACACAAACCCCAAGGCCGAAGCGTTTCGCGTCTATTATCGTTTTCTTGAAACCGATGACGAATACTGGGACTCCGCCGCCGGTCATCATCGCCAAGGCTTTTGGATGATATACGGAATTTTCTTGCCCAAGGATGTCTTAGAAAAGCTGTACAAGACAAACGCAGAGCGCGTTTTGTTTGGACTCACGTCGCAATAGGACTCACGTCGTACTCGGACTCATTGGGCAGCAAGCCGATTTGGGCAAGCAATTTTTTTTAACAGAATATCGTATCGTCTACATAGCGAAACGCGTTACTGTTTCGGCTCCGGAGCCTCGTTGGTTTTTGGTTTCGAGTCAACTTGATCTTCGGCAAGCTTTACGAGAGATTCCGGTAGCTCTACTCCAGCGACGTCTTTTAAGACTTGCAGCATCGGTGGCAAACTCTTACTGATGCCTTGCAGGAAGTTGGACGTTGCGTTCCCATTTGTTCCTCCTCCGTCCCATACGACAATCTTGTCGAACTTGACATTCGATATGGCCTTGGCGGATGTTTCGGCAAGTTTATCTAGATGTTCGAGCATCAACATTTGGAAAGCTTGTTGAGCGCCGCCGCAAGCATCGATAATTTGCTTTAACCCTTCGCCCTTCTTGCTCAGCAACTCGTACTGGCCACGAGCTTCGGCTTCGAGTCTCGCGTAAATCGTAATGGCCTCGGCCTGAGCTTCCAATCTGCGGCGTTCGGCAGCAGCTTCGGCTTCGACGACAATCTGAGCTTTCATCGCTTTGGCAGGCGCTTCGAGTTTGGCACGCTGCTCTGCTTCCGCTCGTTCGCCTTCGGCTTCGGCGACTTTCGCCATCGCACGGTTTTGCATTTCGAGAACGGCGGCTTCTGCTCGCCGCTTGCTGGTTTCGCTTATTTCGTAGGCTTCGGAGCGTTTGACAGCCAATGCTGCTTGAGAAGCCAGGACCTTTGCTTGCGCCAAGTTTTCGCCCGTCACGGCTGTCGCTTCCGCTTCGGAGACTTGTATACGCTTTTTCCGTTCAGCTTCTTTGACGCCAGCTTCTTGTTCGAATTTCGCTGTCTGCTGCCCGAGGCTTTCGTCACGTTCTAGATTAGCGACCTGCACTGCTTGATCGCGTTCGGCTTCACGAGTGCCAATAAGCTGATCTTTATGAGCATTCGCCACTTGCACCAATTTTTCACGCTGCGCAGAAGCCACACGAACTTCACCCATTCGCTCATTTTCGGCAACATCGCCGCGAGCTTGTTGAATGGCCAAGGACGCTGCTTTTTTGCCGATGGCGTCGATGTACCCTGATTCGTCGGTGATATCGGTTATGTTGACGTTTATCAGTTGCAATCCGATCTTGTTCAGCTCGGGCTCAAGCGAATGTTGAATGTATTTCAGGAAGGTATCGCGGTCGCGATTGATCTCTTCGATGCGCATCGATGCGATGACTTGTCGCAACTGACCAAAGATCAATTCTTCGGCTTGCTTTCGGGTTTGTTCGCTTGTAAGACCAAGTAATCGCACCGCCGCGTTGAGCATAATTTCAGGTCGCGTATCGATGGCAACGGTAAAGACGCTGGGGACGTTGACGCGGATATTCTCAGCGGAAAGAGCACCTCGAAGGGGAATCTCGATTTGAATCGGTGCTAGGCTCAGATAAGCAAAATCTTGGAAGACGGGGATTACAAATTTCGCACCGCCGTGAACCGTTGTTGCGGCTCCTTTTCCTGTGCGACCATAAATCACCAAGACTCGATTGCTCGGACAGCGTTTATAACAACGAATGAATAATATGAAAAAACCAAAAACGACGACCCCGATGAAGGCTGCGATGATACCGAGAACGAGCGAAGTGTTTATAACTGCGAGCGGACTGATGGGGAAATTCATGTTGATGAATCCTGACGTTAATAATTCTCGGAACGGGAAGCAATGCAGTCCAAGTCGACACCGCATCAATGAGCCAAAGCAAAAGACGAATTTTCTTGGAAATGGCCGCCACTAGGAAATATTGTAATTAACGAAATTTCCCTCGGGAGATTACGGCGTTAAATTTGGTGCCACTACCAAAGTCATGCCATTGACTGAAACAACGTGAACTTGCTCGCCGGATTGCAAATCTCTGGTTTCGTTTGTTGAAGCGGGGAACTCCATTTGACGATTTTGGGCCGTAACAAAGACTTTTCCCATTCCCGCATTGGACGCTGGGATCGGTAAATAGACCGTTGCTGGATGTCCGATGACGTATTCAATTTTGACCGTTTCATCCCGGCTCAGTTGTCGAACGAATACAAAAAGTTTGTAAACGGCAACCATCGACATCCACCCCACGCCTACAGCAATCAACAGTTGCGTAGAAGTAGATAATCCAGCTCCTGATGCGGCCAAACCCGACAATCCAAAAAAAGTTACAGCCGTCGACATCGTTCGAAATGAGAACATCGCCAAGAGCCATGCGCCTGGAAATGAATGGGCATGATGGTGCGCCTGCGTCGAATCGGTTCCATCGTGACTCGTTTGTGCGTTATCACTCCCATCGTGTCCAGCATCCGAATGCAAAAACTCGTGCCCACCGATCCCAATGAGAAGCAGCGCGAACTGACAAATCAAGAATGTCCCGCCTGTTACCGCGCACAATAAGAAAATCGTGTCCAACATTTTTACGCTCGATTTTAATTAAATGATTCGCAACTCGTCGGCATCGGTGTTCTGCAACAGTTGTTTCCAGTGCCCATCATTTTTCTTCGCCCGCAAATATCCTTAACCGCAAATGCATCGATCGCGGCTCGTGCAACGTATGAAATACGAGTCTGAGCCGACACTGCGCCTTGGTCATTCTCAGCCGCCCCTAGATCTAGTTCTCACAAACAGCATTATACAAAAACGCAATGACCCATTGTTGTCGAGGTTGCGAAAGAAAAAAATGAATAATGAGACAACTAGCAACTTCTGTCAAAACGCTGCTGGGAGAAAACGCTACGTCGTGATTTTTCCAACAAGCTTTCAAGAACCGGCATCGGCGGCGGTTCCATAGCGATGTACAATTCCGATGTACAAATTAACCATTACATGTTCCGTTTGCTGTAAAGCCCGCAATGAATGAATCGATCCTGAATACAATACCCACCAACGAGCAACCTTTGGATGCGATCGTCGTCGCGCCACATCCTGACGACGCGGAGCTTGGGATGGGTGGTACAATTGCCAAGCTAATTGAACTGGGTTGGCGAATTGGGATCGTCGATTTGACCGACGGCGAGCCGACGCCGCATGGGAGCTTAGAAATCCGTGCCAAAGAGACTGCTGCCGCGAGCCGTGCGTTAGGCGTGACTTGGCGATTGAACCTAGGAATGCGGAATCGATTCCTCGAAGCTACTTTAGAGAATCGTCATTTGTTGGCCGGCGTTTTTCGATTGGCCAAGCCTCGCTGGATCTTCGCGCCGTATTGGGAAGACGCTCATCCGGACCACGTGGCTGCCACGCAATTAGTCGAAGCGGCTCGCTTCTGGAGCAAATTATCCAAGAGCGATTTGGCTGGAACCCCTCACCATCCAAGTCGCATTTACTACTACTATTGCATCCATCTAAAGCTTGCCATCCAACCGTCGTTCGTTGTCGATATCAGCCAGCACTGGTCACAGAAGCAAGCGTCCATGGCGAGTTACGTCAGCCAATTCATCACGGGCCGCGAATCGCAAGTGCCATCGATGCTCGATCAATTGCGCGACGAAGCGTCTTATTGGGGCAAGCAAATCGGGACCGCCTATGGTGAACCTTTCGCATCACGCGAACCCATCGGTATGAAAAGCTTGGCCGATTTGATCTAAACTCCGTCTGGCTAAAATTGCTAATCCAAGAAATTGTCCCTTAGGCGAGCTGCGAGAATTGCCTTACCAAACGTAGGACGGGTCTCCAGGCCCAGGGCTTTAAGGGTGTGCTGAATAGCATTTTCGTGTAATCTCCTTGTTCAACGCAACAAGGAGGTTCGCGATGTCAAAGGTTTTAGATCGATTTTGTATTACGGCGCCATTTGCTGTCATGACGAGGATTCTCATCCAGGACTTTCTAGGGACGCACATAAATGGCCTTTTCGAGGATAATAGGCAAAGCCAGTACGAGTATATTGCTAGCTTCCAATCTGTTGCAGTGACTGTGGCGGATGTTGCGTTGAGATTTTGCGAGAATTTTAATCAGAGCTACAAGAAGCATTCCGACGAGCTAAAAATTAGTGCTCAGTCGTTTTACGCAAAGACGAGAGGCGTGGAGCCAGCGGTCAGTGAAGCTGTGGTAGCACATTCGGCGACGCGAGCAAGTGAGCTACAGGATGCATTGGGAATGCAACCGTGGGAAGTAATTCCTGGCTATCGCTGCCTAACTGTTGATGGCAACGTGCTGGCCAAGTCAGAAAAAAGGCTTGGAGTGCTTCGCGATGTCAAAGGCGCGCCTCTACCAGGAAAAGTGGTTGCTCGTTTTGACGTCCAACGTCAGCTCTTTGATAAGGCATACGTTCTGTTGGACGGCCATGCACAGGAGTCCGCTTGTTGCGACCGAATCGTGTCCGATCTTAAGCCCAAGGATGTTTTGATTGCAGACCGTCACTACTGTATCGTCTCGTTCATGGAAGCCATCGCCCAAGCCAAAGCCTGTTTCGTTATTCGTCAACAT
>JANMGV010000113.1:0-71924 GCA_031374825.1 Pirellulaceae bacterium
TGTCATTCCCGCGCAGGCGGGAATCCAGCGCAATTGACCCTGGATTCCCGCCTGCGCGGGAATGACGTGCAACTCGGTGCCCTGGATCGACATTACGATCAAGTTTCATTATTCGGGAAGTTAATTCGGGACAATTCCTTACTTCGGAACGGCAACTGGTTTTCGAAGTAACCATTCCCGTAATATCGCGTCGCCGATCGTCTTGGATTGCAGCAACTCTTCGGGGGTTGCACCCCAGTAAAACGAAACCCACCCTGCAACTTGACCATCATGCTGCTGCATGAAACGTTCCAATTCCTGTTGAGAACACTTAAGCGGAAATATTTCCTCAATCACCACGGGTTTGCCAATTTGAAAACCTCGTAACGTCTCAGCGTAGTATTCCAGTTTGCCTGACTCGGGATACAGATGAACGGACACAAAGTCCAGCGGCTCCGCGACGACGGAGGGAATGAAACCCGATGTAAGTCCGGGCCTATCCAAACTCCAGTCCACCATCCCGACTGTAATTAAGTGCCGTTTATCGACGCGACGTATCGCTGTGGTCAAATGTGCAATCCACTGTTTCGCAATTTCGGGGCGTGGTCTGTCCTTCGCATCGAGCGTAATGAACTGCACAAAGTGCTTTCCCGCAAAGGGAGGTCCCAACCAATCGCCATCAGCTCGTTTACCTCCCGGTACCACGGGTTCATTCATCAAGTCGTAGCAGAATATTGCGGGGCTGTTGTTCAGCCGAGATGCTATGGACTCCCAAAAGAAAGCTTGAGCGTCCCATCGCCCCTTTTCATCCAACGCGTCGTACCACGCAGGCACATCCGCTTTGTGGTAACAACCAAGGCCCGTCAGATCCACATACAATTCGAGCTTCTCCGCCAAGTCAACGAGCTTGGCCATTCGGTCCAACGCCGCACGATTTATTTCGTTCGGGGAGTCCAGGAACTTGGCCGTTTGGATATGAATACGAACAACATTGCCCCCAAGCTGTTTGATCTCCGTAAGATCCTCTACCACTCGCTCCCACTCACTGTCCCAATAGTCCTCTATCAGCCGACCGTCTCGATCATGATCGTAATTAAATCCCCACAATCGTACCGGTTTACCCGAAGTCTCCGAAACAAAGCTCGAACCATCAGGCGAGATCCGAATCCAATCCATAGCCCAACATACTTGAGCCGTTTGAAAAAAACAAACCAAGGAAAGCATTGCAAATAGATAGCGTGATACATTCTGTGAAATGGTTGGCATATCCCGTTTTCCTCCGAAACGACCTTGGTCGTCAAATACCGACAAGTGGGTACGAAACCTGTTTGATAATATTGGATTAGAAGATAGTTCGGACAATGGATCGGTGAGCTGTTATATTAACGGTGCGTAAACGTTGAATGGTGGATTGGACTTTGAATAAACTAGCGGAGCGATTTCGTATGCGAACCTTGGTTTTCATTTTCGTGTTTGCCGTAAGCGCGTTCATTGCGGTTTGGTCAGCTCAGGCTGAGGATACAGTATTCTCGGGCCCGCAGGTGGGGGAGCCCTTGCTTCCTTTTCAAGTTCGCGGTGTTCTCGGTGACGATGCGGGCAAAGACATTGACTTTGTGGCGACTGCAAATGGCAAACCGGTTTTGCTCGTTTTCGTCCACGACGTAAATCGCCAGTCGATTAGTATGACGCGCGTGCTGACCGCTTATGCAGCAAAACGAGCCAAGGACGGTCTAACGACGGGAGTCGTGTTCTTAAATGCAGACGCGACCGAAGCTGAAAATACCGTGAAACGAATCAAGCACGCGCTGACAAGCGAGATCCAAAATACGATATCGCCAGAAGGTATCGAAGGTCCAGGTGCTTATGGGCTTAATCGCAAAGTCATGATGACCGTCTTGGTCGGGAACGAAGGGAAAGTTACTGCGAATTTCGCGCTGATTCAGCCTAGTTTGCAAGTCGATCTGCCCAAAATAGTCGAAGCAATCGTTAAGCAAATCGGCGGCAAAATGCCTAGCACGGAGGATCTGCTGGCCAGTGACCCAGCCATGCGAGAAATGGCTAGTCGAGGCGAATCGGCGGGCAAAGACGCTCCCGAGATCCGTAGCCTCGTTCGTCCCTTAATACAGCTCAACGCCAGTGATGCCGATGTGGAAAAGGCTGCCAAGGAAATCGAAAGCAAGATGGCTGAGTTCCCTGCTATCCGAAAAGAGATCGGCCGAATCGCAAACACGATTGTCGACAGCGGCAAGCTTGGAAACTACGGGACCGCTCGCGCTCAAGAATATCTCCAGCAATGGGCCAAGGAAATCGGCCCAGCCGACTCGAACCAAAAGGAACGGGCCAACCCAGGTGATGGGGGCGGAGAAAAGAAAGAGGACAAACCGAAGCGATGAACCGGTTTGCGTTTACGATACTTGTCGCAATTCTATCGCTCTCGCTAACGTCAATGGCCGAGAGCCAGTCTGTTGATTTCGATTCTCAAATTGTTCCGCTCTTAACACGTTCCGGCTGCAATGCAGGAGCCTGCCACGGCGCGGCAGCAGGTCGCGGCCAATTGCGGCTCTCGCTGTTCGGGGCAAACGCCGACGCGGACTACGAAGCCTTGACGATCGCTTTCGAAGGCCGACGCATTAATCTGGTTAAGCCCGAATTGAGCTTGGTACTCGCCAAGCCCACTGGCCGAATCGATCATGGTGGCGATCTTGTTTTCGACGAATCTAGTCCCGCTGCCGAGTTGCTTACCAATTGGATTCGACAAGGTGCCGACCGTGGCCCCCGACGGATACTGACTCACTTTGAAGTCTTGCCAAGCAGCATTTTGCTTACGGCAAAGGACGCTACAACGGAACTTCGCGCTTTGGCTCGATTTGACGACGGTCCCCAAGTCGACGTTACAGTTTGGACTGTTTTTCATTGCGAAGACACGGGTTCGATCAATCTACAGATGGTACCTACTCGGGCAACAGTTCTTCGCCCTGGTGTCCATGTTGTAACCGCCCGATTCCTAGACCGCTTTGTCCCGGTCTCACTCGCGATGCCGTTCCGAGAAGCGACGGAAACCAGAGCGAGTTCTCTGCAGACGGTCAACTACATTGATCAAGCAATCGATCAAAGGCTTCAGCAACTTGGTTTGGAACCTTCCCCGTTGATTGAGGATGCGGGGTTTGCTCGCCGCGTTTTTTTGGACTTGGCGGGCAGGCTTCCACGGCGAGATGAAGTAGAGTCCTATGTAAACCGCGATGATCCAAACAAGCGGAAAATCTTGATTGAGCAACTCTTAGCCAGCCCGGAGTTCATTGACATTTGGACCTTGCGATTTTCTCGCTGGCTCAAATTGCACGCGATACCAAACGAAGAGGTCTCGCTACAACGATACACGAAGTGGATACGAGATTCGTTATCTCGCAATAAACCCTTCGATACGATGGTTCGCGAATTGCTGTTAGCCGAAGGAGACTCGCATGAAATTGGTGCCGCCAATTTTCACCGGATGTTCAGCGACGCTCGCAACCAAGCCGAGTTGGTCGGGACTTTTTTTATGGGCACTCGGATTCAATGCGCAAATTGCCACAACCATCCACTCGATCGTTGGACCCAAGATGACTATCACGGGCTTGCCGCTATCTTTAGCCGAATCGATCGCGGACGCGTGGTGCGTCTTACGGCGACCGGTGCCGTCACGAACCCGCGAACCGGCGAGCCGGCAGTACCTCGCATTCCGGGACAAACGGACTTGAAAACGAATGGCGATTTGCGAATTGCATTGACGGATTGGTTGACGCGCTCGCCCGAGTCTCCGTTACCGCAGACCATGGTAAATCGTCTGTGGTCGGTCCTCATGGGGCAAGCTTTGGTTGACCCAGTCGACGACATGCGTGAAAGCAATCTTGCAACGCATCCCGAATTGCTCGACAAATTGGCGACAGATTTTGTTTCGAACGGTTTTGATATTCGCTATTTGCTAGGGTTGATCGCCAACAGCGAAACGTATGCACGCAGTGTTGAAACGACGAAGGCAAACAGGCTGGACAATCGGTTTTATTCCCACAGAATTTCCAAACCAATGGAGTCCGAAGTTTTGCTGGATGCCATCAACGACGTGCTTGGCATTGTACAAGTCGACGCGAGCCTCCCTATGGGCCGGCGTGCAATTACCTTCAACGATCCGCAAACACCATCCGCCGCTTTAGAAGCACTCGGTCGCTGCTCGCGACCAGGTGGATGCGCCGAAAGCCCGCGATCGCTGGGCTTAGCATCCAAATTGCATCTGATCAACGGCGAAGTCATCAATGGAAAAATCAGCGACGGTCGCGGACGACTACAGCGGGCCCTTAATAACAATCAGAGCGATGACGACATCCTTGCTGAGTTTTACTTTGCGGCCTTGTCGCGTTTACCCTCCAAAGCAGAATCCAATCTATGGCGGGGGGAATTGCAAGGACTGTCGACTCAGGAACGCAAGTTGTGGTTCGAGGATTTTGTTTGGAGCCTTCTTAATTCCCAAGAATTCAGTACCAATCACTAATTGGCTGCCCATGTCTACGAATTTCAAAACTCAACGCCGCAGTTTTCTCCGTATCGGAAGCACTTTGCCGTTTGGAATGGCACTCGGTTTAAAGGCCGGGTCGGCGCAAGCGAGTAAGGGGCGATCCGAGGGTCGTGCCAAGCGATGTATTCTGCTATGGTTGGATGGCGGGCCAAGTCATCTGGAAACATTTGATCCAAAGCCTGAATTGCCGGTGGAAATGCGTGGTCCATTTTCAGCGATATCCACTTCGGTGCCGGGAATCCAATTCACGGAATTGTTGCCGCATTCAGCAAAACTCATGCATCGGTTGGCGGTAATTCGATCGATGACTTCGCCGCTTGGCGAGCATGGCATTGCCAACCATTACATGCTGACCGGTTACAAACCTTCGCAACAGCTTGATCATCCAAGTCTCGGGGCCGTGGTTGCCAAGCTAACCGATAAGGACGGTCTCCTTCCAGAATTCGTCGCCATTCCCGAAGTGCGATCGAGTTTGGGGGCAGGATTTCTTGGCACAGAATTCCAGCCCTTCGAAACCGGGGGCGATCCGTCGCGTCCTGAGTTTCAAGTCCGCGATTTGGAAGTTTACTCGGGCTTGGATGACGCACGTGTGGCGAGGCGAAGACGAATTTTGGGTCAGCTCGATCAGTTTCAAGCGACCGTCGAATCCGGGCAAGTTGAGCTTGATCCAGGGTTCGAACAAGCTTTTCGGTTGATCAGTTCGCCACAAGCAAAACGGGCATTCGATTTAACAGAAGAAAGTCCCGAGATGCGAGCAAAATATGGAGGCCGTTCGTTCGGACAAAGCTGCTTAATGGCCCGCCGATTGGCCGAGCGGGATGTTCCGTTTGTTTCTGTCGTCATGCCCGGATGGGACACGCACGAAAACTTGATCCTGAGTCTGCGCGATGGTTATAGCGGCGCGAAAGTCGGCGTGGGGCTGATACCGACTTTTGATCAAGCGTTTGCAGCCTTGATCTCCGATTTGGATGAGCGGAGTATGTTGGACGATACTTTGGTGATTGCGATGGGTGAGTTTGGTCGTACACCAAAACTGAACACACGCGGGGGACGCGATCATTGGCCGCGTGTTTTCAGTGTCGTCGTTGCTGGTGCTGGAATTCCGGGCGGACAAGTCATTGGCGCTAGCGACCGAATCGGCGAGAGTCCCGCGAATCGGCCGATAAGCCCGGCGGATCTGGCCCGATCCATCTACAAATTGTTAGGCGTGGACCCCAATAGCGAACTTTACACGCAAGATGGCAGGCCCGTTCAAATCAATCAAGGCGGCAATGATATTAGCGAGTTGTTCGGATGATCACTCGTCAAACGATTGTTGGGCTGGTGCTAGCTCTCGGTTTGTTGAATCGATGTGTTGTGAGTCAGGCAAATGCCGGTCCCCCCATAACCGCACTCAGTTTTTCGCCCGATGGCAGGCAAATAATTGCTGGCAGTCAATCAGGAATGGAAATTCGATCGTGGCCGGAATTGAATTTAGAGACGACCATTAAGACATCGCTGCAAAATGTGCACGACCTTTCATTTTCTCCCCAAGGCGACTTACTTGCAGCAAGTGGTGGAACGCCAGGTGAATCCGGCACCCTAGAAATTTATTCTTGGCCAATAAAAAATCCACCGGCCGTTTGCGAACCTCAGCCTGACTCGGTCTATCAATCTGCTTGGTCGGCCAACGGGACTCGAATCATCACTGCAGGTTGGGATGGCCGATGTCTCGTTTACGACGCCAAGACTTTGCAAGTCACGGCCACCTACACCGAGCATTCAGGACCAGTCCTCGCAGTTGCGTGCATTGAGCCAGTGATGGCTTTGTCCGCCGGTGTCGATGGAACCATTCGCGTGTGGAACATGGACACCGGTAAACACGTGCGAACTTTCGATAATCACACAAAGTCCGTCACAGCCATTGCAGTACGTGGTGGCAACAAATGGAAACAAACGCCTTGGCTGGCATCTGCCAGCGACGACAACACCGTACGATTCTGGCAACCCACCATCGGCCGCATGTTACGATTCACCAAACTCGAATCGATTCCAACCGCAATCGCCTGGTCCGCCGACAACGAGTTCCTCATCGTCGCCTCCACCAGCGGTCGCATTCAAGCGATCGATCCCCAGACTCTCAAAGTAACAAAACAAACCCAAACCCAACACAGCCACATTTTTTCCATGGCCGTTTCGAAACAAGATCAGGAAATTGCCATCGGAACAAGCAACGGCATCTTTCGAATTGAATTCGAAGATTGACGCTACTTGGATAAATACAAAGATCGCCTTTTCGGCAAGCTGAATTCGGATGAACTCACTCGCGAATCTACCAACTCGACAGGAGCACCGGCGCCGTTGTTGTGCTTAGCAATTGACTGGCTGAAGCACCAGTTGCAATAGTGTGTATCTCACTATGCTATACCGATTACTCCTTCGAGGATGGAGGCAAATTGAAAAGCTCAATTTCCGCCCTTCATGCAGCGGTTAAGGCATTTGACGGAAAATCGACCTTTACCAACTACTATCAACATGAGAATTCGCAGAATCGACTCCAGATTTCTATACGAACGTAGGATTCAAATACGCCCGAGGCAATTCTGTCTCAAGCAATGCGACCGAATCGCTAGTTTGTATTGCCCGGCACTAACACTTCGTTAATTCCTGGCCAACTGACTCGGAGGGAAAAAATCTTGTCATCTCGAAATTAATATCCGACGCTTTCAACTGACAAGTATCGTTTTGGTGACGGTGTTGCTCGTTCCGCCATCGCCGTCGGTAAGGCTAAAGGAGACGACTCGTTGGACGAGGCTGTTGCTGCTTACAGTTCGAAAACGAATAGCTCGCATCAATTGTTGGACGATAGCTGCGGTCGATTGATTATTGAAGGTCACAACGAAGCTAGTGCTGCCGATACCTCCTCCCGTATTCAGCTTGCCAATAATGATACCGCTACGAATGAGATTATTATTTGCGTCGATCGTAAAGATCGTTCCGGAAATCTCAAGCCGGTTTCCCGCATCAATGCCATCAGTAATCCGAATTCGCAAAACACCATTGTCAAAATTGGTACTATCGACGTCCGAAACGGTAGCGATCGATGATAGCTGGACACCCGCAGTATTTCGCACGTAATTGATAGATCCGCTAATGCCACCGAGAACGGGTGCATCGTTAACTGGAATTACGACGATTTGCTTCGTAGCGGTGGCGCTGGTGCCCCCATCGCCGTCAGTAATTTGCGCCCATACGGTCCGAGGCAGGACAGAAGGGTTATCGGAAATATTGCTGTATGCGATGCTTCGGAGCAACGCCTGAGCTTTGGCCGGCGTTGCCGTCGAATTGAATAAGACGACCAGAGGCGTTGTGCCGACACCGCCGGTATATGTCCCCATCGCAACGCCCGCGTAAAGCACTTCGTTGCTTGCGTTCGTTGTGATGCTGCCAGCATTCTTTATCGTCAAACGATCTTCGGCCTTTCCATTTACAGAAAACTTTACGGTCAGCTTGCCACCATCGAAATTGGGACTGTCGACATCTGTTAGCGTTGCGGCAGGGGCGATTGGAGTAGGCGCGGCGTTCTCGGTATAGCTCAACGCGGTTCCTGGCGGCATTACTAGCTGCATTCCGCGATACTGCCAATTCGTATTTGGCGATCCCAGCCAGAAGGCATTATTCTTCATTGCAGTCAAATCAAGCCATTGAATATCGCCACCAACTTGTTCTTGAAAATCAACCGTGAAGTTCCCACTTGTACCAAACGTGCCGTCCATCGCGCCGTTCGTCTTGAATTTGTTCAGAATGACTTTAGTCGGGTCGCTCGAGATGTATGCGGTCAGTAAGTTGCCGTCAGGCAACAGTGCAAGTCCAGATCCCGCACCAGAAGCCGAGTTCACAGTTGTACGAACAATCCCACCGTTGCCAAATGTCGAGTCCAATGCGCCGCTTGAAGTGTATCGAACCAAGAACAAATCGGTATCCGCCGTCCCTACGACGACCATGCGGCCTAGAGCGTCAACTACTATGTCATCTGATCGGACCTCGGTACCCAAGTCCAAACGAACATCGACAGAGATCGAAGCATCCGATTCAATCTTGAAAAGCATACTCTGCTTTGGCAAAGTTGCTTGGTATTCGCGACCCGTTTTTACCCAGAACGAACCGTTTACCGCAGGCAACACCTTGGCGTAGCCAATGCTATTATCGTTGGTATTCCCAAGATCGATGACCTTCTGTCCCTGAGAACCAAATGTCGCATCGATCACTCCAATTGAACTGAGTCTCGCAATACCAAGTTTGCTGGAACGGTCCACGCGGCCAACCACAATGACTTGTCCTGTGGCCAATTGGGCGACTGAATCAGCTTGACCAAACGAGGGAACATCAATAATTGTTGCTCCGTTCGTTCCAAAGGACGTGTCTACCGTACCGTTTGCATTCAGTCTTGCCACAAACCAATCGTTGTCTGACCCTCCACCCCAGTTTGCCGTACCAGAGATCAGAAGCTTCCCATCGGATTGTTCAAACATTCCTCGTGCATAATCGCCACTGGGCAAGTCGATTTGCACACGACCTTGATTGCCCATCGTTAGATCTGGCTGGCCATTGGCAAGGAAAAAATCGATGGTTGTCTTCCATGACCCTTCCGAATTCGAACCGCTGCTCGACACTGCGATTCGACCGTCCCGTAGCAACAAGGAACGCGTAGCAAACCCGTCGAACATCACTTTGCCATTGACTCCGAAATTTGGGCTAATGTTTAACGTATTGGGAGCCACGGTTCCGCTAATACCACCGAGAACAGGCGCGTCATTTATCGGAATGACTACGATTTGTTTCGTAACAGCGGAACTGGTGCCTCCATCGCCGTCTGTTATCTGCGCCCAAACTGTTCGGGGCAGTGTCGATGGATTATCAGAGTTGTTGCTGTATACAACGTTGCGAAGAATCGCCTGTGCTTTCGCTGGGGTGCTTGCGGAGTTGAATGACACCACCAGCGGAGTTGTTCCGACTCCTCCTGTAAACGTACCTATGACGACACCAATATAGAGCACTTCGCTGTTGGCATTGGTCGCGATATTTCCAGCGTTTCGGATTGTCAATCGATCTTCAGCTTTGCCATTGACCGAAAATTTGACCGTGAGTTTACCAGAATCTAAATCAGGACTATCGACATCTGTCAACGTTGCGGCAGGGGCGATTGGAGTAGGCGCGGCGTTCTCGATATAGCTCAACGCGGTTCCTGGCGGCATTACGAGCTGCATTCCGCGATACTGCCAATTCGTATTTGGCGATCCCAGCCAGAAGGCATTATTTTTCATGGCAGTCAAGTCAAGCCATTGATGGTCTCCGCCAACTTGTTCTTGAAAATCAACCGTAAAGATCCCGTTGGTTCCAAACGTGCTGTCCATCGCTCCGTTTGTCTGGAATTTGTTCAGAATGACCTTCGTAGGATCGCTCGATATATACGCAGTCAGCAAGTTGCCATCGGGTAAAAGTGCAAGGCCAGATCCGGCACCAGAAGCCGGATTTACAGTGTTACGAACAATCCCGCCGTTGCCAAATGATGAATCTAAAGCACCGCTTGTCGTGTATCGAACCAAAAATAGATCGCTGTCCGCAGTCCCTACGACCACCATTCTGCCTAGTGAATCTACGACTGTGTCATCTGATCGGACCTCGGTACCCAAGTCCAAACGAACATCGACAGAGATCGAAGCATCCGATTCAATCTTGAAAAGCATACTCTGCTTTGGCAAAGTCGCTTGGTATTCGCGACCCGTTTTTACCCAGAACGAACCGTTCACCGCAGGCAGTACTTTGGCGTAGCCGATACTATTGTCATTGGCATTCCCGAGGTCGATGACCTTCTGTCCCTGAGAACCAAATGTCGCATCGATCACTCCAATTGAACTGAGTCTCGCAATACCAAGTTTGCTGGAACGGTCCACGCGGCCAACCACAATGACTTGTCCTGTCGCCAATTGGGCGACTGAATCAGCTTGACCAAACGAGGGAACATCGATGATTGTCGAGCCGTTGGTTCCGAACGTTGTGTCGATCGTGCCGTTCGCATTCAGTCTCGCGACAAACCAATCGTTGTCTGATCCTCCACCCCAATTTGCCGTACCGCATATTAGCAACTTGCCATCAGATTGTTCAAACAATCCTCGCGCATAATCACCACTTGGTAAATCAATTTGCACACGACCTTGATTGCCCATCGTTAGATCTGGCTGGCCATTGGCAAGGAAAAAATCGATGGTTGTCTTCCATGACCCTTCCGAATTCGAACCGCTGCTCGACACTGCGATTCGACCGTCCCGTAGCATCAAGGAACGCGAGGCAAACCCTTCAAACGTCGCTTTGCCATTCGTTCCAAAATTAGGATTCACCGAAAGTGTATTCGCAACCACTCCACCGAAGCCGCCAATGACGGGAGGATAAATTTTGGAAACAACGTTGATTAGCTTGGTAACCGGTACACTTGTCCCACCATCCCCGTCGGTCAATTGACACCAAACAGTTCGCGTGTCGGAAGACGGATCGTTGGAAATGTTTGAATAGGTAATTGACCGCAATAACGAGGTAACTCGCATTGCTGTTGCGGCGGATTTGAACGAGACCACCAGCGGCGAAAGGCCTATTCCGCCCACGTAAGTCCCGATGACGATTCCGTTGAATAGTACTTGTTTACTGGCATCTGTCGTGATACTCCCATTATTCTTAATCGCCAAACGATCTTCCGCTTTACCATTTGCTGAAAACTTTACGATGAGCTTACCCGAGTCGAAGTTTGGACTGTCTATGTCCGATACAACCGCCGAAGTGGTGATGAACTTGGGTTGAGTTTTCTCGATGAAGGCAATGTCGCCTCCAAAATTCGTGATTTGCGGAGGATCGTTGACAGCGCTAACTTGCACGCGGAACTGACGTCGGATCGTCTTGTTGGCTTCTTCCAGCTTGTTTTCAACGACAACAATGTCGTCACTTCCTGTACCATAGGCATCTGTCCGATTATTTCCGACTAGGATGTCTTGGTCGCCATCAGAATCCAAGTCCGCGTGTGTCAGGCATGAGCTGTACAAACCACCCGAAAACGAACTACCATATTCAAACACTCCCCCAACATTTCTGAACACATGTATTGTGTTCAGTTCCCCTTCCGCAACGACAAGATCTAGCCAGCCATCGTTGTCGAAGTCAAGCAAGTCAACGTCATTCATCTGAGTTGAAGAAGACATTGGTAAAACTGAATCAATGTGGAAATTCCCTTCGCCATCGTTAATTAGAATATTTACTGCATGGTCAGCCCTGACGGAAAAGACAACTGCGTCTACGTGTCCGTCCTGATTAACATCTCCTGTTGCTAATCGATTAGCCCAGTTCAGTCCGCCGACTTCATCGAACGGGGAGAACGAACCGGCTCCATTGTTTTTGTAAACTTGAAATCTGACATTTTCTTGAGCGCCGTTATTCGCAGCCGTAACGAGCAAGTCGTAATCGCCATCGACATCAACATCTACTGATTCCAAATTCACAGGATTAGGTGCTGTCCCAATAATCAGCGCGGTGCTAAAAGCCCCCGAAGACCTATTGAATGGTAGGATAGAGAGTGTATGGAACGAACCGTCTACTACCGCGACATCAGGAATTGAATCACCCGTGAGATCCTTGGCAATGATTCCACGTGGCAAACCTCCTGTAGACTCGAATGAGTACTCATACCCAGGCTGAAACGATCCATCACTGTTGCCAAGGTATAGTCCGATCTTTCCTGTCTGGCGTTCGCCAGACAAAACTAAATCTACGTTTCCATCGCCATTGAAATCAGCCATTGCCATTCCACCTTCACCAATATTTAAACTGGGGAAGGATTGGGTGGTAGAAAAGTTTCCGGTTCCATCATTGAGGCGAACTAAAATTTGACTGTCTGAATAGCCCGCCGAGACCAAGTCCAAAAAATTGTCATGATTGAGATCCGTTGCAATTACCTCTTTAGGATGCCCACCCGGAAGTCGCTGTTTGACTGCAAACTCAATTTTCGTATTGAGATCTCCGTCTGAACCCCCGTCTTCAACCGACACGGTAATAATTGAAGATCCAAATTTATCCGCAACCGGACTCATGGTTAGACTGCCCGTCGGGTTTTGCGACGTATAATCGACAACGGGGTCAGGAATCAGAAGCGGATTAGAACTGACTGCCGTGACTCGCAGCGGTTGGGACTCACCGAGGCCAGCAGTTATTCCCGCGAGATTGACTTGATAAGGTGGATTGTCTTCGAGTATCGAAACATTGGCGATCGCATTTAGCGTAGGGGCCGCATTTACCGCCATCATCGAACGCGTCTCAAGATTCTCTAGCCTTAACATTCTCCTCAAGGCCGAACGCTGCCTTGATTCCTTTTGCTTCCGGCTTAAAAATGCGCTCTTCAAGTCCAGTAGTCGTATGTAAGAACGCCTCATTTTTCACGCCTCGATAATACTTGCTGATCAGCTTGGTACCGTATGTAACCCTCGAGAGAAAAAGAGAATTTCATCCCTCGAATCATTGGATTAGCGATTCGGTTATTTCGTAGCTGCCAACAAAATGCGAAATTATTTCAATTAGTTGAATAAATGTGGCAGGTATTGTATCATCGCGAGGAGGTAGCATTCCGGATTTCTCGATAAAAAAGCATTTCCTATGATTCGCGAACACATAGAACGAGAAATGCATTGGTTTTATCCGTGGCTTCGGAAGACCGCCCAAAGACTACTTCATCGGGAACGCTCCGGTCATACGTTGGAGCCTACCGCCTTGGCCAACGAAGTTTTGGTCAAAATGATGACTTGGAAAGGTGAAATTCAAGTCGACGATGTCGACAATTTACAACGAATTGCGACTATCGTTGCTCGCCGAACGTTGGTTGATTCAGGTAGACGGCGTCAACTTCGAAATGACCTTCAGAGATCTCTCAACGATGCATTTCCATCCGCTCAATACGAATCTGTAAATGGCAAATCTGATCAGATTCAAATCGCGTTGGATAAACTTGGAGAGATCGATCCAAAACTGGTCCGTTTGGTGGAACTGATCTGTGTGGAATCCTACGGCTTGAAAGAGGCCTCAGAAGTTTTGGAATGGAGCGAACGGACGACGGCACGCAGGTGGAGCTTTGCAAAATCTTGGCTGGCCAATGCAATTGCAGATTGATTTAGTCTTGATTAGGATCCTGACCACAACTGAAGCTCTATTGCGTTTGGGGTACTGTCACCCCCATCTTGGTTGAGTTGCACCCGTAGTGCCTGCGCTCCCGCGAATCCGATAGGATCGTTTTCCGTTGGATGATAAAGCGCCTTTGTAGCCTTCAATCGAAATCGCACTCTTAATGGCGATCCTCGCTGCGCCCATTCGGTAATATCGATCATCTCAGGAAATTTTCCTCCAGATGCATCGATCCTACCCAGCCGAACCCAACGGGCTGTTTGATTTCCGGAATTTATCCAAATCTCAGCAACCGCAGTCTCGTCGAGAAAGTTAAAAACCGTTGTTTCGCGTTGAACAAGTGCGGCAAGCTTGACGGAACCTGGATTTTCAATAGGAAATTCATAGTTGACCTCTCCCCACTGATCGTGCCACCGGGCACACCAAAATCGCATGCCATGTAAGCCTTGCTTAGTCATTTCGGTAACACAGACAGCCGTATTAGGTTTTGCCAATCTCAAGAACGGCTGCTCGTCTTCCCAAATATTAACAGCGAAGATCTTATCGGCGGGAATATCCGGGGTTTGAAACTGCCGAAGGGAGTTTACCGACTTTTTGCCGAATCCTGACACGAAACCGAGTGACGCAAAGAGCAACCCGATAATTGCGTATGACCAAGGAACGCTATTGATCCGTGTTTTTTCTATCAGGCTCTTTGTCATTGCCGATATTTCTCCATAATGCTAATGTCAAGGCCTCAGCTCGATCAACGTGAATCTTACAAGCAGCGTTGACCGGTTTGATGATATTATGTTGACCCATGGGAACGTACGCAAACAATCGTATTTTGAAAAATACCTGTTCTGCGCCTTCGAGCGTTCCCGGCGGAAGGGACTCAAATCCCGTATGCGGGTCATAACCTTGAAAACGACTTTCAACGCGTCTGAGAACTTGCCATGATCTAGGAAGTCCGCTGTAAGAATATTGAATCTCAGCAATGGCCTCGCCGGGCATGGCGTCGAAGAAAATGAAGAATGCAACAAGGTTGGATTCGAAGCGCCCTTCGGGAATCTCGATAGGCGCAAAAAGGATTTCGGCCCAATGATTTGGGATTGAAGGTCCGAGCAACCAGGCTCTTTCTTTCCCAAACGATACGAGGTCAGGAAAGACTTCAATATTTTCTTTTGATAAGATCCCTTGTTGACCGTTCAAAGAAAAATTACAAGTACCAACGAAATCGGGTAGCTTTTCCGGTACGAATAATTTGCCATTTGCACTCTGATTTTTTGACCACCGGTTAACGCCCCACCGTCCCATGGCGAAAGCAATTGCGGCCAAGGCAGTCATTCCAACCGAATGATTTATCCATTTTCTACGACTGCTCAGGCGATAGAATACAACGCGTTCTTTCGCAGGCTCGGGGGAAACATTGATTTCACGTTGTGTCCCTAAGGCTAAACGCTTGGCTACTTCGTTCGCAGTCGAAGGTCGACGATCCGGTTGAGAATCGAGAATCTCGTTGATCAAATTAATCACGGACCGAGTACTATCCGTCGTTGATGAGTCCTGATTCCTTTCAATGCCGTTCAAACTCAGATGACTTGGTTTGTCGTCAGGCCAATTACCTGTCAACAACCAGTACAAGACAACGCCAAGACTGTAGAGATCGCTACGAAAATCGAATGACTTACCCTGCAAGACCTCTGGGGCGATGAATCCGGGGGTGCCTACAACCTGATTAAGGGTGGACGTCTCGGATACAAGTTCCGCCGTACCCAGATCAATGATTACGGCCTCTCCGGATCCTTGTCGCATGATAATGTTTGCAGGTTTTAAGTCACGATGGACAACGCCTTGATCATGCAGCGACTGCAATCCCAATGCGAGGTTCTGTCCGATGCGAATAATTTCCGTCAAATCGATCTGACCTCGGCTATTCATCCATTGCGCAAGGTTCATTCCAGGAAGCCATTGCCTGACGATCCCGACCGTTTGAGGATGCTCAATAATTCCGAGAATCGATACGACATTGGGATGGAATACCCGTGCCCCATTCCTCGCCGATCTCAAAAAGGATTCTCGCAACCCAGGAGCGTCTGCAAATCGAGGATACCGAAGAAAAATCGAAACATCTCGGTGCAATTCACTATCGAAAGCTTGATATGTTGCACCGCTAGCGCCGATTGACAAGCATTCCCGAATTCTAAAGCATCCGAGCATATATTCTTTTGTTTGCTCGTTCCAAGAAAACGCTTTGGTCAAGTCTCGAAGATCCTGAATCGAAGAATCAATTCCTGTATCTCCGGGATGTGTTTGTTTACTTATTTCCTCCTCCGAAATGCCAGAGTTCTGAGCTTTGTCGAATCGTCGATCATCCAGCATCGTTCGCAATTCACGAGCGAGCGTTTGGTCATTCAACTCAATTTCAGCAATGACCCGATCTTGTTCCGGCTCAACAAGGTCGGACAGGTTTTCATAATGCTCGAATAGCTTTTTAGCGGATGAGCGAAACATGTATCTATCCGACGGTTCGGAAATATGAACTTGACAAACACGGACTCGCAATGCAAACAGATTTTCCCCTATGCTGCAAAGCGAGTATCGTATCAGTTTACTGCCACAAATTTTTCAAGAATTAAAAAATTCAGTTTGGCCACGAAAACTATTTGCCCAATCGATCCCAGCATCACAAGTTTAGCTGAAAAGTCGTCTATCATGCGCGAGTGAATATCGATCACAAACAATTGAGATATTACAAAACGGTCGACCGTACTTCCATGGTTGCCGAGCACGGTAAACAACTAACTTGGATAACAATTTAGAAATTGATCCAATGCATATGGAATGCAATTGATTTCGTGTTATACTCCCCCCAAGTCTGGTCCTTTAATGGTACACGTGAAGTGGGAAAGGGGCACGAAAGTGAAACCGCGATTGTCCGGTATCTTAACGTTTGCATTTCTTCTCAACGCAAACATTGTATTCGCTCAAACTGGCCGCGAATGGGAATCCTTAGATGGCCGAACAATAGTTGCTGAGTTTCAATCTCAGGACGCGGAGTCGGTGAATTTGCTCATGGCCAATCAGAAGCAAGTTAAGGTTCCGAAAAAACAACTTAGCCCATCGGAATTGCAGTTTTTGGCGATTCAGGAATTTCAAACACAAGAAGCTGCTCAACTGTCTGCTCTCAATAGCGTTTCGTATCAGTTAGGTAAATCGCTAGGCAAGCACTCAGCAGATCTGAAGAAGGCAAACAATACGTATAAACAATCGCCGTTCGCTGCCTTGTGGTTTGGCGTTGCCTATTGCGCAGATTCGAACGAGCCTGAAGAAGGCGTTCGGTTTTTCGGCGATGCAATGCGGCGGATTGAGACGCAACGCAAAGTCGATCCGCTGCGTCACGCCACGACCCTTTCCTCGGCCTTAAACAACATGGCCGTTGCCAAACTCAAGCTGCATAATTCGGAGGAAGCTTGTAAGTATTTCTTGCGGTCTTACGACCTCATTAAATCGGGGTCTGACGTGGTGATGCATAACATCCTTCAATTTCACAAGATCGTCGAAATGCCAAAATCGAGTTTCAAAGTGGATGAAAAATCGCTCTCAAAATTACTTGCAACGGTCCATGAGATTTCGGCGGTTCCCAATCGCCTTCAGCTTCCTCAAGGTTGGTACTATTCGATCGAAATTGATGTGCCCTCACCGTCCATGAGCAACGTCCTTGTTGAAGGCATCTCGCCGCCCACTTCTGCATTGGAATTGACTGCATACGGTTCTGGATTCGTCGTTGCACCGGGCTATGTAGTAACTACAAAGTCATCGTTGTTCACAAATAAATCAGCTCCCGAAGTAGTGACGATTGCCGTCCCAGACGAAAAGAGTTGGGTTGGAAAAAAGGTGCGCAATGTAACACTAACAGGCTCCCCATTCGCCTCCGCGGCGAGCAATCCGACATCTATTACACGCACCTCTGGAATTACGGCGACCCCGTTCATTTGGAAAGGGGCGGCATCGAATACAAGCCTTGCATTGTTAGAGGTCGAGGACTTGGATAGTCCCTCTCTTAAGATTGAGACGAACAACCTTGTGTCAGGTCAACCACTCGCTGTTGTGGGATTCGTTAGAGGGCAAGGCATGCTGAAGAATAATCTGCAGTTTGCAAAAGGCGAATTTGTTCGAAGTCGCGATGATGGAGGCAGTTTCTTTACCAGCAGTAAGATTTCGTCCGCTTCGCGCGGTGGGCCTTGCGTCGATGCACGATTTGGCGTCGTCGGTGTTTCGCTCGAAACTCCAGCAAAGCATGACAAGGAAAGGTGTGAATGCATATCAGCAAATGAGATCCGTCGCTGGGTTTCAGATGATCTGTCGCGGTCTGACATTTTCAATTTGCCGTCCAAGAACACTTCCGGCAGCGCGCCGAGCGCACGAGACATGATCAAGATTTCGACCCTTCCGGTATTTTCATGGACGTCGAGATCGGATCTATCGGAGCCGATGTTTGTTCTGTTTAATGATCCTAAAACAAAAAAGGACCGTACGATTGTCGATCCCTGGTGCTTTAAGTGTGGCGGAGATGGTTTAGTAAAGTGTCCGAATTGCGGAGGAAGCGGAAGACTGGAAGCCGGAATGAATACGACCGTTGTTGGAATAGATCCTACAACGGGGGGCAAAATCTTCCAGCAACAGCAAGCTTACAAGCCATGCGGAGTCTGTAGCAGTCGCAAAAGACTTGATTGTCCTGATTGCGTGGACGGTAAGATACGATAGGCTGGGTTTGGCGAAATCATTGGGTACAGTAATTCGAATCTAGATGATGCATTAAAAGCTAAATGCGTGAACGCAACATGAGTGAAAACCGATCGGCGAAACTTACAATCCTATCACGAGTACGTTGTCCTCATTGCTGGCACGAATACGCGCCTGAAGAATCTCTTTGGGTCGCAGAGCATCCAGATTTGTTGGGGGATATTCGGCTAGGCTCCGATCAGCCAGTTCGGTTTCTGCCGTCTCGTTTTACTGCAGAGGGTGATGCGCTGGATCCAAAGGGTTATAGAACCAGTAGATTGGCTTGTCCCAATTGCCACCTAGAAGTTCCGCGACCGCTCTATCAAATCCCGCCTCTCTTCTTTTCTATTCTTGGTGCCCCCGCGTCGGGGAAGAGTTATTTCCTGGCTTCGATGACTTGGAGTCTTCGCCAACTTCTTCCCTATCAATTCGCATTGTCAGTAAATGACACGGACGCCGCAGCCAACGCGCGCTTGCATGAGTACGAAGAAATGCAGTTTCTGAACCCCAATCCTGACAATCTTGTTTCGATTGCGAAAACGCAAGTACAGGGTGATTTGTACGATACGGTTAATATGGGCGAGCATTCGGTTACATTTCCTCGCCCATTCATGTTTACGATTCAACCTCTTGCCAAGCACCCCCAATATTCCAATGCGAAATCGGTTTCGCGAGTGATGTGCTTGTACGATAACGCAGGGGAAAGCTTTCTACCTGGACAAGACACTGTATCCACGCCTGTTACTCGTCATTTAGCGCTTTCTCGTTGCTTGTTTTTCTTGTTTGACCCCACGCAAGATCCGAGATTCCGCCGGGCCTGTGAAGGCAAATCGGATGATCCGCAAATGCGGTCCCGTTCCGAGAGACTAGCACGTGAAGCGACAGTTAGGCAAGATACAATCTTACTTGAAGCGATCAATAGAGTCCGAAAACACGCAGGGCTGCGCGACGACGAGCTACACCAACGCCCCTTGGTTATTGTCGTTACAAAGTGGGATGCGTGGAAGAATTTAATGCCCGAGGTTGATAATTCGCTTCCGTTTACAACCATCCGGAGAAACGAAGATGATTTCACTTGTTTAGACGTACCAAAAATTGAACAAGTTTCCAAAGCCTTAGGTAATCTGCTTCGAAAACTGACTCCCGAGATCGTGGCTGCGGCCGAGGGATTCTCAAGTGAACTGACATTCATTCCGGTTAGTGCCACTGGTAAATCACCCGAGGTGGATGAGTCGACAGGTTCCTTTGGTATTCGACCTCGCGATATTCAACCTTACTGGGTAGAGATTCCAATGCTTCATGCTCTCCACCGCTGGTCTCCGGGTTTGGTGGGCGGCAAAGCGGCGCAGGTTGCAAAGCCTGCTAAGCAAAAGTCTTCCACTCGATGATTGTGTCGGCATACTTTTTCGCACCGAGCATTTAGGGCGTCCCTATGAGCGTCGAACTACTCTACACTTCCGCACCGCAAGGACTCAAACAAGGAAGTCGCGGATTCTGCACGGTTATTTCGACCGCAGGTTTGCCGATAAACCTAGCGACACGCCTCGAATCTCTGAGTGCCTACCGTCATGTATTTCCCCCTCAAGATCCTTCGGCATCCCAGAACCCCGTTTGCTTTAGCCATTTGCGAGTCAATGTCGGCGGTCGTCAAGTTTCCATTCTGTCACGCATTGCAGCTTACGGCGTGGATTACAGTTCGCGCACAAACAAGATCGCTCACCACGTAGTCTTGGATGCAAACGAACGCGTTCCCTGTGGTCCCGCCTATTTGATGCAAGGTCCCAGCTTTTTTGAAGAGATATGGGATGGACAATGCGAAACGCGAGCCGTTGGGCCTCGCATTCCTCAGGCCGACGTTTCGCCCGCAATTTGTACGACTTGGGAACAGGTAAAAGGTGACGCTGGTTGGGGTGGCGTTGTCGCAGAAGCCTTTTCAAAACCGATGGGCAAACCGATATGGATAATCTTCCGCTTAGAGCAGTCCCAGCTTCTCATGCAACTTATCGCTGAGGCCATCGCAGTCCTTCCGCCTGCTCAACGATGGAATGCCACATTCAGCACTTACTTCACCAACCTTCCGCCCGACATAGATTGCAAAGTCCGCTGCGTTCTCGAAGGCACCGACGAAGCCCGACTGGCACCAGCTAAGGGAACGGTGATTGAGTTGTATAAACGCGACGAAATCGCAAATGACGCGGCTTTAGTTTTTTGCGCAAGACAAGGAATACCGCTAATCAACAAGGCACCGGAGGGCGATTCGTCCCCTGCGAAAATTGAGCTCGAGCCGTCAAGTGAATTTGAACTGCCGATGATTCGCGTGACGAATACATTCGATGAATTAACACTTACGCCTCCTTCTATAACGCCCAAAACTCAAACAAAGGTTAAGGATGCGAAGCGTCCAATGGGCCTTCCACCAACCGTATTCCCGAACAAACAACACAGTGCGCTTGCGATCGCATCGTTTTCTGTGGCTGTTTTGGCATTACTCGTCATTATTGTAGTTCTTGTAATTCCAATGCCAAAGTTAGTGCAAAATGCAAGTGCAACAACTCAAACGCCAGTAGGGCAATCAACAACCGTTCAACCGAGAAAAGTCAATCCAAACGACGGGGAAAGGAACACTAATCCTGATGTGTCCGGCCAAGCTTTGAAATCTTCGGATAATTCAGTTCAAATTGATAAGCATGTAGAACCGGATTTGCAACCTAGCATTGCTTGCGCAGATTCTGTGAAAGTGAAGGAAGGTGAAAATCAGCGGCTAACAATCGGTGTCGTCAACAGTACTAGCCAATTTGACTTAAGAACTAAGGAGGAACCTCCTTCTTGGATATCGCTGAGGCGCACTGAAGGCAATACTGCGGAATGGACATTGAGTGTAGAAGCACCAAATAAACTTGAAATGCCAAGCCGGGACATAAAATTAGAATTTGAATTACACCACCACGACAAGCTACTTGCATCGAAAGACCTGACAATTATTGTCGAAAATCAAATTCCGACCATTTCGGTTTCCAAACAGACAATTCAGCTTCCCGTTATGGGAGACGTAGAGGTTACCGGAAATTGGTCTAGCGACCAAATTGCCGATCCAGTTGATCAGCTCAAAATATCCGTCAAGAAGATCGTCAATGGAAAAGAACAAGAAATAAGTAGTCCACTTGTTCAACTTCAACCCGGTCTGACTTGGAGCTGGCGGATTGCACCCGGAGAGATTCAAGAAGCGTCAGGCTTGCAATTTTTTATCACCGATAATGAGAGCGCCGAGGTTGCCCTCAGCGAACTGGTGACATTATCGGCACCTCGCATTGACGGTGCTCTTGATGTCATAAAGTTAGTTGGTAAAGACGATAGACCAACTGACACAGAAATCGTCATCCAACTATCATTTGATTCCGGTATACGTGAGGCCAATCAGTATAAATGGCTTGCTCTGGAGGAGCCTCAAAAGCTCGAATCGCAACTAGCGACAGTAAGCTCTGGAATCGACTTTAAGGTGAATGGAATGTACGACGCCAATTCAAGTCATGTGGTTCTGTACGTCACTCTTATGCACGGTGGAGAATTCAAAGATAAAGTTTTGAGTATCAAAAATGCCAAGGAAGCATCGCTTAGTGCGATAGAGACGATAAGGAATTTCAAGAACAATGGTCTTTGGACAAACGTTTTTCTTAGTTTGAGTTCGGAAATAGGCAACAGAAAACTATCCACCGAGAATCAACGTAAGCAGTTTCAAGAATTGGTATTACGTTTTCAAACTTTGATTTCTGCTGGTCAATTTGACGATCCAGTTGACGGGTTTGTTTGGATCGCAAACGAATTTCCTAAACAATCAAGCCAGCTGGAAGAACTTAGAAAGTTGAAAGGCAATTTGCGGGAATTGTTTCCGACAACTGAAGATGAGAAGTTTCTGACGGAATTGAAGGAGTTTAGTACGTTAGATAAGTTGTATGACATGTTAAACAATCATCATCAGGATGAAATTAACAAGTTACTCGACCACCTAACCAGAGCTGAAAGATCAATCGAGGAATTTCAGAAACCAAATCCACTTCAGCTTAATCTTGAACTCGCACACATTAGGGTCAAGAGTGGTGGTATCGGCCGAGAACAAATTGATAAAGGGACGCTCGAAAAAATTCTGATACCAAGATGTGTGTTTGTCAAAAGCGTCTTTAAGAGCTAATTCATGAAATGATATCCGACAAAATACGTAAACAACTTGAACGAGTCGAGGGGCTAAACGCGGAGGCGTTGGGGCCGTTGGCGGAGGAGTATCGGCTTGAGGTCGATAAGGTTAATGCTCGGCTAGATGAAGCTTTAGAACTTCTGAGCAAAGGATTGCGGAGCGAAGCGATTCAGCTTGCCAATGCGCGACCGAATGTCATCGAGTGGGCTTCGCAACTCGATTTTCAAGAATTTCCGGACTTCGTAGAAATCCTCCAATTCCTCAGCATTCCAGTTCCCGAATCGATCAATCGCAACGCAGTAGAACAATTGCAGCAGGCGATGATCGAGGAGCAACCACTCGAAAGCTTGATGCGCGAGCATCGCAGATTGGCGATCGGCAAAGCCCCCTTGGTTTGGCGGCTAAAAGTGTTGCGTCAAATAAGCCGACAAGATGTGGCCAATCCGGTTTGGCTTGAAGATATCGAACAATGGGAACGCTCGCGCCTTAAAGAATTACCCGAGGAAGTGCGTAACGCAAAGAAGTCGCGAGATTTGTCCTTGACCGCCGCACTCGCTGAAGAACTCACCAGTACCGCTTGGCGAATTCAGATCCCCGACCAGATGCGAAAAGAAGTCGTATCGGCGTTTGAGACTCTCAAACTAAACGACCAAACGCAGCGAGCTGAAAAACTGGTGGAAAAGCTCAATGTCGCATTTTCCGAAATGGACGAAACCAAGTTACGGAGTCTTCGTGCGGGCTATCAAGAACTTGAGAAATCTATGATTTCGGGGATGCCAAATAATCTTCGCGAGATGGCCGAACCTGCGTTGTTGTGGCTTGAACAACGTGATGGGGATTTGAAAGCAGAGGAATCACATCGGTTGGCATGCGTTTCATTAGCAAAAGCCATCGAGGATGATCGCCCCCTGGTTGATCTTCAAAATGCCTATCACATGGTACTAAGATGGGATTTAGGGATCGATCCATTGCTTGAGGAACGGTACGAGTCAATCGTTTCCAGAAAGCAGCACCAATCTGCACGCCGTTCGCAACTGACGATTGTCGCCTTGGCAGCTAGCGCTGTGGTGCTAATTTCCATTGTGGGTATGTTGCTGTGGATACGGACGGCCAATCAAGAAAAAATTGCCGTAGTTACCGAACTAAGCAGTCTTGTCGAACAAGGAAAATTGAACGAAGCCACCGCGCTTATTGGTCGCTTCAAATCACAAAAACCGCATCTGATTCAGGTCACTGAAATCGCCTCATTAATTGGCCAACTTGAGGCCAAAACGACTGCGGAGCAATCACGAGTGGAAACGCTCAAGCGACTGGTCGAACAAGTCGACCTTCAGGACGCATCGCTGATCGATAAAGAGATTTTAAGGAAGGCAGAAGAGGTTGCTACTACTGACGAAGAGAAAGCAACACTTTTTCAAATTCGGCGGCGAGTTGAAAAACACGAAACGGAAGTCCAGGCCTCTCAACTCAGCAACGTTCGCGATCGTGTTGCTGAAATCGATCTTCAATTAGCAGCATTTGAAAAAGAACCTGACTTCGCAAAAGGCGAAGAACATCTTGCGGATCTCCAGTTACGCCTCGACAAGCTGAAGACGGAGTTTCCCAAATCAGGTCCGCGCGCCAGCGATTTGGTCGAAATTTCGAAGAAGAGGCTGGATTCGCTTCGCTCCGCAATGCGCGAGGCTATTCGTAATACGGCGAAAGCAGACCAACTGTTGCGAGTGGTGAGAGAGGCCGATTCCATTCAAAAATTAGGATTAGCATTGGACGCATTCCTAGCCGAAGCTCCGCAAAGCCCATGGACAGCCGAGTTCACCCGTGCTGCACGCGAAAAAACACTTTGGACGAAACTGCTTGATTGGAATGCGATAAGCGAACAAGTCGACAAGGCCCTAAAGGACGGGATTGATCCAGCCGAAGCGGAACAGATTCTGACGAGTTCAGAACCGATGTTAGCAATACTCGGCACCCATCCGGCTATCGAGAAATCTTCAAATTGGAGAGAAGATGTGCAACTGATCCCCAAGCGAACCGATTTGCTGGAATTCTTGATCAGCGATTTATCGGACGCCGTAATGAAGGACCTGCGAACCATTCTTGGCCAGGGGAAACCAGCTGCGGGGGGGGCGTTTACAAGAGTTCGAGTGTACTTGCACGATTCGAATTATCAAAAAATGAAGGTCAAAATAAATGAATCCAACACCGGTTCAAAACTTGGTCTTGAGGTTGTTGCTGACGAGACAGGCGCGGTGAGGAATGAGTCTGTCACGGGAAAGATCGAGGTATTGGAAGAACCAAGAGCCACGATGCGTTTGTTGACGAATTCGCTAACAAGTGCCAAACGCTCCATCGTGGTTGAATGGGATAAGCAGTTATTGCAGCAAATCGGAATCATTTTAAAGAATGACAAACTCGATGCCATGATTAAAGAAACATTGATTGCTCGGCTTGTCGAAGCCGCCATTGCAGGAAGCGTTTTTCTTCAAGAGGAACTTAAGTCAACATCCGAGTTATTGGCAAGCCGCAGCGAAGATCGACAGCGCTGGTATGAAGCGGCGGAGTTCCAATCCAAACTGCCTGACGACATTGGCCAGCCACTTAAAGAAGCATTTGCCGCAGCATTCAAAAAAGTGAGCTCCAATCGAGATTTGATCGCTGGCGTTGGTCGCAAAAAATATTTCATGGTTGGATTGCTGGATCGGGATAAGGCGGGCAACATCCAAGCCCGTTTATCGGCTGATATCACGAATGGACAACTTTTTGTCGTTGTAGAAAACCCAACTGTGCCAAACGGTTTGCGTTTAGTGAACGCTGGAACTGTGGTTAACAAAGAAGTGCATCTGCAAAAAAAGTCGGATATCGAGATTGCCGGTCGTCCGCTGTTCTCCCTGACGAACTCAGATTAGCCAAAGCCAACTATTTCTATCCTTTGTTGTACCTGGAACTGCTATCGTGAATTTAGAAGATCGCGTGTTTGTGAGATTTAAGGGTAGAACCGTGGGGCCGATGTCCCCCGCTGACGCTAAAAATCTCGTTCGCCGGGGCCAAATAACACCGACCCACGAGGTATCCGGGGATGGTGTTTCTTGGCGGTCAGCCAAAGAATTCAGCGAGTTATTTCCATCTTCGACTCGAGCTGCGGAACCTGCAAAAGCAACAGTTAATTCGCAACAACTTGAGCTCCAACCGGAGGCTCAAGCTCAAATCAAAGTTAAGCAAGCCGAGACTGTTGTTCAGCCTATCGCCGTTTGGTACGCACACATCGATGGCGCCAACCAAGGACCGATGGAGGAATCACAATTTAAGCAACTCATATCTATCGGCCGAATCACGAAAGATACACTCGTCTGGCGTGAGGGCATGGCGGACTGGCAGGCGGCAGAGTTGGTTATGGGAAGTGCGTTCGGTTCTCGCTCGAAATCTAATCGCCGGGCGGCCGAAAGTGGTTCAAGTTCCGACTTTGTAACGCAGGTTGCCCAGGAATATTGTCGCGCGCGCGGCTGGGCAATGTTTTTGGGAATCGTGTTCATCGTTTCCTCTGTCATTCAATTTATCGGAATGATTTTTTCCATCGTAGTTGCACTTGGCGCTAATAACGCGTACATCCTTTTGAGCCAGATGTTGCTGATTGTGCCTGCTTTAATCACGCTCCAGATGGGGCTACTTAAGATCGGATTCTCGAATGCGTTAAACACGCTTCAAATACGACCAACAGAATCGAATTTGATTTTGGCAACGAGAGCCTCTTTGAAGTATTGGCGATTTTACGGTTTTGTGATGGCAGTTTCACTAATCGTTGCAACCGTTGCGCTACTCGTCATAATGCTCTTAGTTTCTTTTGCGGGCGGTGCTGCAACAAGATTTTAACCCCCAAGATCATTTTTTCCCAATGGATTTGTATTCATGGATAAGCCCGTCCAAACAAAACTGAGTTGGTACCGGAGCGATCTAGAGTCGCGTTGTGGACTGCCAGCAGGACTTGGGACCGATATCAACAATGTTTTTGCGGGGTTGCTTGCCCTGTTGGGTACGGGGATCATCTACGGGATTGCTTTCGCCATTCCTAATAATTTCCTGTCACTCATGCTGACTGCGCGAGGGCCCACGCAACATGCAGCGGTGTTTCTGGGTTGCTGGTGCATCGCGATTTTGGTTCTCAAACGAAACAAACTTGGCGTGCAGCGCAAATCGCTAAAAATCGCTTTAGTCCCTCCCGATCAACATGACTTCGTTCTTTCCTCTACAACGGCAGATCAATTGACGGCCCGACTTCACAATCTGGTCGAAGACCCGGAAAAGTTTATTGTCTTCAATCGAATCCTCACCGCGATCAGCAATCTGAAAAACCTGGGACGCGTATCTGATGTCGACGACATTTTGCATTCTGCGGCCGAACGAGACGAATCAGCCCTTGAGACTTCATACTCTCTTATCAATGGGTTCCTTTGGGCCATTCCAGTACTGGGGTTTATTGGTACGGTACTTGGACTTTCCCAATCCATCGCTACTTTCAGCAATATGCTTGATCAGCAAACGGAAGTTAGCGGTATCGTAAGTTCGTTGAAAGAGATCACTAGCGGCCTTAGCACGGCTTTTGAGACTACGTTGCTGGCGCTGGTTATCGCTTTGTTTATTCAGCTTTGGATGACTGTACAAAAAGCTGCCGAACAACGATTTCTAGATGATTGCTCGGAATATGGTTTGAAGCAAGTAATTAGCCGGATCAAAATACTTCCGTTTGAACAATCGCGGGAGATCTAGAGACATGTCACGAAAGTGGGAACCGCCCTCAATTTCATTCTTCGCATTTCAAGACATCGTTACATCAATCGTAGGCATTTTTGTGTTGATTGTACTTTGCATGGCATTGGAGCTTGTCGACAAAGTGGAAGGGAGGTCTTCAGAGTCTAGTTCCGTGGTCACTCAACAATCGTTAGATAAATTGCAATCCGAGGTCGAATCACTTCAGACGGAATATGAAAAGCTGAGGGAATCTGTACTCGCCACCGCTCAGAACAACAATCTCAACCGCGATCAGCGAATCGTGCAATTCGATCAATCATCAGCAAACACGGTTCGGCAAATTGAGATTCTGGAAAACATGCTGGTAGCAGCACTCGAGTCCGTGGCGGCCGCAAAGAAAGTCCAAGAAGGTCTCACCAAAAAGTATCAAGCTGCTGGTGCGAAACGCGACGAGCTGAAAAAGCTTGGGGAAGAATCCGAGAAGCTAGAAGTTCAGATTGCGAAAATCGAAACGGAAGATATGTTAATTTTTCGCGACACGACGAACGAAGGCAGGCACCTCGTTCTCGTCGAAATTCAACCAACGGGGATTCGACTTTCAGATTCTTTGACGGGCGCAGTCATTAATTTTCAGGGTTTAAGCAAACTTGCAAAATTCGGCGACTGGTTACGTGCCGAAAATATGGCGTCGCGTCAATTCCTTATCTTGCTCCGTCCCGGTGGACTGCGTGATTTCGAAGCGATTCTCAAACTGATGGAGGAAGAGTCCATTGCGCACGGTTTCGATGTAATTGGAAGTCAGAAATCGATTCACCTGGAATCCCAAGTGAGGTCCAAATGAGTCGTCGAAGAAATACCAATTCGTCGAGTTTGGACTTGTTCCTGGACACAATTTGTAATGCATTCGGTGGCATTATGTTCATCGCTATCTTGTTATCGATAATATCTCAGTTCCGAAGCAAGCAAGACGGGCCCCAAAAGCCGGTAGACCCACGCGCAACGCAAGATAATGTTCGGAAATTCGAAGAACTCGTTGCCGCCTCTTTGGATCTGCGAGAGGCAATTGCACTGCTAAAACCAAAAGCGTTGTCGTCTCAAGACAACACTATTGATGCAAAGAACGAAGAACTGCGAAAACAGTTCGATAAGCTGTCGCAAGTTTCGGGGGATTACACGAAAGCGTTGCAAGTACTTGAAGAAACGCTGCGCAATAACGTTCAGCTTGAACTGGAAATGAAACAACTGGACGAAGATTTAACTACCATGCGCGTTGAGCTTCAGCAGAAAAGCGGCGACTTGGACAAAGTACGAAATGACAAAATGATTTCTATTGAATTGCCAATTGTTCGAGCAACACACAAGAGCAATTTACTTTTTGCCATGCGGTATGGAAAAACCTATTTCGTGAAGGATGCTACGCGCACGGACTACAATACTTCGCATGTCTCTGTTAGGAGCACCGCCAGTTTGGAGTACTTTAAACCCCTCATGGCTGCCGGTTGGAATCTTGAAGACGCTTCTGACATGGCCGATTTTACACGACTATTGAACGGCTATTCTAGTGCAACACATGTGATCACCATTGGTGTATGGCCCGATTCTTTTGATGCTTTTGCAGGGACAAAGGCTCAGCTAATAAAGTTAGGATTTGAATACGAACTAGTACCGCTTGATGAAGTGGCCGAAGTCCCTGTTGGAAGTCGCGACGGTAATGCCCGAGTCCAATAATAGAGAAGGAAACGGAATGCAGCCGCCACTTGTTCCTCAAGAAAAACCGCCAAAGATTCCCGTGTCAATTGGCACAGACTCCGCCTCGGAGGATCGTTCTCGACTTGTATTCGTGATTACCGCCATAGCAATCATCTTGTTGATGGTTTTGATTATCGCGCTGCTGGTGGGTAAACGCAGTTCAGGTAGTTCGCAGAAAGGCACCGTCGGAAATGGGGAAAAGGAATATGCAGTCGGAACTAGCCAGTCGAGTGGCGGTCAAGATATGGCCGATGCTACAAATGGATCTGGAGGTACTGCAGATTCTTCGGATAAGTCGGGTGCGGATTCGCAACCTTCCGATTCACCAGATGTATCAAAAACAACCGACGATGTAGATGGTATCGTTTCGGCTGAAAACGAATCTGCAGCCGACATACAAGAGGAGGGTTCATCGGATACAGATTCCACAGAAAGTCCGCTGCCGGAAATTGTCATGCCACTGCGAATTGTGCTCGACAAGTCGCCTCCGCCCAACGTCGGTAATTTAGGTTCTGCTGGTGGAGCAAACCCTTTAGAAGAAGCGTCTGGGAGTGGCAATGTTGTGTTCGTGATTGACTTTTCGGGCAGCATGCAGGGATCGCCGCTAGAGCGAGTCAAACAGTCACTAATTGCTGCAATTGAGAAGCTTAAACCGAATCAAAAATTCACGGTAATCTTTTTCGATGGTAGCATGTACCTCTCGCCGTTAGGGGCGAAGCTTGTCCTAGCCAATTCCAAAATGAAACGTGATTTCGGTTTATGGATTTCGCAGGCGACCGGAGGCGGAGGAACCGAGCCAACCGAGTCTCTTGAAATGGCTTTGCAATTGAAACCCGATCGCATAGTCGTTCTATCTGACGGGGAGTTTGATCCGCTGGTCGTTGAATTGATTACTGCACAAAACCATTCCAGCAAGAACCCGATACGCATCGATTGTATTGGCCTAACCGAAGTTATCCAAACGTTGCAAGATCTCGCGAAACGTAATGGGCAAGGTATCTATTACCAAGCGCGTTGATTCGTCCTCTAACAAGATCTGGCAAAAAAATTATCACGAATTTCGACCAACCAATTATACCTCCGTCGCACATTATGACACCAGCACCAATCGAACCTCCAACGTGGTTTATCAAATCGGCTCCATCAGAAGTGCGAGGACCGTATACCAGACTGCAAATCCAAGAATTCTTGCGCCTTCAGAAAATCAACCGCGAAACGGATTTATCAAAATCGCGGCTAGGTCCGTTTAGGTCCGCATCGCAATTTTCCGAGCTGTCTCCATCTCCTCCGCCAGTTCCCGTTGTACCAAAGGACGTTTTTGACTGGCGTTCAAATACCCAACTATGGATCGGTGTTGGTAGCTCGGTGGTTGTTTTAGGGTTCATTATTATTGTTGCTTTAGCGATGTCGCAATCTCCAAGCACAACTTCCAGGAAGCCTGGCACTAACTCGGGGAGCACTCCATCGGACTTGGCCGAAAAACGAGTTAAGGAAGAGCAGAAACAAGCGAATGAATCACCTATGGTCAAGCAGGAAGAGCGAGGGCGACTTGCGGAAGATGGTCGCGATAAGACCTTCGAGGAAATTGTCGCCGGTTGTGAAAAAAGTGTTTGTCTAATCATGGATGAATTCAGTTCGGGCACGGGTTTTGTGATCGCTGAAAACCTCGTAATGACTAATCGCCACGTAACCGAAGGAATGTTCGTAGATGAGATCATCGTATCATTTCCGACTGCTTCGAATAAATCTAGAGACCAATTTAAGGCGAGGATTGCTTATGAAGACGATGTACTCGACGTCGCCGTTCTTCAGCTAACAAATTGTTCTGCGGTTCCACTTGAATTCGATTTGAAGACTGGTGATTCGTTTCGACGGGGACGCGATATTCTGGCGATCGGATTTCCCGGAGTTCACAGCGACGATCGTGTGCTGGATCGCGCAGTAAGCCGTGGTTTGTTGAGTAGTCAGATAGAAATCGATGGCGTGGAATTTTTTCAAGTTTCGATTTCCATCAACCATGGCAATTCGGGCGGTCCGATATTGGGTACCGATGGAAAAGTATTAGGAATGGCGACCCTTAAGGGAAGTCGGGACGTCGAGGGCATCGCGTATTGCATTCCTGCATATCTCTTGAGAAATATGATGGAGAATTCTAGCTCCCACTTTGCGTCGCGTTTGCCGAAGGATGAATTTGAAACATATAGCCTACGTCACGATGCACGTGTTGCTGTCGTTCGGAATCTAGACGCCTCGCTCTCCTGCCTAGTCAGAATGGAGGAAATGTACAACAAGGTAGTCGAAGGAACCCAATCGGGAAATATGGATGTTCAACAAGCGTGGAATTTCGCAATCAGTGAGGATCGTCGAAAGGATCACACCTTCTCCGAGGCAATTGCTAAGAGCACGGAGAACGCGTGCAGAAAGGTCGCTTCAAGCCCACGAATCGACTCTGTAACACGTTTAAAGATTGCGGAGCTCTTGGGGCTTTACTCTGAGGCGCAAAGATATGTAAACAGTCCTCGCGGCAGTTTGCAAAAACTGCACGAAAAAAAAATTGAATTAATCGACAAACACGTTCGCCTTCAATCCGAGCTCGCCGCACTTCTCGACATGAAATTTTCTAACTAACTGAACTGCCCCCCATTTTCTCAACAAGCGTTGGGAGTAAAGCGATTGATAACAGGTAGTATGGCTTAAGAAGGACTTTATGCGGATGAATTGTTGGAGAGGCGGAAGCGTCACAACGTCGAATGAATTTCGCAGAGAGAGGACCCGTTCAGTGAAATACTGAATGTTTCTATCTCGTCGTGGCACCGATTGCTGATTTGCAGATTCATTTCTAAGTGTATTCCTCGACTTACTAGACTTGGCTGGAGTCATCGACCTAAGCTACACCAGCCGTAAGATTGAAAATTGGACTTTATCGTCAGTGCTATTTTTCGGTCAACCCTGTTCGTATATCGATCTTGACGAATACAAATGTCGAGTTGTCTCATGGTGGCTGTTCATGCACCGTGCCCGAGCATCCGCTTAAGTGTGGCCGCCTAATTGGGCGACTCGGAGCGGTCATGAGAAAATATTCTCAGTAGCCCATTTACTCTGTGCCATAGACTTGCTTTCCGGCAACCCAGGTTGATAGGACTTTGGCGGTTAGTAGTTGTTGGGGTTCGCAGTCGAGTAGGTTGGTGTCCCAGACGGCTAGGTCGGCTTGTTTTCCGGGGGTGATGGAACCGAGTTCTTTGTCTTGGAAACTGGCAATTGCGGGCCAGAGTGTGTAGCTGAGTAGTGCTTCGCGGCGTGTCATGCACTGTTCAGGGAAGAACGCGACGCCATTGGGTTGCTGGCGCGTGACGCTTGCGAATAAGCTCGCGCGAGGATCGACCAGTTCCACCGGAGCATCGGTGCCATTGGGGATGATGCATCCGGAATCGATTAGCGTTCGCCATGGGTAAGCGCCTTCGGACGACCTGCGTTGCCCAAGGCGTTCGATTACAAACAATGCGTCGCTCGTGCAATGGTTGCCTTGCATGGCAGGAATTACCCCTAGTTTCACAAAACGCGGTAGGTCATTCGGGTGAATGTGCTGTGCGTGTTCGATTCGCCATCGATGATCGGAAGAAATCTCATTGCCTAAGACTTTTTCAAAAACGTTGAGTGTCTCTCGATTGGCTCGATCGCCGATGGCATGTACGCATAATTGCCAATGACGACGTTTGCAAAGCTCAGCGATCTTTTCTAGTTCATCCATGGCGACGGTATTGAGACCTACGCTTGATGGCAGATCGTCGTATGGCTCCAAAAGCCATGCCCCGTGTGGCCCCAGCGCGCCGTCAATAGAAACTTTCACACTTCGCACGGTAAAGAATCCGTTGCCTCGCCCAAGGATCGGTTCCTTTGGAAGCTTCTGAAGTAGCGATCCGCTGCCTTCGCGAATCATCATGTAGACGCGAACGGGCAACTTGGCTTGATCTGCAAATTGGCCGAACTCGTTAGCCATGGCAAAGCTGCTGCCCGCGTCATGGACCGACGTGATGCCGTGCCGGAGACATTCTTGTCCAGCCAATTCAATAGTCTTTTGCAGTCGTGACCGGAACGCGGTCACGTCCCCGGTCGCTAGAGATGTTCGTGCTTGGGCGGCAAAAATAAGGCGCTGTGCATTCTCTCGAAAAACGCCAATCGCGTTACCTTTTGAGTCGCGTACGATTTCCCCTCCGTCGGGATTTTCTGTTTCGGCGGCAATGCCTGCGAGTTTCATCGCGGCAGCATTTGCAAGGCACGCGTGGCCGCTTGCATGTGTCAGTACGACTGGGTGGTCGGGGACTGTTTCGCTAAGCAAATCGTGCAACGGATAACCTTCGACATTTGGTTCCGGTTTAGGAGTCCATTTTGATTGATGCCAGCCACGACCTTCGATCCACGTTCCTGCGGGCGTGTTCTTGGCTTGAGCGGCAACCATATCGACGACTTCATTCCATGTTTTGGCCGTCCGCAAATCGATACGTTGCAACGACTCGCCCAAGCCGGAAAAATGCAAATGGCTGTCGCAGAATCCGGGCGTTACAACGCCTCCCGCAAGGTCGACAATCTTGGTCGAGTCATTCGCGTGAATTTCCACGGAGGCACGATCTCCGACGGCCAGGATGCGTCCATCGCGCATCGCGATAGCCTGTGCGACATTCATTTCGGGATCGCAACACAGGACCGCAGCGTTCACTAGAATCGTATCAGCGATCTCTGGATTCTGAGCGATTGCAATTCTTGGCGACGTTCCGGCGATGAACAAATGGGATGCAATGGCAAGAAGAAAAGTAGCTGTATAACGATGAAGCGAAAGATTCATTTTCTTCGATTGTCCTTCTGAAGTGTATTTGCGATAAGTTTGCATTGGATGGGAATTCAAAATGCAAAGCTCGCTTGCAATGGAACGGGACTACCATGCGAAAGCCCTATTCTGATGTGGGCTTCACCATGTAAGGCGGAGTTTTGGTCTGAAATCGGAAAAAAACGTTACGTCAGTATCCCAAAAAACGAACATGTTAGCATACTAGATAAGCGAGTATTCGTGACAGCATTGGCATGAGCTATAAAAAAGGTCGGGATACTGCTGCGAAAGACGAATCGATCAATAACCTCAAAGAGACAACGGAAAATGGGAATTGCGCCCCAGCAAGTTGTTCGAGAGAAACCAATCTTCTATGAGCAATTTCTTCCCCTGTCCTAGCTGTCACTTTGTGGTTCAGCCTCCGAAAAAGGCTTCGGCAAATGCTAGGCTACGTTGTCCGGTTTGTCAGCATGAGATTCTCGCAGGTGATCTTCTGCAAGGTACGCATCGACAATGGGTTGTAATCGATGATCCGGGTGGCGAAGACTTGTTCTACTCTTACCATCCTGCTCCCACTTTAGCCGAGCAAGCGCCGTTGCGTTTCGAGGCAGAGTCGACATCCGATACGGCTGATAACGAAGGCGAAGAGTTGGTGTTGGAAGATACTGCCGACCAAGTTGAATTGGCAGATAATGCCAAGGGAACGACCGTCGATTGGAAGAAGTTTAAACCGATTACGCACGACGAGTTTCAGCGAAGGAAGCGAGCGACTAAACCTGCATGGATGACTTTGGTGCAAATCGTCTTGGGAGGTGCCGCTGCTATTCCCGTTTCGTTGCTGATCATCTGGCACGTGCTTGGCAAAGACATTGGCGGCGCGGGGCCGATGGTAGGGCAAATTGCACCCTGGGCTGTGCCGAAAAAGTTCCGTCCGGCGAAAGACGTTCCCGCCGCGTTTTGGGAAAATACGAAATCCGTTCCTCAACTCGATCGGCCTTCGAAACTTCCCCGGCCCGGCGGCCTGCCTGATCGTTCCGATATTGGCAAAGGCGAAAAGGAGAATCCAGTCGAAAGGCCACGAATTGCCTTGGATTCCGAAGGCAAGGCCGAAGGGAATTCAGAGCCAGCATCGAAGCTACCTGCCGAAGAATCGCCCAACGCAAACAACCCGAGTAGCGAGGGAACAGAATCAGGTGAAAAATCAGATCAAGCTACAAGCGAGTTAGCGATGGCTATTGAATCGCTCTCAAAGAGTCAAAGCGATTGGCAATTGTATCAAGGCGAAGATCGAGCTCAGAAGCGCGCTCTGGCTCAACAATTATACAAATCCCTTGGCAAGCTGGCCGAAGTGCTGCCATCCAAAATGGGTGCTTTTTCGCCAGGAAGGGTTTGGAAAAATAAAGCCGAATCGGTATGCAAAGAAATCCTGAAGGATAGCTCGATTGTATCGCTCATCGATCAAGGCAGCCAAGCGAGCCTTCGGCAACCTGCGGAGAACCTAAGCAGTTTGGCTACGTTCGCAGTCATCAATCAAGTGGCCGCAATTGGCGATGAATTCCTGCTGGCGATTTCCCCAGAATTGATGCACAGCGAGCAAGTTATCCCTGCTGTGCTTTATCCGCCCTTTGACCGAGACGTAGAAATCGGTCGCAGGTCGCTGCTGCTCGGGAAGTTTGAAAATGCCACGCTCGCGACGGGTGCATCCGGTGGCGAAACCGGTGCAGCAACAACTGCTCAACGAGTCTTTCGCGTCACTTTGATTGTCCCAGTTCCCATTGCGGAATAGCCATTTGGCAGTTCCGCTGGACTGAAGGCAATAAGCACCCATGCATACGTTTCTAGTCATTTGAAGTAACCGTGGCTAACGCCAAAACGGCTGATAACGCTAAATAACTTGTGCTGGGGTGCTTACCATCATCGAACGATGATGTTCGACGCAGGATTCGTAGCGACCGTGCCAGAAGAGACCTTGGCAAGTATTTTACATTCGCCAATCATGGATTTGCCGAGGCTCGTCTTTACGACAACCTGCTCTCGGAAATCCCCCGTGCGGCCATCTGCTGTGAACGTGAACGGCACGATGTGAATGGGTCTCTCGCCACTTGGAACCTGAAACTGGACCCGTGAATCTCCGCAAACAATTTCGGTAATCGCAAACGGCTTGTCTCCGCGAACAATGATGCGATCCTTGGCGACCGACTGAGTGGTCACGCTGCCAAGTGACACGATCGCCGGCGAAATCGAAACCGGTGGCCGGATGTTAGCTTTGACTGGCAGGGAAAACTTATCGTTCTGCCGATCGTTCGTGACCACAACAATTTCTTCCTGCATCTCTCCAGCAGGCGCAGTCTCTTTAAGTTTCACACTCATCGAATAGTTGATGATATTGCCACCGGCGGGTTCTTGGTCAAGTCGGACTTCGAGATGATCGCTTTGACCTCGTACATCGAGAATCTTCCAATCAGGACGTCCCGCGTAGGAAATTTTTACCGTTACTGCACGCTGTTGGCCGATGGGAACTTCGCCGAACTGAACTTCGCCTGGATCGGTTACGATATCTGATCGTATTTTTCCAGTGACGGTTAGTTGGACTTCGGCGTAGTAGGGTTGGTCGAAGACGACGGTGATCATTGCCGATTTCTGGCCTATGAATGACCGAGTGTTGAATTGTGCAAGGACTTCGCCGCGCTCGCCAGGTCGCACGATTGGGTTGCTAACGATCGGCTTTGTGCATCCACAACTGCTGCGCACCGAAGCGATATGTAGGTCTTCTTGATATTTGTTTTCAAACGTGAACGCGTATTCGGCTTTTGCGTTTCTGCTAACCGCGCCGAAATCGTGAATCGTGGACTCAAACATTTGATTCGCCCATTGTTGGGCGGACAAACGACTTGGCAAGCCAACCCAAAAGGCTGCCATCGCTACCATAGCAAGCAACTGAAAACTAATGAATTTCTCGATCCGAACGATGCTTGAACCAAACATCCTTGTCTGCCCCCCTGCCCGAAAACTTGACGTGGTCGTCAAACTACTCGTTGACTTCTTCGGCAAACTCTAGCCAGAAGGTACATTCTTTCTTTAGATAAGCTTGTCAGGTATTACCGCAATCCCGCATCTTTCCTAATCGTAACTTCTGGCTTTTCAAAAACGAACCCGGTAAATTGATTAGCACTTTCCATTGTGGTGTAATCCGGAGATCTGCTCATGCGCGTCGTTACCAATTTCCGAATGCTGGCTTTTGCAATTGGTTGTTTGGCAATCGCATTTTTCTTTACGTTGATGGCTAGTGACTGGGTAAGCATTGATTCACGATCGCAGAGGTCGTTGTTGATACCGAATCACACGGAAGGCTTGCATGATTACTTGCAACCAGTAGCTTTTCCAAACCAGCCGCCTGCAAAGAAAATCGCCGCTGCCGAATTTCCCCAGGATGCGGATTGGGTGAACGTCAAACAACCGCTGAAAATGGCGGACTTTCGAGGTAGTTTCGTTCTCTTGGATTTTTGGACTTACTGTTGCATCAACTGCATGCATTTGTTGCCGGTTTTGGATCAAGTCGAGAAAAAGTACAAAGATCAGCTTGTCGTTGTAGGAGTGCATACCGCCAAGTTCGCAACGGAACGCGATACCGAAAATATTCGCGAGGCCATTTTTCGTTATGAAATAAATCATCCCGTCATCAATGACACGCAGCAACAGCTATGGGAATATTACGGCGTACAGACTTGGCCGACGCTTGTGTTGATCGATCCGAATGGCGATGCGATTTGGTCCAATGGGGGCGAAATCGAGTTTAAGGATTTGGATACCGTTTTGCGCAATGCGGTGAAAAACTACAAAGCGAAGTTAGCGCCCAAACCGCCCAAGATTGAATTGGTTCCTTTTGACAGCCCAGAAACGCCGCTTCGATTTCCTGGGAAAATTCTCGCTGACGAGAAAAACAACCGACTTTTCATTTCGGACAGCAACCATAACCGAATTGTCGTAACCTCCCTTGATGGCAAGTTAATAACGACCATTGGTTCAGGCCAAATCGGCCGGCGCGATGGGAGTTTTCAAGAATCTGATTTCAATCATCAGCAAGGGTTAGCTTTGGCGGGCAATGACGTGCTCTATGTAGCCGACACGGAGAACCACTTGATTCGAAAAGTGGATCTTTTACAAGAAACGGTAAGCACGGTCGCGGGGACGGGAGAACAATCGCTCGCGCCCTGGCAAGGTTTCGCCGCATCCGCTCAGCTTCCTAAACGGATCATCAAGAAACCTCGTTCCATCGCATTGGCGAGTCCTTGGGATTTGTGCGTCGAAAAAAACATGTTATGGATTGCGATGGCCGGAGCCCATCAAATCTGGCGTATGTCTCTCGACGATAAAGCGATTGGTCAATATGCTGGGAGCGGCCGAGAAGACATTGTCGATGGAATTCGTTTACCGAAAAAACCCTACGAAGAAGATGCTAGTTCATTCGCGCAGCCGAGTGGACTTGCGACCGACGGTCAGGTTCTGTTTGTCGCCGATAGTGAAGGCAGCAGCATCCGATCGGTGCCAATGATCGAGGAAGGAACAATTGAGACGCTACTAGGCACGGCGGGACTGTCAGTGAATCGGTTGTTCACCTTTGGTGATCGCGATGGGAACCGCAGCCAAGCTCTTTTGCAGCACCCGCTTGGTGTTGCGTACTTAGACCAGAAAATTTTCGTGGCCGATACGTACAACAACAAAGTGAAATGGATCGACATGGGGACTGGGCAAGTCCGTACGTTGATTGGGAGTGGATTGAGCGGCGATACCGACAACCCACCTTTACTTGATGAACCAAGTGGATTGTCGATTGCCGGCGGCAAGCTTTATATCGCAGACACCAATAACCACTTGATCCGAGTTTGGGACTTGGAAAAATCTTTTCTGTCGACGCTGGCGATTGACGGTCTAACACCTCCGGGAGCCAAGCCAACAAAAATCGCAAATCCCTTTCCCAAAAATGCGAAACGCATTCCATTGGAAAACTTGAATGTATCGATAGCGGCAGCGTCTGTTAAGTTGGATGCACAATTGTTGTTACCGGATTCTTGGAAAATCAACGCTGAATCACCGCAAGGCTATGTGTGGCAATATCAAGTGAATAACAAGCCGGTTGACGAACCCAAGAAGCAGCAAGTCAAACCACCGACGGACAAGTTTACTTTTGAATTGCCGCTACCCAAAGCGGATCGATCAAAGCTAGAAATTGCAATGACCTACTACTATTGCCAAACCGACGGCAAGGGCGTTTGTGTCGCCGAGACCGTTATCTTTGAAGTCAATGTTGAACGCTCTGCCCAAGGAGCAGACGCTCCCAAGGTCATCATCCAGCACAAAATCGTACCGAAGATTTAGAGCGGCATTGTTAACGGACCAGCCCGAACCGTTCGGTGACGCGGTAAGATGCTCGTCAGCTGCCGCTTATTTAGAACGAGAAACCCGCTCGCCTGTTTCTATTTCCATCTCATCGAGCATGTTATCGAGAAGTTCCATTGGCAAGCCGACGACGTTGCTGGCTGAGCCATCGCGAAGATCGAGCCATGGCGGTCCATCTTGAAATCCGAACGCACCGGACTTTCCCATCCACTGCTCTGTATCCAGGTAGGCTTCGAGTTCTTTGTCGCTGATTGGCTCCATATACAAATGGGATACATCGACACGCAATAAATGCCTATTGCTGTCGATATGCCACAAACAAACGCCGCTGTAAACGGAATGTTGTCTACCTCGTAGCCGTTCGAGCATTTGCCTCGCGTGTTCGCGATCTTTGGGCTTTCCTAAAATCACGCCGACGCATTCCGCAACCGTATCACATGCGAGCACGAGTCCCGTCTCGACCTTTCCGACGACATTTTGCGCTTTTTGAAAAGCGAGACGAGCAACCATTTCCGGTGGAGTTTCACGGGAACATATTCCACATTCCGCGTTTGGGTCCGGTTCGACAACACGAAACGCAAAGCCAGCTTTGTCAAGTAGTTCTTTGCGGCGCGGCGACTGGCTGGCAAGAATCAATTCCATCGCTCACGGTTCTCCACCATCTGTTGGATGGCTTGGGGGGAAGTCGCTATGGCCACCTTCGGGCGACATGGGTGGCGTTTCGGGGGGGCGCTGTTGAGGATTTTGCCAACCAGGATTCAGCCGAGGACGTGTCTGCTCCCAAGCTGTCTTCAACGAATCTAGTAAGCGCGTAATCTGACCAGAGGACAAAAACACGCGACTGCTAACGGCCGATTGCGGGAAAAAGTTCGTGATGAAATCGAATGAAAACTCATGCGGGCCGTGACCAATCATGACAGCGTTTGCATAGCTGCCGCTGAGCAACTCGTCCCGAAGTTTGAGGTCGTCATAGACTTCTTGAGCCGTCGGTCGGCGAACATTTGGTTGTGGTTGTGATTGCGGTGGAGGTGAGTTTGGGTCGCTGGCATTAGGAGATTGGCCACCGTTGGGTTGCGGGGGTGGCATGGCGGGTGCCGTTGGACTGCTGCTGATCATCACCGACGAAGGTGGGGCGGCAGGCAAGGTTCCATAGCGTTGACGATACAGTTCGATGTTGGTCGCCAACGCTTCAACAAATTGCGGCAGTACCAAATGTGGCATTACAATACGTGCAACGATCTGGTGAGGGCGGCCCAAATTTTGGACGAAGTCGAGAATGAACTCCGTATTCCCAGTCATCACGATAACGCCGGTGCTGAATACACCGCGACCTACGGCTTCGGGAACTCGGGCGCGTACTGCGGGCGATCCTTCGTTGGGATCTGGCTGGGGCTGGTTCATTCAATCGTCTCCATCAAAATCAATGCCAAGAATAATACGTGCAGGCAAAGCGATCCGTCCATTGGAAATCTACGTTCATTGAGCGATGGAGTCTAGTCTGGTCACCATCAAACTCAGTATGTTTTTGACTATGGTCTCAAATTGCAAGTGGATCGACGGGCGTCTCGGTTTCGGCCATCTTCTCATTGCGTTCTTGGCGAACTCGCGGAGGAGCCTCGACGCGAACCAGCATAACATCACGCGTAAGAAATAGAAGGTTAGCTTGAAAAACGATCACCGCAGAAAGTCCTAACCAATACAGAGCCCCTGTCTTTAACGAATCGTCGATATAAGAAAGTGTCCAAAACATATTTGGGAAAAGGTAAAATTCGTAGACAGCCATTCGGAAATTATTCTGCCAATACGAGTAAAACATCGGCAACATGGCACCGAATAGAATCAAGAGAAGGGTAATCGCAACGCTGCCAACCATGCGCGATGTAAGAAATTTTCCAATCATGAGCATCATCAAACGTGTCGCCCCAAGATAAAACGTTAAATAAGCGACGCAGAGGAAAGCAAATTCATACAGAGGGAATCGCAGAGGAGCATTCAATTTCCATTTGATGGAAGTGACGATTAAAACATAGATTGCAGCGGAAAGATAACACAGAACGCAGAACACGTACCCAGTTCCGGAGCCGGGGTTCAGCCAAGTAAAAAAGATTCGGCCTTCCAGCGTTTGCGGTAGCGTGCGGCGCGCTCGAGGAGAAAAGATCCCCTGCTCTCCAATCATCATGGCACCCGCAATGCCCCAGTGAAACCCAAGAATAGAGAGGAGCGCGATCCATGCTTCTTCCTCTACTCCGTACAATATTTGCGCGGTTGTAAAAACGCAGATCAGCGAAAAATGTTGGATCAGGAGGATCCAGCGAATTCCCGTTGAATGATTGTCCGCCGCAAACCCAATTCTTGCCGCCGCCGCTTGGATGCCCAGCCAAACGTAGGAGAGACAGAATCCTGCGAATACCAACATCGCCAGCCATTGTTCCCAACCTTCAGGCTGAACGCCTTCACTGATAAAATTCAAGATCAAGCTTGCCCAGGAAAAATTGCTCGGAAAAACGACGATCATCAACATGAGGAGCAGTCCGACTTGACCAGTTCTATTTCTGCCAAGTGAGGCAAACAAGATCGCCAAGGTCGAAAGTAGCACGGACAAGATTGCCGTTCCAGCCAGCACTAATATAATAATTTGTATAGGGAGCCCTCTCAGCAAGTACGTCAACGCAATGCAGGGTGCGAGTGCTGAAAAATAGATCGTCGCCTGCAAAATGGCGACCGTTAATTTACCGACCACGATTTGTCGCGGTTTCAGCGACGAGATGCTGAGGATCTCGAACGTGCCGTCTTCTAGTTCGGCGGCCATAGAACGGAAAGCTGTAAAGGGGACAACGATTCCTACCGGAACGAGTAGGATCAGGAAATAACCGCTTAGCAATGCCCCCCCCGAAGCCATGTAGTAGATGCCGGGAATCATGAGTGATATACCAGCGACTGTCCATGCGATTACGGCAATCAACAGCAATCCAAAAGTCCACGTGAATTGTCGGCTTTTGAGGGCTTGGCGAGTTTCTTTTACGAGGATTGGATTGAGCCAATCGCTCCACTTCAGCAGCAACGAATCATATCTTCCTTTACCTGCTAGAATGGCTTCGATAGCGGCTTGATGATTCTTTTGTAACGGATCGTCCACCAACTCGCTCATTGGATAGCACCTGTGGTGATCTGCATAAAAATGTCTTCGAGAGACTGTTGTTTGGCGGAAAATGTGAGCAACGGGTAGCCCGCTTCGCTGATCGCTCTTAGCAATTCCGCTTGCCCTTGGGGATTTCCATCAAATCGGAATTCGCATTGCGTCCCATTGAACTGGACGTGGGAAACATTGGGTTGGTCTCGAAGCCAGAGGCTCAAAGCTAAACAATTGTCAAGCAACGAAACTTCGACGTGCGTATGCTTGCGCATGTCTTTTTGAATTTCGTCGACTCTCCCCACAGCCAGCAATTGCCCACGTTCGATGATGCCAACTTGATCGCACATTTCGGCAAGTTCGGTCAAAATGTGAGATGAAACGAGAATGGTCTTGCCGTCCTCTGCCAACTGTCTAATCATGCGCCTCAGTTCGATGCGAGCACGAGGGTCAAGTCCGTTGGCGGGTTCATCTAGTATCAAAACCGCTGGGTCATGAATCATGGCTCGACCGAGACACAGTCGTTGTCGCATTCCTTTGGAAAGCCCACGGATCGGTTTTGAAGCGATTTTTTCGAGACCCGTAAAATCGAGAACATGTCGTAATGCGCGGGTCCGATCGCTGCCCGCCAAGCCATAGGATCGTGCAAAGAAATCTAAGTACTCGACGCAATTGACATTTGCATAAGTTCCGAAACCATCGGGCATGAACCCCATCCGTGTTCGGACTAAATCGGGATCATTCACTACGCTCAAGCCATCGATGAGCGCATCGCCATAACTGGGAAGCTCCAGGGTGGCGAGGATTCGCATGCTGGTTGTTTTGCCAGCACCGTTGGGACCGATGAATCCGAAAACTTGGCCGCGAAAGACTTCAAAGGAGATGTCATTCACGGCACGCGTCGCACCGAAAAATCGATGGAGACGACGAAGTTCGATCATAGGAGACATCGATGGTGGGTTCGTTACCATACGCCCCCCACAAGGTGATAACCTTGGCTCGATTTATCTACCTTCATGGGGCGTTCGATGTGGGGAGCCGATTCCATGACGACGATAAACGAACCGGGAATGAGCTCATTTTGATTCGTCATGCGTTTGGTGATCTCCGTCTCCATGAGCGGTTCAACGCCTGTGGACCACCGTCCCCCATAGCGATTGGACATCCAGCTAAAGATCGATAGCTGTTGCCCTTGAATAAAACCCGCAGGCAATTGCAAACCAGAATTCCGGTTGAGCAGCGTTAGCTTGGCCGTAGCAGTTTTTTTGTCGACCGCAACAAAACTGACTGCTTGTAAAGTGGGAACGTTTTCTGACATCCATACCTTGCCCAGCCGGTCAACAAAGACGGCCGCTATCCAATTATCCTTGGACGTATTCGTGATTTTGGGAGCGCCAGATTCATCGGTATTTGCGTCTACTTTGAACAGCTTGATATCCTTGACCGGATGGCGAAGCAAGAATTGACGTTGTTCGCGGGAGCCCAACAAGTTTTGGTAGCTTTGGCCGGTATCTGACCAAGAGTGAATAGCTCGAAATGACTCATAGCTATAGCCGTTCGTCGTGATGCGAAATGGGACGACTTCAGTTTTGGGACCAACTTGCATTCCTTCGCGTGGCGGCATGCCGCTAAAGTACGATTGTCGCGACCAACTGAAGCCGGTGTCATTCGAAGCGTCATACCAAGTAAACGACCGAATGCGTGAAATCGTTTCGAAACCATCATGGAGGATCGCGAACAGAAATAACATCGATGTAACGGCAGTCGCAATGATGGGGAAGAGGATCAGCAACCACGTTTGTCGATGCGACCGGTAGGTGTACCACATCAACAGTGGGCCAATGACAGCAGCGAAAAGGACGATGAAAAACATAAAAGTCCAAACAGGTGGCTTGCCGACCTCCGGTATCATCCAGTTCCAGTAGTTGTCCCCGCTTCCCATGTTTTCATCGGTGCCATGAACGCTCCAAGTAGTGCGGGAAATTGTCCGGGCATCCAAGTTGGCGACAACGGATGCTGGAATGGTGGCTAGTCGTTCCAAATCAGAGGCTATGATCAGTCCCATGCCATAAGAGGCTTCCATAAATTTCGTGCCCTGTTCGCTCTTTTTTGCAAATTGGATCGTCCAAGATGGGTCTGTCGACTTTCGCCAACGATTTGCTTCGGCAAATTTTTGGAAATCGAAGAGTTGCCGATCCAGGAATGCCATTCCGAAGGATCGTCCGAGGCCTTGGAAAAATCGAATGGGATGGTCGATGGCGTTCTCTACATCAAAGCCAGCAGAGCTAGTCACATCAGTAGGCTGTTGCTGTGAGACCCCCGTTGTTATTCCCCCAAAAACAAAAGCGCGCTCATCGACTTTCAACCATTTTTCCCACAGAGTCATCGATCCAAAGGAAGCACTTTGCACGTCGACGCGTTGATCAAAAGACAGAGGGTCACGAGCCGCAAAGAACTTCTGCAACGAGAAAAGATCGTTCAGTTCGTGTTGAGTAACCACGAGAACTCCGCCTCCAGCAACGAATTGACGGATCGCCTCGGCTTGGGCAGCATTCAATCGGCCGAGGGATTTGCTTTGAATCCATATCCAGCGGCAATGCGTGTACTCCAGCCAGTTTTCCGGCAATCGACTCGCTAGCGCAATTTCGGTTGCATGGGTGGTAGTATTTGCATTGTTTGAATTAAGTCGATTCCATGCAGTGACCGGCAGGGACCACTGCCGTAGCGTACTAATTAATCGAAATTCCGTTGCTAGTTGGCCCGGAAACTCGGATAGATAACGAGCGTATGCACTGTCGTCTTCGAGTACGATCAGATTCTGCATAATCGAGTCTGCGTAAGAGTTCGACGCCGACCATTGATATCCGACGTTGCCAAACCCGGTCAATTCACGACCATCGCGGTAAACGGAAATTTTCCAATAAGCGTACTGTCTCCAAGTGGGGCTGAGGAATTTTACTTCAGCATACGAAGAACCTTGAAGTAGCTTAATTTTGCATGATGAAGTAACGTCGGGCGTTTGCATATTCACCGTTTGGATCAAATCGAGTCGCAACTCCTGGTCTGCAGGAAAGGACTTGCCATCCGCTCGATAAACTTGAGCGGTCCATCCGTATATCCCCGGGCCCCCAATCGCTGGAGGGAAGACACGCATCATCAACCCATCAGTTCGGCCAAGTGTAGGATTTCCGAATACGATTTCGTGAACGCCATCCGCTTGTTGATTGATGCGCCACGTTTGACCCTGGACGATAGAGAGCAGTGCCCAGACCATGATTGGGAATGCGAAAAAGATTCGGCACATTCTGTTTGTGATTGGTTTCATATGAAAAACAAAATCCAGAAACAGAATGAAGGGGTGAAGCTTGAAATGATCAACTTTGAAAAACTGATCTAAGGGTTAATGGGCGATCTCGGAATCAACAGGAATTTCCACTTGACGGTCCGGTAAACGATCGGCGGCAAACGGGCTTTTCACGGTCTCCGTCTGTTTGTCTAGGAACTGATTTAATTTTCCGAGAGGATAGAGAACGACGAACAGAATTCCAAATAATCCAAAATTGATAAAAACCATCTGTAAAATAGTTGCAAAAACTGCGCTCCAATTCGATCCGTTCATTCCTCGAATCGTCAAAGAGACAAGCAGCGCAACAGCCGTTGTAAATAATAACAAAAAGGCGATCGTAACCCTGGACGCTTTCACAGTTCATTTTCCATGAATAAGAATCGTTGCCGTCAGATCGATCTGAAAAGCAGACCACTTTCGTACCTAAGAGTATCAGATTTCGACCCCTTGTTCCACCAATGTCCGGTACTTTGATTAATCGTCTATAATCGCACAGCGAAAGATAGCCGCAATGAGCATTGCTTTTGTTTTTGAGAAGCGAATGCGGGTCGCTCACGATCGTCGTTTCCCGCCGTAAAACACTTTCAATTTAAACCCAAATGGGACCGTACGTCATGAATAGTCATTTAATGTCGCGCAAGTTGTTTTGCCTGGTTTGTCTCTTGCTCGCTTTGACAGCGGTCGTAACGCGTGGCACTTTGGGCGACGATGACAGCCAGAAAAAATCGACAGCGATTATCATTTCTCCCGAAGCTCAAGCGATTCATCGCTCCGGTTTTGTATTTGATGGTCACAATGATTTGCCCTGGGCTGTGCGCGAGAAAAGTCCGAAGCGATTTGACGATATTGATATTCGAAAACCTCAGCCGGAATTTCATACTGACATCGATCGACTTCGGCAAGGAAACGTAGGCGCTCAGTTTTGGTCGGTCTTCGTACCGGTCGACACGATTCGTACGGGCAATGCATTTCAAATCACGGTTGAGCAAATCAACATCGTCAAGGAAATGGTTAATCGTTATCCCGACGTATTCGAATTGGCTACCACAACGAATGATATCGAACGCATCCGCGGCGCAGGCAAGATCGCGTCTCTGATTGGCATGGAAGGCGGTCATTCCATCGAAAACTCGATCCAGAAGCTTCGCGAATTGCACGCGATGGGCGCGATGTACATGACGCTGACGCACAGCGAAACACTCGATTGGGCCGATTCGGCCACCGACACACCTCGTAACGACGGGCTGTCTGAGTTTGGCGAGCAAGTTGTGTCGGAAATGAATCGACTCGGCATGCTTGTAGATATTTCCCATGTTTCTCCAGCGACCATGCATGACGCACTTCGCATCACAAAAGCTCCCGTAATTTTTTCTCATTCGTCGGCTCGTGGAGTCGCGGATCACCCTCGCAATGTGCCCGATGACGTTCTTCGCGAGTTACCCAAGAACAGCGGCTTGGTGATGGTGAATTTCTTTTCTGGCTTTGTGGTTCCCGAATCAGCCAAGATCATGTCGCAAATGTTCGAGGTTCGACGCGACTTGGTCAAGAAATTTGGCGATGACAAAGAATCCATCAATAAGGAATATCGCAAATGGCAAGCAAGCAATCCATATCCTGCAGGGAATGTCTCGATCATCGTCGATCACATCGAACACATCATCAAGACAGCGGGAATCGATCACGTTGGATTGGGGTCCGATTTTGACGGAATCGCAATGGCTCCTGTGGGGATCGAAGATGTTTCCAAATACCCCGTACTTACAGAACTGTTGCTGCACCGCGGTCATTCAGGCGAGGACATCCACAAAATCATGTCCGGCAATATCATGCGTGTCCTGAAACGCGCGGAAGAAGTCGCTCAGCAATTAAAGTAAGCTATGGCAGAAATGGCATAAATGGAAGGGCGTTTGGGTTCAAAAGTTTTCACGCTTCAAACGATTTTCGAAGATTTGGAAGTTCGTTCTCCTTGCAGATAGTGGGGTAATCGTTTGACCACCCCATTTCGGTCGATGCAGGCTATTTCACTGCGAGCTTTCACGAGTAGGTCCCGGTCTCGCCAAAGTTCGTATGTGTGGTCAATGCGAGCGCCCCGCGAGCGTTCGACGCGCGTAATGCAAATCAGAAGATCATCAAAAGCGGCTGGGAGGAGGTATTCAACTTCAAATTTTGTCACCACCAAGAGCAATCCACTCTCCTCTAACTCTCGATACGAATGACCGTTATCTCGCATCATTTCGACGCGCCCCCGCTCGAAAAAATTGAGGTATTGCGCGTGATGGACGCGGCCCTGGCCATCGGTTTCATGGTAACGGACACGGATTTCTAATTGGTGCTGCCACATGGTATGATTCTATGGGGACATTTTGATAGGAAGGCTGTGAGCCCGAATTGCCAGTAAAGGCCGCTAGCACAACGTTCGATGAGTTTGGCAAAGTTTTGGAATTTTCAAAAGATAGCGGAAAAGTTCGGAAACTGTTGCGTCGAGAATAAACGACACATATTCTAGTAGAAGGCAGTTTTGATCCGTTTGCTCAATTTCCGACGAAAGCTACACAAATGAGCCATGGCGATGGGGCTTCAACTTCCTTTGAGACCATGCGTGGGCGAAACTACCCCACCATCCGTCAATTTACTGTCTTCTTGGAAAATCGCGTTGGCCAGCTTCTCGAAGTTGTCCGTCGTTTTGAAGGGACAGGCATCCGAATTGTTGCCTTGTCGATTACCGATTCGGCCGAATGTGCTTTCGTTCGGTTTTTGCTGAGTCACCCAGAACGGGGGCGGGAAATCCTGGAGCGAGCCGGGCTAGCTATCATCGAAAGCGATTTGATTGGCGTCGAATTACCAGAGGGTGGCCAACCCCTTCTACAGATTTGTACTGCCCTTCTCCAAGCAGAAATCAACATTATCCAAGCTTATCCGCTTATGTCCCGCCCACACGGCGCCCCGGCCGTTGCAATCATGGTCGACAACACAGAAAACGCGATGGACACGTTGGCTCGCAAAGGATTTCGTATGATTTCCGAGGGCGATCTCTTGGACGAATCGTTCTGACCTGCGGCCTGCCGAAGGAACTTTATTTCCTGGGATTTATCAAACGTAACACCCGGTAATGGAAATATAATATCCATCGCTGGCGCAAAACCTGCACAATTGGGCAGGTTGTACCTTTTATACCAAATGTACTGGATAAGTATCTCTTGCCCATCCGAGAAAAGAGATAAGCCCAATTTTTATTTGGGTAACGCATGGATGCGAGCAATCATTGATCTATCGAAACAGATGGGTCAGTTTTCGGCCTGTTTAGTTAGTCGTTTTCAACCGTAGTTGGCTCCATAGGAATAGACATATGTCCCGTTCCCGTCGCAGTATCTTGCGCACCCTTGCTCATCGATTCTTTCGCAAAAATCTGAATGAGACCGCTGTTTTTGCGCGTCGACAATTTCGTGTCGAGAAACTCGAAGATCGCCAACTAATGGCAAATGACTTGTTTATCGCTTCGAATTTTCCCGATTCGGATCCCGATGAACCGTTGTCGACCGCCATGTCGAGTTCTAGTCTCCAAGGTGAAGGAGAGGCTCAGAACGACTTGGTAGCATTTGCCAAAGCACTTCGCGACGCAGGAGTTCAGTTCTTTGGCGCTGCTTGGTGTCCCCATTGCAATGAGCAAAAGCAATTGTTTGCAGACGGTTATACGTTCTTGCCATTCGTCGAAGTAACCAACCCAGACCGAACACCCAATGCAACCGGTATTGCCGAAGGCGTGACCAACTACCCGACTTGGGAATTTCAAGATGGCAGCAGGCTCGAAGGCGTCCAAACGCTGGCTACTCTTTCTACTAAATCTGGCATCGCAATCCCGCAAAGCAGCACGCCTTCCGCACTCGACATTGCCAACCAAACCGTATTGATCGGTTCGCCATTGCATATTCCGGTGGATGCTTACGACCCCAACGGCAATCCTTTGACAATCACGGTCAGCAGCAACAACACGTCCGTTGTGACGGCCGAAGTCTTACAAGGCAATCGAAGTTTGAAACTAGCCACCGAAGGCTTTGGCGACATGGTCTTCGAACTGTTTGATTCTGAAGCAGCCCGCCCAGCAAACCGTATCGCGGAATTGGTCACTGCGGGTTTCTACAATCAAACCGTGTCCAACAAAATCATTTTCCATCGCGTGCTCAATAACTTTGTTATCCAAGCTGGCGATCCGACCGGCACGGGGTCGGGCGGTTCGACATTGGGCGATTTTGACGATCAATTCAACGTCAATCTTCAACATAACCGAACCGGAATTTTGTCTTACGCAAAAGCAGGCGATGACACAAACGATTCGCAATTCTTCATTACCGAAGGACCACAGCGATCGCTGGACTTCAACCACTCCGTCTTCGGCCAATTGGTGGAAGGCGAAGTTGTACGCGATGCCATTTCCAATACGTCCGTGAATTCGCCAACTATTGGCCGGCCTACGAACGAAGTCATCATCAAGTCGGCTTCGGTTTTTAGCGATGCAGAGAACGGACTACTTCGCCTCAAAGGCGTCGCTGCGGGATCAGCACTGATCACCGTGAGTATCGCGGATACCGAAGGCAACACGATCCAAAAAACCTTCAACGTCACGGTCGCTCCCGACACCGTGAATAGTTATCCTTTCCTCAATCCAGTTGCTGACGTTACCACCAGCGTTGGTACGCCGGTCAATATTCAATTGTCCGCAACCGACGTCGAAGGCGACGCTGTTACGTTCGATGCACAAAAGGTCGGCAGCGTGAATTACACGCTCAATACGAACTCAACCACCGGATTGGTTACCGTAACACCGCCAGCTGGATTCAGTGGTTCGTTTGATGTTCGAGTACGAGTCAAATCGCCGACGGCTCCAACAGGTGCGTCCGATCCTGATCCATTTGATACGCAGTTGGTTACCGTCACGGTTGGCGCAAATGGACCTACGTCTGTAAATCTGGTTGCGGCGTCCGATACAGGCACGAGCGATAGCGACAACATCACCAATGCCGGTTCGATGACATTCGAAATCGCTGGAACTACATCCGGAGCCACCGTTGATCTTAGAATCAACAATACAGTCGTGGGAACTGCTGTTGCCTCAGGGACGAACACTACGATAACGACCAGCAATATCGCTGCGTTGGGCGCGGGGACTTACCAAGTTGTCGCAACACAAACGATAGGTTCTCAACAAAGCAGTGCGACGCCTGCGTTGACTTTGATATTCGATAACACACAGCCTGTCGAGTTAACCAATACGGGAATTCCAGCGACAATTCCCGCTGGTCAACCCCTTTCGGTCAATCTGAACCATGCAGAAGAAGGCTCGGCTGGTTTGGTTTATGCCCTAACCGGTGCACCTGCTGGAATGACCATTAACGCCGCGACAGGTGTCTTGGCATGGACTCCGACTACGGCACAAGTTGGCGCTCAAAACTTTACCGTGAAGTTGACCGACATTGCGGGTAACGTCCGCAACCAGAATTTTGCGCTTACGGTAGCCGAAGCTCCGCTTGTCGGAATAGAACTGAAGATCGTCGATTTGAACAATAATCCGATCACGTCGATTCCGTTGAATACTTCGTTCAAAGTGCAAGTGATCGGCAAAGACCTGCGTGAAGGCAACGCCGCTCAAGGTTTGTTCGCCGTTTACTTGGACATGCTCTATAACACCGGCCTCATCGAACTAGATACAGTCGACACGATTAGTCACGGAACAATTTTCACCAACGGAACTTCAAGCAATGCGGTCTTGACCGGAACGGCCGGCATCATCAACGAGCTTGGCGGTTTCACCGGAAGTTTCAACCCGACCGGAGCTGATCCCAAGGTGGTCGCGGAAGTTCGCTTCAAAGCCAAGGGCGTCGGTACCGCGACATTCACGGCAGAGTCCGCTGATGGCGACGGAACCGAAATCCTCGTTTTTGGAAACGGCAACGATGAGCCCGTTGAATTGAGTCGCGTATCCTTTGGAAACGCTTCCCTTGCAGTAGGTATCGACTTCACCGCAACGAATGACTCTTTCAATTTCGACGAAGACACCACGAACAACACGCTCAATGTGCTGAGCAACGATACCGTCAACAGTGGCTCGGGTGCTGTTTTGACGATCAAGTCCGTCGGTACAACTTCGGCTGGTGGTACGGTAACGATCGCGTCGGATAGCAAGACGCTAAAGTACTCGCCGCTCGCGAATTTCAATGGATCCGAGACTTTCACTTATATCGTGAAGAATCAATCGGGTGCAGAACTGACTGCGACGGTAACCGTTCAAGTCCAGCCTGTGAATGATGCCCCGGTCGGAACGAACGATACGGCGGATGTCGTTTCGGGGTCGTCGAGTAACTTAATCAACGTTCTCCAAAACGATAACGATGGACCAGATTCAGGAGAGACGCTGTCGGTTTCAGCGGTGGGCACACCTTCCCAAGGCGGATCGGTCACGATCGGTCCAAACGGGACACACGTCCTCTATTCTCCGAGAGCCGGTTTCACAGGCGCTGAAACTTTTTCGTACACGCTTCGAGATAACGGTGGAGCGACTGCAACAGCTACGGTTACCGTGAACGTCAAATCTTCCGCACCGTCCCCGATCGTCGTAGCGGATTCGTTTACGGTTGTCGAAGACGCCGCACAAGCTGAATTTAACGTTCTGTCGAACGACACGCCAGGCGAAACGGGTGAGATCCTAACGATCAATAGCGCGACGGCTGCATCGGGTACTGTTTCGGTCTCGACGGATGGCACGAAGTTGCGTTACACACCTAAAGCGAATTTTAGTGGAACGGATGTTGTCACCTACGTCGCCAAGGGAACCAAAGGAGGTACCGCAACCGGTACAGCTACCTTTACAGTGACCGCCGTTAACGATGCTCCAACTGCCGTCAACGATACGTCAAAAATCAACTCGTCGGCTGCCACCGCTACGGTGGATGTCTTGACGAATGACACAAACGTCGACACGGGCGAGACGCTCACGATTACCGCAGTGACTCAACCTGCCTCGGGTAAGGGAACTGTGGCGATTTCGACTGACAAGAAGAGTTTGATCTACACACCACCAAATAACAGCTTTAAAGACTCTGCCGTCACGTTCAGCTATACTTTGAGCGATGGCAGTGCACTTACGAGTACTGGAAACGTCTCACTCGAAGTGATCAATTTTACAGTTCGTAAGATCGAAGGTACGGTCGAAGTTAAACCAAGCTCTTCTGTTGCCCTTAATAGTATCAAAGTGAAAGTGACCGGCAAAGACAGTTTTAATACGGCCGTCGATAAAGAAGTTTCGATTACAGATGGGAAATTCTCTGTCACCGACCTTGCACCTGGGCGTTACACGCTTCAGATCCCCGATCTACCCTTCATGATTGGCGGGAAGAAGAGTATCAACATCGTCTCCAACGCGACCGATAGCGATTCGACTGGAAATGTTTTGAGCCTCGGTGAAATCGATGCTCGTTACGTCGACATTCGCGATTTCCTTGGAAAGAGTCTCGGTCGCGGCTTCCATGTGGCGGCCCAGGCTGGCAAGACACAGCATTGGCTCGCACCCGAAGGAAATTGGAAGACCTTAAAGAGCTTAAATGCGACGTTGAACGATACGACATTGGCCCTGAGCGGAACGAAAGCCGACAATTCGGCACTGACAAATTCGATTGCAACTACCGATAAAACCAAAATCGAACAGATTGCAACCATAACCGGAGCAACACTGTATCGCGTTTACGTTGAGCCCGCAGATTTGACTACCCCACCGGCGTCCAGTACACCCAATTTCAACTTGTCGCAATTGCAAGGCGAAGGCGAAGGGCCAAGTGCCGCTTCCTCCAATACCTTGGATTCGGTTGCCGCATCCGCACCTTTCAAAGACAAAGCTCCTGCGATTTCTCGCCGCTCGATGCTGGCATCGACCCAAGCTCAAGATGCTGCAATTGCTCAAGTTGCGAGTGCCTCAAAGGTTGTCTCGCCTGTCGGAGATTTTATCGCCTCCCAGCGAGCCACCGGTCAGGATCGAGTCGATCCTCAGTCGGTGAATTCCGCCTTTAGTCGCTTGAATCAGATTCTTGGCTCTGAGTGATTTGAAAAGCCGGAATAAGCGCAGCACTTGATCCCTTCAAAAAAGCACTGACAAACGGACTTAAGACCCCGTTTGTCAGCCTTTGAGTCGGTGTTCTCACTCGCCAATCACCCCTGCAAATGGCGTCTCTTTGATGATAGGATGCTCCGTCGTTTTGCTCGGCGAATGCGTTTTCATCGAGCTCTTAATAGCCGTTCGCGGCAATCCTGTAACTCGCTTTGTGTCCTTACGACGGAATTAATTGGTTCGATGAATACCATGAAGGCTATCGCAGTTCGCCCCGGAACTCCAAACAGCGTCCATCAACGAGATATCCCAAAACCCGATTTGAGCAAATATCCGAACGGTAAAGGGATCTTGGTCAAAGTCCTGCGAGTCGGAGTTGACGCGACGGATCGCGAAATCAATGAAGCCCTCTATGGGAATCCGCCGCCCGGCGATGACTACCTGGTTATCGGCCATGAATGTTTTGGTTGCGTCGAAGCCGTTGGGCAAAATGTACGCACGGTAAAGCCAGGTGACTATGTGACCGCTACAGTTCGCCGCCCGGGCGGTTCGATCTATGATCAGATCGGCACCTACGACATGACGAGCGAAGAGACCTACTACGAACGCGGAATTAACTTGCTCCACGGTTACATGACCGAATACTTTGTCGACGGGGAGGATTACATTGTTCGCGTTCCTCAAGGCCTCAAGCATTTACATGTCTTGATGGAACCGATGAGCTGCGCGGCCAAGGCCATCCAACAAGCCTATGAAGCACAACGGCGGATGAAAGTCTGGTCCCCGAAGCGAGCGTTCGTTATGGGCGCCGGGCAAATCGGATTGCTCAGCACATTGATTCTTCGTTTGAAGGGAATTGACGTCTACACGCTTGCCCGTGCGCAAGGGCCCCACCTCAAAAGCGATATCGTCACGGGAATGGAAGCCAAATACGTTTCGACGTTCGATACGTCCTTGTCTGACTTGGTCAAGAAAGTGGGCAAGCCAGATTTGATCATCGACGCGACAGGCTCTTCCAAGCTTGCCTTCGAAGCCATGCAATCCCTTGGCCACAACGGCGTCTTGGTTTGGACGAGCATTACCGGCGGGAAACACATCACTGAAGTTCCTTCCGACAAAGTGAATATCGAATGGGTTCTTGGGAATAAGTTGTTGGTTGGCTCCGTCAACGCAAATCGCGAACACTTCGAGTCCGGGATCCGCGACTTGGCCTTAGGAGAAGTCATGTATCCTGGCGTGTTACAAAAGATTCTTACCAATCCTGTTCAAGGCTTGGCGAATTTCGAGGAAATGATGCGGCTCCTCGTCGAAGACAACACGGCACTCAAAGTGTACGTTAACGTTGCAGAAGAGTAAGTTGTGCTCCACTTCAACGCAATTCGATGTTTTGCAGTTCTAATGATTACTTCGGTTTTAGGCTGCCAGTCGAAAAAGTTTGAAGAGCAACCACGGGAAGCGAAAACGGTCACCTCGTCAGCTTCTCAACTCGACGAGAAGGATTTTGGGGACCAGATTCGCAAAGTGCGCGATGGAGCCTCAGATTCGATTCGGACCACCCATCCACTCACTTCGCCAAATCTATTTGACGAACTAAAGTCATTGCCCAATCTGCGTGAATTGGTACTCGATGGCGGGATTGTCCGCGACGAAGATCTGTTTCGCTTTATCGATCAAGTCGATTTGACGCATTTGCGATTGAGAGCAAGTCCTTTGACCGATGACGCTGCAAAGCGAATTGCGGCGACACAAAAGAACTTAAAAATCATGAACGTGCCGCAATGCGAATTCGGTATCGCTGGCACGTCTGCATTGGCGGGCTTAACCTCGCTGACGCACTTACGCATAGGTGGAAGCAGAATTGACGATGCTTGCGTCGCGGCCATTAGCGAGATCGAGTCACTCCAGTCCCTTCATTTGATTGGCCCGGAATTGACGGGCCAGTCACTACGTGACATTGCGAAAATGAAGAATCTCCAATCGTTCTATTTGGACGACTGCCGAATTTCGGACGAGGATTGGGGAGATTTTTTTCAAGCGAGAAAAGACATTCACGTGCATCTTGACCAAATGCATCATGACCGCGATCCAAGTAATCATCGTCACTGACGAACGCCGCGAACGCGCCAGTTTCCTTCGGGTGAGCGTTCAACCGAAGTTGCTTTGACAGGAACTAGCTCGTATTCCCATTCTCCAGAATCGCGGAAAACGACATTGGCGTAGCGACAACTCGTCCCTTGCCAATCTTGTGCATCGCCTGCGTCACCATCGTGTTTGCGGGACTCAACCAACTCTTCGAGCGTTTCGCCCATGAGCGATTCAAAATACTGCTTTTGAAGCTCTTGTTCGAGCACAGTCAGGCGCTTTACCCGTTCAAGTTTTACGTCTGGAGCGACTTGATCTGGATACTCTGCCGCCTCCGTGCCGCGGCGCGCGGAAAACGGAAAGATGTGCATCTTGGAAAATCCGGCATCGCGGCAAGTTTTCATCGTCTCTTCAAATTCCGTATCGGTCTCCCCGGGAAACCCGACAATGACGTCTGTTGTTATGGCTGGCTTAGATATCTTTTGACGAATCAAGTCACAGCGATCAACAAATAATTTGGTTGACCAGCGGCGTCGCATACGCCGAAGTACCGAATCGCTACCACTTTGCAAACACAAATGAAAATGGGGAGCAATCCGATCGGCGTTCGCGGTAACGGCATCGATTAATCTGCGAGGGGCTTCGGTAGCCTCTATGCTCGACAAGCGGACGCGGAACTTACCGGGCAATCGTGCCAAACTGTCCACGAGATCAGTGAGTTGGACCCATTCGTCTGGCTTGCGATTGCGATTCCAATCTAGGCCGTAATGGCCAAGATGGATTCCCGTCAAAATGATTTCGCGAAAGCCTTGTTCAACGAGTCGCTGCGTTTCATCGACAATGTGCTCTACCGGCCGACTGATAAGATTGGGGCGAACGTAGGGAATAATGCAGTAAGTGCATCGAAGCGCGCAACCATCTTGGACTTTGATGTAAGCGCGATGCCGTCGAGAATACTCGGTCAGTCCGTTGGGCAAGTCGATGACCCCGAATCGACCGAGAAAGTCCGGCAGCTCTCTCTTGTCGCGAATGACTTCGGTAACACCGGGCAAACGTGCGACTTCATCACTTGCTCGTGTTGCGTAGCAGCCCATCACGACAATTTGTGCATCGGGATTCTCGCGATGTAATCGCCGAATAATCTGGCGGCTCTTGCTGTCGCCTTCGGCTGTCACCGTACACGTATTCACAACGCATACATCCGCAGTCTGCTCATCGCCAGCATCGCGATAACCGACTCGATGCATCGCTTGGCGCACGAATTCGGTTTCGTATTGGTTTACTTTGCAGCCCAGAGTGACTGTCTTGATGAGAGCATTCATTCGTAAGTCGGTCTAGCCGGAAATCTCCGGTTCGATCGACGACCACATGCTGCCCCTCGAGACACGGCTTAGGGGGTCTTTGCCGAAGGCGTGGATTTGGTCTCGTTTGAGTTCGGCGTGTTCGCGAGTCGTCGTCAAGCAGATTACGCGACCGCTGGAATCTACTTCCTTTGCAACTTGGAAAGCTCGTTCAGCGGTAGCACCGAACAACTGCTGCATCATGCGAATTACGTATTCGTAGGTGTGCTCAGGGTCGTCCCACAAAATTACGTGATAGCGCGGTTGCCGCTTTGGCTTTTGATCTTGGCGTTGTTTGACAACTTCTAATACACCCGTTGCTGAGTCTGACATTTTTGACCACTCCTAAAGTCAAAACAAAACAACCCACCGGCGCATCTGACATAAAAAGCACCAGGCATGAATCGAACCCTTGTTGCATATTCCGATTGTCGAGCACGTTTGGAAAACTTATCAGCTCTTGGCGGACTCTCACGATCGGAACAACAGGATTATATTGTAACGCTCAGCAGTGGGTGTTTGACAAGCAGAAAATCCTATTCCTTCGAGATTTACTATGGCAGATTTTGTAGCTATCGATCGTTACCTTGAGAATAATCGGCAAAGTCAACTGGACGAATTGTTCGAGTTGCTTCGAATTCCAAGCGTCAGTGCCGATCCAAAACACAAGCCCGATATGCAGCGTGCGGCCGAATGGGTGCGTTCCAAATTGGCCAATGCTGGCCTAAAAACGGAACTAATACCTGGCAACGGGCCGCCTCTGGTTTACGCCGAAACAGCTCCTGTTCCTGGAAAACCTGTGGTTTTGGTTTACGGTCATTATGATGTTCAGCCAGCCGACCCCGTCGAATTGTGGAAGACGCCAGCTTTCGAACCGCAGCTTCGAGAGGGGAATATTTACGCGAGAGGGGCGACGGACGACAAAGGACAAGTGCTGACGCATGTAGTCAGCATCGCAGCTTGGGCTGCCACACAACAGAAGCTTCCCCTGCAAGTTAAATTTTTGATCGAAGGCGAAGAAGAAAATGGCAGCAAAGTCCTCTCTGACACTTTGAGTTCGATTGTCGATAAATTGGCAAGTGACGTCATTGTGATCAGTGACGGTTCGCAATATGCCGCCGGTCAACCTGCGATCACTTATGGACTACGTGGCATCGCCTATTTTGAGCTACGCGTGTACGGGCCAAAACAAGATTTGCATTCCGGTAGTTTCGGTGGTTCCGTCACCAACCCATGCTTGGCCTTGGCGAGAATCCTTACCGAAATGAAAGCGCCAGACGGCCGCGTCCAATTACCACGTTTTTATGACTCGGTTAAACCGCTTGAACAAAGCGAACGGGACATGTGGGCAAGTTTGAACTTTTCCGATGAAAGTCTTGCCAAGCAACTTGGCGTTAGCCAACTTACGGGCGAAGTCGGATATACCAACTTGGAACGTAGATGGGCTCGACCCACGTTCGAAGTCCACGGTTTGTTCGGGGGTTATCAAGGCGAAGGCAGCAAGACGATTATCCCAGCATGGGCAGGTGCGAAGATCAGTTTTCGTTTGGTACCCAATCAAGAGCCGGCCACAGTCGCGCAGCAGTTGCGAGAATTCATTGCGACGCACACTCCGCCGGGCGTTCGCGTCGAAGTTATCGATTTGCACGGCGGCACTGGTGTCGTGGTCGACCCAAAGAGCAGATTCATGGCAGCCGCGCAAAAAGCCGTTTCCGAAAGTTTCGGAAAGGAAGTTGTTTTGATTCGTGAAGGTGGTTCGATACCGATCGTTTCGCAAATGGTCGCCGCTACCAAAGCAGACGTATTGCTCATCGGTTGGGGCCTCGATGACGACGGCGCTCACAGCCCCAATGAAAAATTCTGCGTTGCCGATTTCTACCGAGGCATCCGAGCAAGTAGCCGACTTTGGGATTACTTGGCAAACTAAAACGGATCGACCAAAAGCATGACGCTTGGCAGACGTCTTAGATTGGTTAAGTTCGTGAGTATTTCACAAGGAGTTCAGCAACGCGGGCCCGGCGGTTACTCTCGAGCCCGTGTGGGATGGTATCGATTCGCTTGCGTTCAGCCAAATTCCCTGGAAATAGGCAAGGAGATTTTGGCGATTCCTATCCACTTTCCTGCAATAACCTAACGCCGTTGATTCACCGTTCCCACTTTGCGATTAGGGGCGGCGGCGGTTGTTTTGGAAGCCTGAACTTCTTCCGTGTAGCGGGCGCTGTAGGTCATCATGCTACCGGGGCCACTGAAGCCCACGATGGATTCGTTCCATTGCAACTCTTTCGAAATCAACTGGCCTGCGTCAACATCGAACTTGATTGTGCCGTTGCTCATTTGCTGAACGACTTGGGCTTCGATGCTGGGATCTTCGTAAGGGGTCAGAGGTTCGGATCGAACGGAAATCGTGGCTACGCCGGCGCGAATCTTTTCAAGTCGATAGACTTCGCGAATCTTGATGATCTTGCTGCCTCCGTCTTCGAGCCTAACCCGAATTTCACGAGGGACATCCCACTCTGCTTCTGGCTTGATTGCTTTTTCGGGAAAAGTAATCGTGACATCGCCCATGCCTAGAGTACTGGCAGAACCTTTGTCGTCACGCTTTACTACGACGCCGCGTGAGTTAATTGTGACGGTCGCGATTGGCTTGTGCAGGCTGTCGGCGACGTTTTTGTAGATCTCGGGTGGATCTATGTCGGTTTCCGAGTTGAAACGAATCTCTTCGGCATCACCAATTTGTTGCGACATATCAACTTGGACAACTCGAAATACAAACGTTGCATCGCCGTTCGGTTCGACTTTGGAAACCTCCCAGAGCTTTTTGCTGATCGTGCGTGATTGCGAGCTTTGCTCGGTTTTCTCAATACGAGTATCTGTTTTTGCCAAGTGCGTTACTTCGCTGGACACGATTTGTCCGGGTGATAGTTTGTAACGCAGCAGTACTTCCTCGACATCGGATTTGTCTTGCGAGTTCTTCGTCGGTTCCGACGATTGAGCGATGGCCTGGCGACAAGGCGCAGAGAGCATTATCCCAGCTACAAGAAAGGCAATTGTAAAATGCGAATGAAAAGTGTTCATGTCCGCCTCCCTGCGTGACAACGTGTTGTTTCGAAACTAAATCTTTATGGATGTTTGATCCCGCGTGGGCTGCCACTCCAGCCAAGTTTGTCGCGCAAAGTAACATAGTCACTGATGCCTGGCACATTGACCAATTGGAACGATTCCTGAGCTCGAACAACTCGAACCCGTAGGTTGGGTTGCAAAGGGCACAATACTCGTCCGTCGACGACCACGCTTGTGGACGGATGTTTTTCTCTCATAACCAATTCGAACACACGATCTGCCGTATCGACCACCGGTCGCATAGTCAGTGTGTGGGGACTGATGGGGCTAATCACAAACGCCTGCAAGTTTTTGCGTAGAATCGGTCCGCCTGCAGATAAATTGTGAGCCGTCGATCCAATTGGTGTACTGATAATCAATCCGTCACAACTGTAAGTAGTAGCTAATTCCGAATCCACGTAAAGATCAATCTGCAACATCGAATACGGCGGGCCTCCGAGCACGGCCATTTCATTAAGTCCGATTTGGGATTTGATCATTTGTCCATTTTGAAAAACCATGCACTGCAACATCAGATGGTGAGTGATAGCAAACGCCCCGCGACAGACGCTTGGCCAGCAATCGATAAACTGTTCGGGCGATAATGCGGCAAGAAATCCCAAACGGCCCAAGTTGACGCCCAGCACAGGGTGCTGGAAATGTCCCATTTGCCGTGCGGCCTGAAGAATGGACCCGTCCCCACCGAGGACGACGACGAGATCGATGGGTTGCCCAGAAAATCGATAAGTAAAATCCTCGTCGACCGCCAGCAAGTCGCAATGCGCTTCGATCGTGGGTCGCAACCGAAGCAATTCTTGGTGTACCGTCGCGCGATTCGCACCAGCCAGAACAACAACGCGTGGCCGACGAAATGAGTCGCGTTCGGAGTTGGTCGAGGCAATCACGTGACTGTTGGATGATTCAGACATCCGCAGTTACCTTTCGGATCGGGATGGATGGTAGCGGAAATTCGTCTCCATCCGAGCCTAGCATGCCTGCCGAGCATTAGCAATAAAAACCAACCGGCAGAACCGAATACTCTTCATAAATCGGCAGTGACTTGAGTCTGGAGTGTTCTATTCTGACAGTTAGTTTCGTACAGACGCTGGAGTTTCAAAACGTGCGGCTAGTTCGCGACATGTTTGTGCGATGCCATTGCTGTCCAAACCCAATTCGGCCAATAGTTCATTTCGGTCGCCGTGCTCAATGAATCGGTCGGGTAATGACAGGGCACGCATCGAGCGAGTATCCCATCCGTGCCGACAAGCTTCTTCTAAGACGGCGCTGCCGAATCCACCCATTCCCGCGCCTTCTTCTACTGTCACAATGAATCGCGATTCGCTGAACAGTCGACCGAGAAGTTCCGTGTCGAGCGGTTTGATGAAACGAGCGTTGACGACGGTAACATCCAGTCCTTCTTCAGCCAGCTTATCGGCAGCATGGATCGATTGTTCTAACATGGGCCCGCAAGCGATGATAGCGCCGTCGTTTCCCCATCGAACAACTTCGGACTTGCCAAGCTCGAATTTCTTTTCGATGCGTTCAAAGCGAATCGCATTCGCTTTTGGATATCGAATCGCCACGGGGCCTGAGTGCTTAATCGCAAAGTCCAACATGGGGTCTACTTCTGATGCGTCGCCCGGTGCCATGATGACAATGTTCGGAAAGACCCGCATGTATCCGATGTCAAATACACCGTGATGCGTCGGTCCATCAGGTCCTGCCAACCCAGCGCGATCCATCATGAAAATCACAGGCAGATTTTGCAATGCGACTTCTTGGAAAATCTGATCGTAGCTTCTCTGTAGAAAAGTACTATAAATCGCCACGATAGGTCGCAATCCCACCTTTGCATGGCCGGCAGCAAACGCCACCGCGTGCGACTCGCAAATGCCAACGTCAAAGAATCGGTCCGGAAACTCATCGCGAATGGGTTCCAATTTATTCCCTTGGCACATCGCAGCGGTCATCACTGTCACTCGATCATTTTCTCGCATCTGGCGAATGATTGCATCGCGGGCGTAGTTGGTAAACGCAGGCTTACCACTTCCTGAGAGCATTTTCGGTGTGCCATTTTCATCCTGGAAAGCTGGCGGCGTGTGGAAATAGACGGGATCTTTTGCTGCCGGTTGATATCCGTGGCCTTTTTCCGTGACCACATGCAACAAGATCGGACCTTTTTGATCCTTGATCATTTGCAAATATTTTCGCAGCACCGATAGATCGTGTCCGTCGATCGGACCAACGTATCGGAATCCGAATTCTTCGAATAGCATGCCGCCCACCAGACCTGCTTTGACGCCTTCCTTCATCTGGGCCAACAGCTTCTCTGCAGGGTCACCGAACAAAGGCAACCGGTTGAGCATTTTGACGACTTCGCTCTTGAGTCCTGTGTAAAACGGGTTGGTCCGCAAACGATCCAAATATCGAGCCACTGCACCGACGCGGGGGCAAATGGACATTTTGTTGTCGTTCAAGATAACGATTAGATCTTTGTTGAGCTCGCCTGCATTGTTCATGGCTTCGAAGACGATTCCCGAAGGAAACGCCCCGTCTCCGATCACGGCGACGCTTTTGCGGTCCAAATCGTGTTGTAGATCATCGCCACTCTTCAAGCCGAGGGCTGTGGAAACACTGCAGCCTGCGTGGCCGGTCATGAACAAGTCGTAGTCGCTCTCCGCGGGGTTCGGGTAACCCATCAACCCACCGCGTTCGCGAATCGTGGAAAACTCGTGATAGCGCCCTGTCACCAATTTGTGTGGGTAAATCTGATGACCTGTGTCCCAGATCAATCTGTCCGAACGGAAATCGAAAACGCTATGCAGAGCCACGCACAACTCGACGACTCCAAGATTGGATGCGAAATGGGCCGTTCTCGTTGCAAGCAAGTTGCACAAAACGTCGCGTATCTCGGCCGATAATTTTTCGAGTTCTGCAATCGACATGCCTTGAAGATCATGTGCCGATTCTAGTCGAGAGAGCATTTCGTGCATGTTTTAATGGCTCCTATTTAACACGTATCGCGCCAAGTTCACTAACCCTTCCGGATGGAGATCGTTCGAGTCGACTTGGCGAATAGCAGAGTCGATAAGCTCCGAAGCACCCGTCCGGCTAGCTTCTAAACCGTAAATCCCCGGATAAGTCAACTTGCCACGTGATTGATCTTTGCCCGTTCTTTTACCTACAGCGGCAACAGAACCTTCGACATCAAGCAGATCGTCAACAATTTGAAAGGCCAAACCGATGTTATCGCCATATTGCTGAAGCGATTGAAGCTGCTGCATGTTAGCGCCAGCCATCACCCCCCCAAGCTGAACCGATACACTTATCATACTTCCAGTTTTTCGGCGGTGGATAGCCTGGAGTAACATGTGGTCGCCTCCGGATTTTTCGGCCAACAAGTCATCCATCTGTCCGCCTACCAAAGCCTCTGGTCCTGCAGCTTTGGCAAGCAAACCGCAGGCCATCACGGCGCGGTCGGCAGGCCGGACTTCTTGGCACAGAATTTCAAACGCCATAGCCTGTAAGGCATCGCCAGCCAAAATCGCCGTGGCCTCGTCAAATTTTTTATGGCACGTCGGCAACCCTCGCCGTAAGTCGTCATCGTCCATGGCTGGTAAATCGTCATGAATCAAAGAATAGCAATGGATCATTTCGACCGCACAGGCAGCAGGCAAGGCCACGCGATAATCACCGACGATCGACTCCGCAGCCAAAAGAGCCAAAAGTGGCCGCAACCGTTTGCCGCTGGACAGCAATGAGTAACCAATCGCATCCCGCAATTGATTTGGACAGTCGTTGGAAAGTTTGCGAACATACTTTTCCAACTGCATGTCGACAAGCAAACGGATCCCATTCCATTTTTCTGCAATCGTTTCCCAGCCATCCGCGGAAATTTGCATAGTCAGAACTTTCTTCAAAGTGCCGTCCGCGAAAGCGGTCGTCGGGTAGCGTGATTGGAAAAGTTGGAACCTGTGAGATGAATCGTTTTTTGCGAGTGAACGTGCGACCCATGCTTTGTTGTAAGTTGTTAAAAACGTAGTTGAAGGATAAAGAAAGCTAATAGGCAATGGGTTCTGATACTATTCCAGTTTAGTCAACATCCGTAGCACGCTTGGATTTCGAGCCCTCGCTGGCCGAACTTGACGTACGACGCCGGCTTCGGGAGTTTTGCTTTTCGTCCAAATCGAGAGATTCATCGTCAAAGGGGATTGTTTCGGCGGCACCCGAGTCCGAAACGCCTTGCAGCAATCCAACACGACGCCGAGCTTGTTCTAGTTGTTTCATGCAGTATCTGAGTCGAGCAATCGCACCTTCATATTCCGCTAGTGACTCTTCAAGCCCTAAATTGCCTTTCTCAAGATTTCGAACGCCGCTTTCCAATTCACGGAAAGCCTCTTCGAAGGTCTTAGCCTCGTCAGTATTCGGCGCTGCACTTTGTCGCTCGGCATTCGGTCGCTCTACCACGCATTTGGCCTCTTAGGGGATGTTCGAGTGCTTGGTGTTGGGTTGCAACAACCAATCCACGACTCAAAAAGTTGCCAACATTGTAACGAATTCCTGTGCTTCCTTGCATGGGCTTATTGGACATAATATTCGATTCAATCCTCATAATGCGGCTCGCACGCCTAATCCAAGGTGTAAAAACTACCGAATTGGACCGGACATGACGATTGGCGTCAAAAATTGCTTGCCAAGCACATTTTCAGGGCCTATCTATCATTCAGACGCATTTCTGTTTTGCCCAAGTTCAATTGTCCACCTTTAAGTCGACCCATGCTCGTGTCCGAACAATCGCCGACAACTGAAAACATCTCAATTCAAATCGATGCACCCCATGATGCAACGTCGGTGGGCGAGCGGACAATTCGTCCCAAAGCCAAACGACGTAGACTTCGGAGCGACCGTGCAACGGTTCGAGCTTTGGAAAACCTCACATCTCTGTTCGAGCAAATGCTGTTTGAGCAATCCGAAATCAAGAGCCAACTAGCCGCATTCCAGGCCCAACCACCGGCCACAACGAATGGTGAGTCGCAATCCGATCCAACAGGCTGGCAAGCAAGAGAATTGCAATTAGTCGGCGAAATCGATCGACTGCATCAAGAAATACTTTCCATTGCAGAAAACGTCCAAAATTCTGCCGCCAGCGAAGACTTCGAGCACCGCATTCGGCAATTGGAAAATGCTCTACAATCGTCGGAGCAGAGCACCGATGAACTTTCTCAAGAAAACCGCCATTTGCGAAATCAAATTAGCGCGATGTCCTCTGAATCGCGTCGTATAACACCAACGTCTTCATCCCCTGACAACATGTCCTGGGACGATCGTAAAAAATTGTTGATGATCGAACTCGATGGGGAGACGAATGGCAACGAATCGCAAGATCACGGTGTTTCCGATCCTGATGCTCTAGCTCATTTGATTCAATCGAGTCAAATCGAAATCGAACGTCGCGATCGCGAAATCGAAGAACTTAAGAAATTACTTGCCTCGCAATCGAACACCATTTCCGCAGGCGTCAGTATGGAAGCGGAACGGTCTAAGGTGCTGGATGCAGACGAAATTATCCAGCAGGAACGCGGTCGACTGCGGACCATTCAAGCTGAATTGGATGACAAGCTCCGTAAAGCGGAAATCGATCTTTCGCTAGAACGCGCTCGCCTGGCCCGAGATCGACAACTTGTCGAAGAACGCCAACAAGCTTTGAAAAACCAGACTGCCGAAGCGGACTCAAATACGCCGGGCGTCAAGAAACGCAACTGGTTGGCAAGCTTGGGTTTGGATACCAAGTAATTTTTGCGAAGTAAGTCTTCGCGACAATTAACAAAGTGCCGTACACCCTGTTAAAGCTATTACAGGGTGTAATCTTTCTAATGCTGGCAACCACACGTGAATCGTCGTGCGATTGCAATCTCTTAATCAGCAATAGAACGAATTGGCGCGACATTGGTTAGCAATTCGCAACGAATCAAAACCATTTCGCTGTTTCAATTCATTTCCACATGGCTTGGCTGAAAATTTCAACCCAAAAGCTTCACGTTGTTGTAAACTTTCAAGCTTGGGAAATCTGTACGAATCGATATCAGGTATTTCGATTCCAAGGTCCATTTAAAGTACTCGGGTGACTAACGAATTCCCAAGTTTTAGTCCACCAAAATTACCACCGGCAAGACGTTCTGACCGTCATGAAACTATCGGCGATCCCACAACTTTATCGAAACGTCCGGCGATGGCAGGAGATCATCGTCGTATTGCGACGCTACGGTTTGGCCGATTGGCTCAGCAATTTGAAAGTCGACTTCATAAGGGACTGGATCAAAGACGAAAACGGCGTGCCGCTGGCAAGCTATTCTCGCGAGTCGCGAATCCGTATGACGTTGACTGATTTGGGGCCGACGTTCATCAAGTTCGGGCAAATCCTGTCGCTTCGCCCGGATTTGGTGGGTTCGAAATTGGCCAGCGAACTGCAGCAGCTTCAGTCGAATGTTCCTGCGGATCCACCCGAGAAAATCCGCGCCACGATCGAACATGAACTCAAACAACCTATCTCGCAACTGTTTCAGTCGTTCGACGAACAACCCATGGCTTCGGCATCGATTGGCCAAGTTCACGCGGCCGTCCTGCACGACGGAACTCGCGTTGTTATCAAGGTCCAGCATGCCGACATCGAGAAAACTATTCATGAAGACCTAGACGTTCTAGCCGGACTGGCGACACTGTCCGAGCGAATTCCTGAAATCGCAGCTTGGCAGCCCAAGGCTCTAGTAGAGCAATTATCGAGGACACTCCGCCGCGAGTTGAATTTCAATCGAGAACTGCAGAATCTCCAGCTTTTTTGCCGCGAGCTCAAGAACTTTCACGGGATTCATGTCCCCACCCCTTTTCCAAAATTGTCAACCAAAGCTGTCTTGACAATGGAGCGTGTAGACGGATGTTCGATTTCTGAAGTCAGCAGCAACCCCAGTCGGTTGGAAACGTCTCAAGCTCTTGCCAAACGCACTGCCGAGCTCTACATCGAAATGATCTTTCGATTGGGTGTGTACCATGCCGATCCCCATCCGGGAAACGTTTTGGTGCGCGACGACAACAGCCTCGCCCTCATCGATTTTGGAATGGTGGGTCGACTCGACGATCGACTCCGCGCATCTGTCGAAGAAATGCTGATGGCGGTCGCAACACGCGATGCCGCGTTGTTGACGAGCTTAGTCAAACGCGTTGGAAAAGCACCTGCCAAGCTTGATGAAAGCCAATTAAGCAACGACGTTGCCGATCTGATTGCCAACTACGGCTACCAGCCTCTCGACAGTTTTGACTTAGGCGGCGCACTCAACGACATGACGGACATTATGCATAGTCATCGCATCGTGCTGCCATCGCAAACCGCTTTGCTGATCAAGACCTTGATAACGCTTGAAGGAGTCCTGCACCAGCTCAACCCGCATTTCAGTTTGATCGAAACCCTGCAACCGTTTTTCCGCAAAATCCGGTTCCGTCGACTGTCACCCGTTCGCCAAGCCAAACGGTTGAGAAGAATCTATGTCGAGTTGGAAAGTTTTGTAGAAAGGCTGCCGACGCAAATCAGTAGCTTGCTGGAAATCGTGGGAGATGGCCGACTCGACGTGCATCTGTCGCATCGAGGATTGAGCCCGTCCATCAATCGGTTGGTCATGGGGATTTTGACCAGCTCGCTGTTTCTTGGCTCGTCGGTTCTGCTCGCCTACAAAGTACCACCCCTGCTCTTCTTGCAACCGGGGCCGATGGGAATGAAAGACGTTTCTCTGCTAGGCTTAACTGGGTTCGTTGTCAGTTTCTTGATCAGCCTTCGTTTGTTCCGCGCGATCAACAAGTCCGGTCACTTAGACCCAGGCGCCGACGAACAGGATATTTAAAAACGACTGTCAAACACACAGACAAATCGCGACGGTTCACTTTCTGAAACGCTTGACGCTACTTCTACTCGTCGGAAGGCATCTTTTCGACGATGTCTTCGGCAAGTGATTCCACCGAATTGACAATAGGTGCTGGTGCGTTTTTCTTGGTCCCAAACTCTGCCAAAACTTGGTCGACGCGCGCTGACAGTTCATCGACTCGCTCCAGCAGTTCGTCGTGTCGATCATCGATCAACTCCAACAGAGCAATCGCCCTTTCGGTCGCGGTCGAAGCAGAAGTGCCAGTTACGTGCACGAGCGGAACTTTCAGGAAAGGAACTAAGCCAAAAGAAAACGCGTCGGGACGCAGCGAGAGACATATTTCGACGGCGACCTCAAAACGCACCGATGAAAACGTCCCGACTAACTTTTCCATCGACCATTCCCGCTGTACCTTTTCACGATTGCCAAAAAAGTTCGTGTCAGCGAATCTACGCAAGATACGAAACCTAACGTCAAAGTCAGTCTTTGCAGTGCTAGCATTCATGCATCGTCCGAGTGTGAACCTAAAAGCGAAGTGGGGGATGACTCACGAAAGCGTGAAATGGCCGTTGTAATAATCTTCGCGAAGCCCTGGACCATGCAGAGCCAGCGTGGTCAATCAGCGGACATAATGATCGTTTTGAAGAAAATAAAAGCTGAGGCGGATGTTGCACTTCAAAGTTCGGAAACCACGGATTGTCAGTATTTTGGAAACGCACGGATGTCCGGTTGGATTGGGCCAAGGTAAACACGTCGGCCACTGGGTCCTGTTGTTCACAAAATCCGCCCGAATTATTGAGTAAAACAGGAAATACGCCACGAAAAAGCGGATTGGCGGGGCGATAATAATGCTAGAAGAATCGCAAGACGCCCTGGACCTAAACAGATACCGCCGTTAAACTACGGGACTTCCCAAAATCGGGTTGTATTATTTTTGTCGCGCGCCCAGTTGACGCGTGGTTTTCGTTTTTGAGTGTATTTCAATACCTTTTTGGAGGCATGCATGGTCAGATTGTTGGTCCGTGACCGGGAAACCATTCAAGAGGCAGTACGTCGTTTCAGGAAGCTTGTCGAGCGAAGCGGTTTGAAAAAAGAGATGCGTCGTCGGGAGTTTTATGAAAAACCCAGCGAAATTAAGCGTCGCAACCACCTGCGAGCCCAAAGACGCCTTCGCCGTGGCCGTTTGACACCGTCCCTATAAAGCTTGATGCTTGGATTGCTTGTGTAACAGAACACCAATGTTCTGTTCAAATTTTAAGACATTTGAACACAGCCAGGGTTTCAGCGAACCCGATTCAATTCAATGCGTCCCAAATAGAACACAATACAGATTTGATCCCCAATCAAGTCTGTCGCAGGGCGATTAGCTCAGTTGGTTAGAGCATCTCGTTTACACCGAGAGGGTCGGGGGTTCGAGTCCCTCATCGCCCATTGTTATGGCAAAGCCAGCGGCAGACATAAGCTGCAAAATAGCGTCAAAGCCTAGGGAAACCTGGGCTTTTTCTGTTTCGTCGCCTTCGTCGCTTGAGCCACTAAGGGAAGCTTTAAGACTCTTCGAGACAGGGTTGTGGGCTAACTTTTGGGCTAACTTGGGCGACAGGGATTCGATCGCGGAATCGAGATCGCCATCCGTTACCGTCCAATAATGTTCCTGGGCGATCTGCTCCGTATGCCCACAAATTGCGGCAGCAATATGGCTTGGAAGCGATCGGGCGAAGTCTGTCGATCCGGAAGCCCTGAGATTCTGCCAAAGCTTCGGCCATTGTTTTACCCCCGATCTCGCAATGATCCCTTCCAGGCCCGTTCGAAGATTCGTTTCGGCTCGAAGCCCTGGGAAGAGGTATTGCCGCTCAGTTGGGAGCAGACAGATGAATGACTTCCTCACCTACTTTATCACCTGGACGACTTATGGAACTTGGTTGCCTGGAGATGCCCGTGGATGGCGAAAGTCGAAGAAGGGTGATCAGCCTCCGCAACCACTTTTGGAAGCATGGTGTCGCAATCGAATGACCGAAAACCCGGTCCTTTTGAACGAAGCTCAGCGAGACAAGGTCGAAGCCGTGTGCCGCAAGCACGCCGAGATTCGTCGATGGATTTTGCATGCTGTGAATGCTCGATCCAACCATATGCATCTCGCGGTGATGGCGGATAAGAAACCAGAGGTCGTCAGAGATCAGTTCAAAGCAAACGCGACGCGCGGCCGATTCGACCATTTCCGTCTGCGAACGGATGCAAGATTTCGAACTGAGCGTGCACAACAGCCGCTTGGATCAACTGATCGATATCCGTTCCCGCCATGTAGGTTTCAAACGCCTTCAAATGATCAAGTAATCCCTCAGGCGATGGAGGAACGAACTTGGCGTTCGCCATCGCAGAACCATCGGTTCCAATCCAATTCTGTTCGGTTCTGAACCTACCGGGTGATTTGAGCGATCCACGGACGCTGTCCATCAGCACGTTGTGCATCTGAAGTATCAGTAAAAGATCAATCGGGCCTTTCTCGATGGCTTCTGATGAAAGACGCAGTGCCTTTCGAAAGTTGACAATTTCTTGAATGTCATTCGTCTTTTCCAGATCGAATTCGATACCGGCTTCGAACTCAAGCACTTCATCCACCGTCGCTTGCGTCCCCTCGATCTTTGACGATAAAACTGCTTCACGTTGTGTAAGTGGAGACAGCATCACCGACGGATTGACAACGCTTTGCAATAAGCCATCGTAGCGCGCAATCGAAGCATTAGCTGGTCCGACTTTGCGGATCAATCGATCGATGTCAAGACCTTCAAACGGAAGTTTATTCGGAACGTAGGGTTTCAAGCGACGACCTCCAGCAATGTAATCTCTCGAACATCTGCCTTACCAGTGACGACGGCGGAGATAAGAGCGGTCCGGCGTTCTTGCAGCAACTCAATGGTGAGAATCATTCGTCGTCATCCTCATAACCGGGATACTGTACTGGCTTGACTCCCGATTCGCTCTCGACTTTGGGGTACTTCACGCCGTTCGCAGGCTCGTGAGGGCGCTTCCTGCTCTTCGAGATTTTGAAGACCCACTCATCCCCCCAATCGAAGAGATAGAACAAGCATTGTTTTGCTGGCAGCGGAAACAAGTCCTTGAGCGACTTGCTGAAGATCAGCCCGTTCTCGTCGTCAAAATACTCTCGATCCCGGCTCCTGTCCGTCCTCGATAAGAAGAAGCAGTAGAGATGATCGTTTCCAAAATCGACCGCGTCTTGAATGGCATGGTGAAGGTCTTCGAGCGTGGCTGATTCGTCCAGCTCGATGTTCGCCGACCAGTCACCTTCGCAATACATGCCGCGAACGAGTGTTGTTTTAAGGGTAATAATCATGGGGTCTCCTTTTCGATAACTCCGCAGACGTTGATCCTCCTTGTGAGCGGCAAGGCGCTAGCCCAATGCCGCTGACTTTGGAGAATTGTTTTCGAATCGTGAGTTTTGGCATAGTAATTGCGCATGCGAGGTAGGTTCGCTACGAATCTGCCATTATTGCTGAGTTGTGTTTATGAGCAAGCCTCGCGCCAA
>JANMGV010000114.1:0-9027 GCA_031374825.1 Pirellulaceae bacterium
TGTCATTCCCGCGCAGGCGGGAATCCAGCGCAATTGACCCTGGATTCCCGCCTGCGCGGGAATGACGTGCAACTCGGTGCCCTGGATCGACATTACGATCAAGTTTCATTATTCGGGAAGTTAATTCGGGACAATTCCTTAATCAAATTGAGTTTTGGAAAACCGCTCGAGGTTTCATTGCAAAATGGGCAAAGAAGAGTTTTCGGTTCTTCAAATAAATACTAAATACGCGGCGGTATTGCGGATTCAGAAGCATTGTCATCAGTAATTGGTTTCAATCCTGGCCGTACGAACCAGCAAAGGCGCAAGTCAAATCTTTGAAAATAAGACCATGAAACACTACCTTCAACGCTAAACTATTTAAGGAAAACACTGCCGTGCGTCAAACGCGGCAATAACCTCAATCCAGCAGTGCCTATCATGAAGCTCAGTCGAGTCCTAGTTTGCATCACGGCCTTTGCGGTCTGCATCGCAGGCACTGCTTGGTCGGTCAACGACGTTTCGTCGCGCCCTGACCGGCTCTATCCAGCAACTCCCTTCGTGCTCGATGTCACGAAGCCGCCCTATCATGCCAAAGGCGATGGCGTGACCGATGTTACAGAGGCATTGCAGCTCGCCATCAATGAGAACGTCGGTCGGCACCGGATGCTTTATTTTCCGAACGGCACTTATCTGATTACTCGGACACTCACCTGGCCGAAGAAATGGAATGGCAAGGACAACTGGGGCTTTACCTTCCTTTGCGGGCAGAATCGCGACAAAGCTGTCATCCTTTTGAAAGATGGAGTCTTCACTGAATCTTCCAAGCCCCAAGCCATGATGTCGTGCGGAGGCTTTGGGTCAGCGGATTGGTTTCACAATTATGTGGAGAATCTAACCTTTGACGTCGGTAAAAATAATCCGGCGGCTACGGCGCTCCAGTTTTATTCTAACAACAGCGGGGCGGTGCGCCATTGTCGCTTCATCGCTGGAAAAGACAGTGGCCAGGTTGGTTTCGATCTCGCTTATCGCGATATGAACGGGCCGCTGCTGGTGCGGGACTGCGAGGTTGTGGGTTTCGAGCGCGGCATCGTCACGGCTCACGCCGTCAACGGGCAGACGTTTGAAAACATCACGCTGCGCGGACAGCGGGAGATCGGATTCCAGAATCAGGGGCAGGCTATCAGCATCCGGGGTCTTTCCAGCGACAACACCGTGCCTGCTGTCAGCAGTTACGGCAAACTTCTACTGTTAGACGCCGCTCTCACTGGTCGCGGCACCGCTGCGAATGCGCCTGCGATCGGGAACTTCAATGGCGGACAGATTTTCCTTCGTGACCTAAAGACCATCGGCTACAGCCGCGCGCTTGCGGACATGACGACGCCGGACTTCGCTGCAGCGTTCCGCATCCATGGTGCGGATAAACCCGGAAGCCTCGGACCGAACATCGCTGAATATTGCAGCCAATCGCCGATTAGTCCTTTTCCGTCGCCGACTCTTTCCTTGCGACTGCCGGTGAAAGAGACACCTGATGTCCCTTGGGGCGACCCGAAGACATGGGCGAACGTGGATGACTTCGGTGCCGATCCGATGGGTATAATGGATTCGTCAGTGGCCATCCAGACAGCGATAGCTCCGGAGCCAGCACGGTGTTCCTGCCGGGCACCTACAACCTGCGATCCGCCGTCACGATTCGGGGCAAGGTGCGCCGCGTGGTGGGCTTGGGCGGAATGATCAATTACGGCAAAGGACTGCGCCCCGACTTGCGCCTCGCTGATGGAGACGCGCCGGTGGTCGTCGTCGAACATTTTTCCAATATCCACGGTGGACTGGAGATCGCCAGCCGCCGCACGTTGGTGATGCGGAGCGTATCGGATTGCGATCTCACCAGTACGGCGGCGGCGGAGGGCGGAGAAATCTTTTTCGAAGACTTCGTCACGCATGATCTCAAACTCCGCAAACAACGGGTCTGGGCACGCCAACTCAACATCGAGAACCAAGGCACGCACCTCGTCAATGACGCCAGCGACCTGTGGATCCTCGGCTACAAGACCGAACGCGGTGGCACGCTTCTGGAAACGCGCGGCGGCGGTCGCAGCGAAGTATTGGGCGGCTTCAGCTACACCACCACCGCTGGCAAGTTGGCTCCCATGTTTGTGAATGACAACTCGTCGGTCTTCGCGTTCTTCGCCGAGGTCTGTTTCAGCGGCGACCCGTTCGACCTTCTCATTCAGGAGACACGCGGCGCGGAAACAAAAACCGTTGGCAAAGACGAGGGTAAGACACTGCCGTATTCAGGCTACTTGGACAGGCCAAAATGAACTCTGAACCTCTCATTCCCCGACCTCTCTCATTCTTGCCGCCTGCATAGTGTTTTGCCTCAATTGAAACCGCCTGAACAACCCATAGAATTATACGCCGCACGGTCAGAAGTGAGCGTGGTCAGAAGTGAGGGACGTGTAGTTGAGTGATCCGCAATGCGCTAGCCGCAGGTTGTGCATTCTGTCAGCACCGGCGGCTAGCGCCTTGCCGCTCACAAAACCTCAAGGTTTCGTCTTTTGCTGTAACTCATCGGGACAGTCTATTGAGCCGGTTATGGACCCGCAGTCGTTTGCTCCCGAGCAGAGTATTGCACAACCGCCGTCTTTTTCGGATTCGATCCCTTTGGGCGATCGCTTTTCGACTAGTGGGACTTACTTTCAGGAAACCGATACTGTTCGAAATCATCTTAACTTCGACACTACTCGGCGAACGCTGCCACTTCTTGCTTTCAATCGAACTGGTACTCGAAGGAATGATTCGAATCGAGTACGAGAACCACCGATGGCTGAGTAGCGATACGCACGACAGTGGCTAGTTGAAGCACATGTCGTAACCACATTCAAATCAGATAACGCCCCGATCAATTGGCTTCGATCCAAAATCGAGGTCCGTTGATGCTACTTCGCGTCTTCAACTGCAAAAACTTTCTGATGTACGAGGCCAGCGACTGCTGCACCGGCGATTGGGGCAACCCAAAACAGCCACAACTGCATCAGCGCCCAACCGCCAACAAAGATCGCAGGGCCTGTCGAACGCGCTGGATTGACCGAGAGGTTAGTAACCGGGATGCCGATCAAATGTATTAACGTTAAGCCCAATCCAATTGCAATCGGCGCGAAGCCTTGCGGTGCGCGTTTGTCTGTCGCGCCGAGGATGATCAGCAAGAACATGAACGTCAGGACAAACTCGGCGACGAAACACGACAGCAAGGAATAGCCGCCAGGTGAGTGCAGGCCATAGCCATTGGAAGCGAAACCGTCGGCAAGCTTGAAGTCGACTTTGCCGGAGGCAACTAGATATAGGACTCCTGCACCGACCAATCCTCCGACGACTTGTGAAATAATATAGGGGACCAGTTCGGCTGCTTTGAATCGACCAGCGGCCACTAGGCCGATGGAAACAGCAGGATTCAAATGGCAACCGGAGATATGGCCAATGGCATAGGCCATCGTCAGTACCGTTAGCCCGAAAGCAAATGACACGCCAAGAAGTCCGATGCCAACATCTGGAAATGCCGCCGCCAACACCGCGCTGCCGCACCCACCAAACACCAGCCAAAACGTACCGATGAACTCGGCAATACAACGCTTACTAAGTGCCATTTCGAAAACCTCATGTCTTTAGGATAGTTAATTGAGACTCAATCGATCGACAGCCGACTAGGCTAGCCGAATTTAGAATTGTTAACCAGTCACAGCATACATCTCTTTCCCGAATCGTACGGTCGTAATTTGGAAATATAACGACTGGCCGCTACGGAACATACAATTGATGCCAAAAACCAAACCAAGTAAATGCCGGTAATCCAGAATGCATGTAGTGCAGGTCGGCGGACGAACATCGTCATTTTCAGAAATCCAAAATTGCCTTTTGGATTCTATTTGACGCGAGTGAAGCTGAGTCCCGGATCCGATGCTGGTGCTCCACTCTAAGCAAACTTCCAGTTGTCAGGGCCTTTCCACTCAACGGTTCCGCCGATCGCATGCCGTGGAGGACCCCAAAAACTGGGCGCGGGATAGGTTAGACTTCTGCCATGCGTAGATTGGCCAGAAAAATTGGCGGAAGGAATCCAGCATGGTACGGAAACGAAAGCCTCGTGGGACTGATTCCCTTTAGCGATGACGAGATGATGCATCGCGTCACGAATATTCTTTGAGCAACCAATACGAAATGGGAATCACGAACAGCGTGAAGATCGTTGAGGCGATCAGGCCGAAGATTAGGGACCAGCCTAGGCCGGAGAAGATGGGGTCGAGGGTGATGGGGATGCTTGAGAGCATCGCAGCACCTGCGGTCAAGAGAATGGGTCGCAGCCGGACTACGCGGCTTTCTAGGATTGCTTCAATCAACGTCCGGCCTTTCTTGACGGTCTGGTCGATGAAATCTACCAAGATGATCGAATCGCGCGTCACAATTCCCGACAAGGCAATCATGCCGATCATCGCCGTTGCTGTAAAGTAAACAGGGTCCGCGTAGCCGTCGATGACTTGGCCGCTTATCTGATTCAACATCCAAAAGCCTGGCATAACGCCTAACATTGTCAACGGTATTGCCATCATCACGACCAGCGGCACAAGAAACGATCCAGTCTGACCAACCAAGATCACATAGATCATTAACATGGCGGCAGCAAATGCCAAACCAAGATCACGAAATACGTCGATCGTGATCTTCCATTCTCCTTCGCCTGCAAACGCAACTTGCACTGCGTCAGGGACCGCCCACGCCACACCGCTACCGTTTGAAAAATATGTTCGACCAGCAATCGGTCGCGCTGATTTACTCTCGACCAAGCCATTTCCGATTTCAATAACCTGATCGCGGCCTTGCAATTCATTCATGCTCGATTGATCGGCCAGCACATCCAGCACGCATTCAGCCGGCGGACGTCCCACAGTCTCCGCCGTTACGTAAACGACCGGCAATAAATTCTTGTGGTAGATGGTCTGGTTGACAAAGCTCTTTTTCCACTGGCCTAGCTCGACGATCGGCACCAAAGCCCCATCTGTTCCTTTGACACGAATGAGCCCGATTTGCTGCAAGTCCGATCGATCGGAACGCGGCAATCGAATTTTAATCGCCAGCGGATTGCGTTCGGTTTGAATCCGTAAAGCTTGTGTATCGTCTCCCTCCATCGCGATTGCAATCGTTCGCGCTATGTCCTCGGTCGAGATGCCCGATAAAGCAGCTTTCTCTTTGTCGACAACAAATGTCCATTTCGTCTGGTCCGCTTGGCGATTATCGTCGACTTCGAATATGCCGGGCTCTTGCTTTAATCGTTGCGATACTGCCTGAGCGGAATCCATGAGCTCGTCATACTCCATCTCCGGACTACCATACACTTCTGCAACCACCGAACTGAGAACCGGTGGCCCAGGCGGTAGTTCAACAATCCGTAGCAAAGCACCGTATCGGTCAGCAATTTCTTCTAATCGCATTCGTTCGCGAAGTGCAATTCCATGACTTTGCAAACGGCGTTCTTTCTTTCCAACCAAGTTCACTCGAATTTCGCCAAAATGATCGCCAGTCCGCAGATAGTAATGCCGGACCATACCATTGAAATCGATGGGGCCAGGCGTTCCAACGTAACTCGAATAGTCCGTCACTTCAGCGATCTCTGCAATCGAACTTTCCAGTTCTCTTACCAGCGCATCACATTTCTCCAAAGATGTCCCTTCGTCCATGTCGACCAGAACAAGCACTTCATTTTTGTTGTCAAACGGCAACATCTTGAGCGGAACCATTCGGAACATGGCCATCAAAGCAGCCGCGATCGTCAGTCCACCTATGATCACTAAGAACACCACGGCATGAGTCTTCGATTTCATCAGCGGCATCATGAGAGGTTTGAATAAACGATAGAGAATTGACTTTTGCAATTCGGCAGGATCATATAGCTCGCTGTGCGTGCTGTCGCTCGGAGCATGACCGTGTTTGAATTTGCTTTTCAGCATGTGAAACGTTAGCCAAGGCGTGATGGTAAAGGCAACGACCATCGACATAAGCATTGCCACGGGAACATTCAACGCCATCGGCGACATGTACGGCCCCATCATGCCAGTGATAAAGAACATCGGCAAAAAACTAACGATGACGGCCAAGGTCGCACTGATCAAAGGCGGCCGAATCTCCGCGACCGCATCCATGACAATCTGCAGCGACGCTCGACCCTTCTGATGAAAATGCCGAGCAATGTTCTCGACGTCAACAATCGGGTCATCGACCAAAAGTCCCAGAGAAAGGATTAATGCAAACAAGGTCACCCGATTCACCGTGTAACCACAGGCCAAATTGACTGCTAAAGTCAACCCAAAAACAATCGGAACGGCCAAGGCAACAACAAAAGCCTCGCGCCATCCCATGCTTAATGTCAATAAGGCAACGACGATTAGGATAGCGACACCAAGCGCTTCGACCAATTCGTTGACTTTTTCATTTGCATTCATTCCGTAATTTCGAGTCACAATCATTTGCACGTCGCCGGGCAAAACTTGCTTTTGCAATTCCAAAGCTTTCTTGACGATCTCTTTGGATACCCGAACTGCATTCGATCCCTTTTGCTTGGATATGGCTAAGACGACAGATTGATCACTTGGACCAATCGCGGCGTTTTCCTTCACTTGCACATGCTCTACCTCCTCCGAAGTGACAAGAGAACCTGCGGCCATTGCGTGTTCGACTCGATTCCGCGCCGGTCCCCAACCATGCCGCGTGTACGTTGCAACTTCGTCACCCGAGTCGCGAATTACGGCTACATCCTTCAGGAAGATAGGTTGGTCGCTTGCGACGCCAACAACCAAATTTGCTAATTCGTGTGGCAATACAAATCCAGCACCGGTCTCGACGATCATCGTTTGATTCCCGTTACGAAAATCGCCAGCAGGTAGTGTCACATTAGAAGCTCGCAACGCTCGAACAATTTCCAGCGGGCTAATTTGATAACCTTGCAAACTTTCCGACAGCAATTCGACACTGACAACTCTTGGCTCGCCGCCAACGAGGGCGACACGCGATACATTCGGTACAGCAGCCAGTTTATCGACCAACTCTTCGCCGACTCGCCGCAATACATGTGAGTCACCGCCAGCACCTTGAAGTGCCAAGGTTACCACCGGGACATCATCGATTTCTACCGGCTTGACCACCCAGCCTGTGACGCCAGTGGGGACGATATCGATGTTTTCGTTGATTTTCTTGAAAAGTTTTACAAGGCTCTCTTCGCGATCTTGCCCGACGTAAAACCGAACAGTGATGATGGCCATGTTGTCGCGAGACATGCTGTAGGCGTACTCGACACCATCAATTTGAAAAAGCAATCGTTCAAGCTTTGACGCAACATGTTGCTCGACTTCCCGCGCCGAGTGTCCGGGATACTGTACGTAGATATCGGCCAAGGGAACAACGATTTGCGGATCTTCTTCGCGCGGTGTGATCAACAACGCCGCCGCACCGATTACGACTGACAGCACGATCAGAACCAAAGACAATCGAGAGCGAAGAAAAATCTTGACGATCGACGATAGGAAATCATCGTGACCCAATATTTCTTGTTCGTCGGGATTCGATTGCGTCGATTGCGTCTCTTCAGGGAGAAATGTGTTCAAGGTTAACGACGATCCTGTTGCGATGGAAGGACGATTTTGTCTCCTTTTTGCAAACCCGAAAGCACTTCGACTTTCCCGTCCTCAACACTTCGACCGAGTAATACCGTCCGTCGTTCTATTCGATTGCCTATCGATTGATTTACCATGGTCAATTGTCCAATACGAAGGACGCTAGATTGTGGAATCGCCAAAATGGTCTCTTCGCCAACCAGCAGCCAAACACGTCCGAACATTCCCGAATAGGCTCCAGGTGGACAAGGTCCAACAACTTTTACCAAGAACGAACGACTTGCTGCTTGCGATTCAGGAACGATTTCACTAATCGTCGCAGTGCACTCTTGATTTAGCGATTCCAAGCGAGCTTGAACCAACTGCCCAACAGTCAGCATTCGGGCGAGCGATTCTCGTACGCTAACGATCATTTGCATATGCAAAGGGTCATACAACGTCAACAGAACACTCCCCGGTGATACGGTGTCTCCCACATCGACTTTCTTGTCGATGACCATTCCGTCCATGGGCGCTGTGATTACGGAAAAACCAAGAATGATCTCCGCTTCGCGTCGCTCTTGCTGATATCGCTCCCACTCCGATTTAGCAGTCAACATTGCAGCCCGGGCATCATCGTATTCGGCTTGTGAGATACTGTTTTTGGGTAACAACTTTTCTGCTCGCTCAAAATCTGCCTTGGCCCGTTCTGCTTGCGATGCTGCAGATTGCACGGCCGCTTCGGACTGCATGAGCCTTGATTTCAAGTCGGCATCGTCAAGTCGCAAAAGGACATCGCCTTTACGAACAGATTGGCCTGCGGTCACATTCACTTCCACAACTCGTGAGAGCAATCGCGTTGCAAGGCTGGTTTCATGCACCGGGCGAATGGACCCAACCGCGCTCTCCAGCGAATCACGGGTTATCGTATTCACTTCCACAATCGTACCTTCAACGTGTTCTTGGTGGGATGCGACCCGCTCAGGCGATATTTTGTCGCGAAAAAACCCAGCGAGATACGCTAAGATCAGCCCCAGACCCACGACCGTCCCGGCGATCGCTAAGAGCTTTGCGATGGGACTTGTGAAAGATCGTATCGAAAGTTTTCTTTTGGAAGTTGTCATTTTTTTCGTGAACAAGTGCTTGATCTATTTCAACGAGCACAGCTTATCAATTCGGAAACACGGTTGTCCTAATCATGTGAAACGTATTAGCTACCGGCTTTCACCATTTGCCCCCATTGCCAACGCGTTCCGGGCAATCCAAGAACTGCGATGAAACGTCGCGCCTGTATTCTTGAGGATAGTGTGGCTGATCGTCATTTGCGTCAATCAATTGCATTTAGGCGAGCGGCAGGAATTGCCTTACCCAACGTAGGACGGGTCTCCAGGCCCGTCCCATTCAATTCGGACGG
>JANMGV010000127.1:0-8683 GCA_031374825.1 Pirellulaceae bacterium
GTCGCCAAAAGCGCTCATCGTTCGAATACCTCGTCGAGGCCATAACCGCCCACTTCCACAAAAACGAAGCCCCATCTCTAGTTCCCACGAATCCAACCGCCCAAGCCGCCTAATACCACAGTCCAGGCTGTGAACGGTTACATCCTTTCGTTCCCATCCTCGTCATCATCTGAGGAAGGCAGGCGCACTTGAATGGCAAGCTGCTCCGCGACCGGAACTCGGCTAATCACATAGCCAAGCCGATTTACAAAGTGCAAGCCGCTGATCACATACAGGTCTCCGTCGTCGCCGTCAACAATCGTCCAAACGTTAAGGCTGTCCTGCTGGAATACGAATGCAAGTTCCTCGCCGTAGGTCTCAAACAACGTTCCAAAGCCATCGCCCCAGTCGAACGATGCGTTTGGATTCAAATGGTTAGCGATTGGTTTGTATTGTGATGCGAATTGGTCTTCAGAAATTTCAATTAGCGTATCCATAAAAGAGTCCTCTCAAAATGTTGCCGATCCCAGCGTAGAACTGGGACCGGCAGTGGAATTGATACGATTAAGCGATTTCGTTGACATCGACGTCAACGTTCGCTGGCTCGCCTTGTGCATCATCGGGCGACTCGACGGGTGAATCATCGATTGCCTCCGAGTGCGAAGTCGGAATGAGTGCATCATTCAGATATTTCCAGGTCGTATCGAGAGCTTCAATGACGAACGGGATATGCTCATGATCTAGATAGAGGCTCATGCGTTTCCATTGGCCGTTCTTGCGATAGGAGCGTTGGAGGTTCACGCTACGGTACGTCCGACCTTCGTGGGTGTTTTGGAAAACCGCAACGCCGATGCCATTGGGCATTTGCTTTCTGAAAACGGGTTTGCTCGTTGCTGGTTTGTTGGTGTTGTTAGTAGTCATGATGTAGTTCCTTTCATTTTTGTTACGTTGTCCGGCTGCGAAATGCCACTGCCGGATGGCGAACGAATAAAACCTGGCATAGGAGGGAGCATCGCGATTACGCAAGCGAAAAGCCGAAGGCTTCCTTTAGGAAAGCGGCTTTGGCAGCTTGCGTAACCCGACGCCGGGTTTAGTAAGCCATACAGTCGGCAGTGGTATCGAAGCTGCGACACCGCATAGGAAAGGGCGTCAGCGAATATTGGCTTCGACGACAGCAATCAAGCACAACCCAAGTAAGTCGCAATGCCAAATATTAAGCGATCAGCAGTCGTGTTGACAAAATGGACGCGAACTGTGCACATCCAACAGTAATTTGATCGGTGGATGGCATTGATCGCATTTTCAGACTTTTAGCAGAACAAATGCATTAGTCAGAGAAATATTGCAACGGTTACTCCCGAAAAACAAAGAAATACCAACCTAATTCAGCAATTAACCGTAGCTTAACCCACCAAACCCGAATTCTCCTGTTGACGTTTTCAGGAATTGTTGGGGAAGTGCAAATACTGACATGCACCCACACCTAACAAAATGATTTGATTTTTCTTGACTGGGGTGCAATCCCAGTTTACGGACAGGTTTGCTAGCGACCTTGCTTAAGATGCCCTCATTGGCGACCTGCTGACGTGGGATAGAATCCAATGCTTCGATGGATCGAATTCTGTTCTCGCAGCAAGGAAGTTGGTGTACTCATGCACGGTGTTACTATGGACGGTCAACAAGGCAAATTCATCGAGTCAACGCAAGAAATGATTCTTCGATTCACGTCGGGGATTAGAACCCAATCGCTGACATGGACCCAGGAAATTATCGACTCCCCCGCCGACTTGGAATCCATTGAACGCGATGTCCATGACGCCTATGCGCGTGGAGCCGATATGCTCATTGCTGGATTGATCGCCGTTTCGTTCAAGGATGGCAAGGTGCTCCAAGCCGCTGAGCAAACGCGACGGCAATTCTCACGTCCGCTGCAAAAAGGACGCGAGCGATCTGTCGCCGTTCAATTGCTCGGCGGCATGATCATCTGGTTTGCAATCACGAGTGGCTCGTCAAATGGCTTTGTGTCCTTCCATCGCCTTCACGCAACAAGAACTCAGCCGCCAAGGCGTCGACCTCAATACCAAAGCGATTAAGCGAATCACGTATCAATGTGGAGACGGGTTACTGGCGCTGCGTCGGCACCGCATCCGGCTGCTGCGTCAAGGGAAACTCAAGTCAACCGGCGAGCTGGCTGGCAAGCGTGTCTCCGTGCAGATCGATGGCGGACGCATGAAAATACGCGGGAAAATGCAGCTTAGGGCGCCGTTCGTTGAACCGACCGATGCGGACGGTTTGCTCAGCGGTGATGCCCCAGGGCGGTCCAAGACAACACCGCGACGAACCTTCGCGGCGGATTGGCGAGAACCGAAACTGATGACCATCTTCATTCACGACGAACACGGCAAGATGGTCAAGAAGACCAAAGCGACTATAGACGGGACATTGCTTGGCCCCGATGCGATCGCAGAAATCGTCGCCATGCATCTGCATCGCCTGGGTGCGTCAGAGGCACTCAGTGTGACGTTCGTCGCCGATGGTGCTCCCTGGATCTGGGATCGGATCGATCGGATCATTGAATTAGCTGGGCTGAAGAACGTGCCGACTTATCAAGTGCTTGATTGCTGCCACGCGGTACATCACGTTTCGCTGGCATTGGCGTCGTTGGGTCTGAGCCGCGAGCAACGCAACCCACTGTACCGCCAACTTCGTAGCCAACTTCGTAACGGTCAGTGGCAACAGGTGGTCGCAACGTTGAGTGAACTTCAAGACCCAGAGTCGCCGATCGCAGAACTGGAGACGCAGCTCTCTTATATTCGCCGCCATGGCGAAGCGAGTCGATTGATGTATGTACGTTACAAGCAGTTGGGCATCCCCTGCGGATGCGGAGCGATTGAGAGCGGAATCCGACGCGTGATCAATTTACGACTCAAGAGCAACGCGATGTTCTGGAAGAGCGATCACGCTGAGTCGATGCTTCAAGTCCGTAGCCAAGTGATACCTGATCAGTGGGACGTAGCGATGAAGGAGCTATCGGAGTTTCGCCGTCGCGAAGCCTATGACGGCTGGGACTGGCACCCTGAAAACATGAGTATCAAAAATGAAAACTCTACTACCCTCGCAACTTGACCCCAGAAAACACAGCGATTTCGCATCCGTATTTTGGGAGTGCGCCCTCTTGACTGTTTCAATTCAATTCGTTACGTTTGGAATTTGCAGTAGGTTTATATTTTGAGACCAAGGATCAGTTTCAACAACTAACGGGACATCCTCTTACTTTTATATAGTCTACAAATGTCTCCTCAACGACTAAAGCAAGCGTTGCAAATTGCTACTAAGCTTGCGGGCTTACTTTTAGCTTTCGCTGGCGTATGGCACCTAATGCGTATGTCGATTTCTCCTTATCCAATTCAACACGGTCCACACGAAATTCAACAATGGATATCGATCGCAGTAGTACCGGTACAAATATTTTTGGGGATTGGAGTATTCTTCTTCCCGGAAAGCAAGCACCTTAATGTTGGTGCTTTTTGCATGGTTACTTCATTCTTTGCATTTCAACTCTATAATTGGTTTGTCGGCAATAGTCCCTGCGACTGCTTGGTGATAGTTAAATTACCGCCAAGTAAAATGGTGATTATCGATTCGACCTTGGCAATCGTCTTCCTCATTAATACCTTTGTTTCAAATAGAAAAGCAGACTATTTGAAAATCGGACTACTATCCTTCGTGATGAGCGTATTGGCAATCGGCGTTGTGCAGATTGGCCCTCGAATATTTCCTACCTTTGGACAAATCCTTATTTTGGAAAGCACTTCGGTTTTGGAATCTATTCCTGCCGACGGTGAGATGTACGTGCGGTTCATTTGGGTAAGGAACAACACGAGAAACAAGATAAATTTAGTTGGTGGCACTTCTCACTGCCAATGTTCATTATTGCGCGGTTTGCCTAGAAAGATCGAACCATTCACAAATGTATCTATCCCAGTATTGGTGCGCTCGACAATTGTGTCAAAATCGAATCAGGTTCCAATCGAACTCTATAGCGACAGTTCGGTTGCAAGAAAAATACGCGGTTCGTTTTATTTTCGTTCGTTTGAAGTTTCAACAAAAAGAGAGATTGATGATGGAAAAGCTAGTAACTAATCTCGGACTACTCGTTGTTATGTGCGCTTTCCTTTGTACTCCATTAAGCGTACATAACGTTTTCGCGGACGATGATGAAAACCCAGCCCCAGGCCCTTGTACTAATCATTCATCTTGCAATGTTGTACCGGGTGGGTGCTCCTCAAGAACCGCTCCGAGCTGCGGGCCATCGAACACCGGTTGCAGCCAAGGTGTGGGAGGAGGAGGATGCACGGGATGTGAATGCAAGGATTATAACAGTAGTGTGTGTCAATGTTCCATTTAAGTGGCAAAGCACGCATTTTCGTCCTTCAGTTTGCATTATTTGTCGCAACAAGTAAGTACGGATATTCTGATCAAATTGGAATGATCCGCGATGCTATGGCGCAACGTGCACAGTGGGAAGATCCGAAGCAGGGAATTCTCCGTAGAAAATGTGAATCTGGTTTGGAGACGGAGCAACGTATCGCTTGGCGAGAAAACGCGAAACTTTTTTCATTTGAAAGGCGGAACGTGACTTCGGTGGTACGCTGTAGCAATCCGACCTATGGTTTTCGAGCATCAGCAAATCATCCAAAAAAATATTTACTAGAAGGATTTGAAGAAAGGGAAAATCGTGCTTCATTTGTTGAACCATGGAACCAGCTTGCGGGGCAGCAACTGAGGTATGATTTGTTTGTAAACGGTCGTTACTCAATTTTGGATTTGCTCAAGGAAAAGGAAATAGAACAATTTCAACCGGAAAACGGACTATTGCGAATAAGGATATCTCCAAGCGAACCTTCAGATATACTGCCCAAGTCAATCGAGTGCACGTTTGACACTAACAAGGCATTTTTGATGGTTAATGCATTGGCCGAGTCTACTTCGAATCAGAAGGTCCGTTGGGAAGTTGTCGAAGCTGCCGAGATCAAACCGAAAATCTGGATGGCGAAAAAGGTTAAATTGACCATTGATCAATTTTTGTGCGATGATGAATTTGAATATTCTTATGATGAATTGCCTAAAAGCAATTTCACATTATCAGCATTCGGACTGCCTGAGCCATTGGGAGTGCCATCGGTTTGGACAAACCCAGTGACATGGATGTTTTTGACGGGGATTCTCTTATTGAGCATAGGAGCCTACTTAAGAAGAATTCGAAAAGCAAAGGAAAAAACGTGAAGTGCAAATCCGCGACGCGTTTTCTCGTAGGCAATTGAATCAGGTTGATAGGTTTCTGTCGGTAACGATGTTCGTTCGTCGGGTAAATACTAGGGCAATTTCTCTGCTGGGGTTCGATGAAGTGGTCGAATGAAAACACGGAACAACCTGTCTACCGGTTTGATGCTACTTCTCTTTGCTATGACAAGCTTGTTCGTTGTAAAGTTAACGACTACGTTCCTTTCACCACTCTTACTGCTATGCGCACCGAAGGCCTTTGTTTCGACTGCAAAAACTCCTCTTTAACTCACGACCACAGGATCAATATTCCCAAATCGAATCAAGACATCATGAAAAACTCTGCATTCTTGCAAAATGAGCAAATTGAGTTCTTCGCAAACAAACCGCTCTCCATCCTGTCAGAGGGCGCGTTAAGACCAACCAGTCTTGGTGAAGTGAAGTTGGTTTTTTGGATTGTTGCGTGGAGTTAGTTTTTCAGCCGGAGCCGATCAGCGATTTTGACTGGTTTTTGTGTGGAAGATTATTGGTAAACGAATGGTCACTTGGTGAAACAGAGTTGGCCAATACTGGGGAGTAGGCCCTTTGTTGTCATGATGGCGATCGGAGTAATTTGCATTCCATTATCATTATTCTTGAAGCGAAATATTTTGCGTAGTTCACGGAATTAACCATTTTCAATACACGAAATATAAGGCCGTTTTCGTGAAAGTCAGAAACTATCGAGTTAATTGTCGCACACGGTTTGGGTTTTCGCTCCCGGAGCTACTAGTTCTTATTGGCATCATATCGATTTTGGCATCGCTCCTTATGCCTGCGGTTGGCTCTGCACGGGCCGCAGCTCGGAGAATGTATTGTTCGAAGAATGTGCGGGAGTTGGCTCTTTCTGCAATGATTTATCACGAAACATATAAAGTTTTGCCGCCTGGGACGTCTCTTAGGAATTCGCGCCGCCCTTGGCAAGGATGGTTGGCCAAACTCTTGCCATATATTGAACAACAAGAGATGTTCATTGAGATTGAGCAAGCGTATGCTGACGACCCGCGACCATTTGGGTCATTATCACATCCTCATTTGGCCGATTCCGTATATGCGTTTTCGTGTCCAGAGGACTCGCGCACGCAACAGTCGTTACTCGCCCCTCGTCACGGTTATGCGGTTGGCTTTTCGGGTTTTCTTGGGTCTGCTGGAATCAATTCTGATTTAAAAGACGGCGTACTGTATGGTGGATCGACGATCCGATTTGCTGATATTTATGATGGTCTGTCTCAAACGATACTTTGCGGTGAGCGCCCTCCATCCGCAGGACTAGATTTAGGTTGGTGGTACGCCGGCGTTGGAACCGGAGAGGGTGCGCTTGACCATACTCTTGGCTTAGCGGAGATACATCAAAGCGTTTATGGCGGTTGTCAGCCGAAGACTCGCAAGTTTGGTCAAGGAAACATTCGAAGCGAGTGCGATGCCGGTCATTTCTGGAGCTTGCACCAAAGTGGCGGACATTTTGCCCTGACAGATGGTTCTGTGAGTTTCTTTTCGTACTCCGGAGCAGATGTTTTGGTTTCCTTGTCAACTCGCGATGGTGGAGAAATTGCGGCGCAATAGATTTCTTTAATTTCGATTCTTTCCTTACTCGAGACCTCGATTATGGATTGACTCTAGTCATGGAATTGAATTCGGCGGAATATTCCTTGTTGAAGTAAATCTAGCTTGAAGACGTGTATTGATAAACAAATCATACAAAGAATTCAGCACAAATTGCTCGATGTCTCGATGTATTGAGGTGGCCTAGATTTTTCCAAATCTCAAAGTCTCATAAATCATAATTCCACTTGAAGCAATAAATGGCCTGCAATCGAGTGAACGGAAATGGGAATTAGCATAGTAGAGCCTAAATGTGGCTGATCAAGACTTTGTTGATTCATCCAATACTTGTCGATGGCTCTCGACGCGCCATATACCATTCGTTCAAGTCATTGTGCCCTATGTACGCATCAGACCTATCGATGATTGCGGAAGAGGGGAGTGCAAGGCGGAAGAACTCGACGAGCTGCTCGCCGGATGCGTCTCGGTCGCGGTATAGCTCGACCGTTTTCGGCTGAAGATTGCGAAGATATTCAGCGGCTTTCTCCCGCAAGGAATTCGAATTCAGGACGATGATAGTGGCATCGGGCTGATTGCCATGCAGTTCAATGGCGGTGAGCAGGTCGAAGAAGCCCTCAAATACAATCGCGTGCGAATCATTTCCTTTGATGAGCGTAATATCCTTAGTTCCAAGTGTTCCTTTGAAATTTGGGGTCCGGATTTCGTAGCCTCCACTGTTGTTGGCAAAGGCCAAGCCGAAATATGCGTCTGTACCGCGTCGGTAATGAATTTCCCGAACAAGGTTGGCCGTATGTTCAACCTTTATGCCACGAACATTCAAATATTCCCGAAGCGACCGCGATACGACAGGGCCAATGCTTATTACGTCCATGGCAGGCTGTGGTTTCGGAGAGGGTACGGTCGAAACTTGGCGGTTAATATGCTGCTCTCCCATAACCTCTGAAATCCTAGCGAGCGCTTCGGGAATAGTGGCAATGCTTTCGAGTGACTTGATCAGGTCGATAATGTCTCCGCCATCTCCATCCCCAAAATCATACCAGGCATTAAGCCGTTTATTGACCTTGAATGAAGGTGTCGATTCTTGGCGATGCGGACTTGAGTACCAGAGCTGGTCGCCCGATGTGCGATTTGGAATATAGCCGAGTTGCTTCAAGAAATCCTCCAACGGGATTTGTTTGGCTTGTTGAATGTTCATAGGGAACCTCGTTCACTGTAGTTGATGCATACCTCGCACATGAGGGACTCAGGCAACGCTTAACGACGCGGCATTGGAACTAACCCGCAATTGTTCGCGAAATTTCGATGGTGCGGATTCCGATGGCTTATCAACTTCCGATTGTGGCTCGGTACGAGTCGGACCTGCCTGCTCGATACGCTGTCTCACTTGCTGTGTGATGGGCACTTCTGCTGTCTGTTGCGGTTGCTCATCCGGACGATGGGATGTCGCATTCGCAACATTCGTATTCAGCAGTTGATGGATATCGCTCGTCAGTTCACCGATTGGGGGCAGGGGTGGTTGCCCTTCCGCCGATTGTTCGCCGGAAAGGACAAGCTTGAGCTGATCGCGAAGGCGTTTTAATGCTTGGACATGGTCCTCATGCGGGAACTCGGAGCCGATACGCGATGTGAAATCTCGAAGCTGTTGTTGGGTAAGTCTCAGATATTGCTCGGTTTCCTTGCACTGTTCATCGTAAGATTCGATGATCTTCTTCATGGCATTGAGGAATGCCCGTGGTCCCTGGCTTTCTCGTGACAGCGGCGTGCTGCGGCGTATGGCACCGGTCAGGTAGACATCGGCCATGCCGTAAGGCGATAGGTC
>JANMGV010000158.1:0-10145 GCA_031374825.1 Pirellulaceae bacterium
CCTGTTTGTAGCACACCAAACCTATTGCGAAACGTGGGCCCGAGGCCCAGTTTTGCCCCCCAAGCGCGCCAGCGACGGATCGGGCTTGCCCCGTTCCGTCGCAAAGGTTTGGCGTGCTAGGTGGCGAATTAGCCCACCAAACCTTTGCGGTCTTCGGGCCCGAGACCCTTGACCGCTTTCGCGCGCACGGATGGCCTGTTTGTAGCACACCAAACCTATTGCGAAACGTGGGCCCGAGGCCCAGTTTTGCCCCCCAAGCGCGCCAGCGACGGATCGGGCTCGACCTGATCTTTTAAAAAACCGGTATTGCGCAATTTTTCACTCGCGAGAGTTTTACTCCAAGACATCGTACGTGCCTTGTGCTGATGAAAATGTCATAATCATCTTAATCCGGCCAACCTGAATGATCGCTGCGCCTCGCGTCACGGGCGCGGATGAATCACATATGCAAAGGAACAAAAGCAACGTGTCGAAATGTCATGTCAATACCGAATTTTTAACGGTCCATGCTAAAGCGTCTTTTGGAAATTCAAATAGCGGCCGATGTTGGCGATTAGGATACGTTGATCGTTTTGGTCAGCGTATTGCTTGTCCCACCATCGCCATCGGTCAACGTAAAGGACAGTATTCGCTGCGCAGTGCTTGCTGAACTCGTCGTTCGGAACTTGATGCTTCGCAGCAGTTGCTGGACAATCGCAGCAGTTGCTTGAGCGTTGAATGTGACTTCGAATTTCGCCATGCCAACGCCGCCGTTTGCATTCAAAGCGCCAATGATGGTGCCGTTTCGCAATAGGTTGTTGCTGGCGTCCAGGGTGAATGCCGTTCCGCTAAACTCGATTCGATTGCTCGAATGGGCTCCGGTTGTTGCTCGGATGGTCAATTTACCTTGATCAAAATTTGGGCTATCGATATCGGCTACCGTAGCGGTGGGCGTCGCGGACAGAGCGGTCGTCGCAACAAATATCCCCAGGGCGTTGTTTGTATAGGTGGTGTCGCCGTCAATTGCGGCCAGCACGGAGGCATCATTTCGCGGTGAGACATTGACGATTTTTGTGACTTCAGCGCTCGTTGCACCATCGCCATCCGTTAGTCGCACACCAACCGTGCGAGCAGTCGCTGAAGGGTTATCGGAAACGTTGCTGTAGGCAATGTTACGAACGAGTGCTTGAACTTTCGTAGCGGTCGAAGTTGCATTCAGCGTGATGATGAGCGGCGCGAGGCCAACTCCGCCTGCCCATGTTCCGAGTGTTATTCCGGAAAATTGAACTTCGCTATTTAGGGTAGAAATATTTCCTGAGTTCAAAATCGTCAGTCGATCTTCTGCTTTCCCGTTTGCTGCGACACGGATGGTAAGTTTACCGGTGTCAAAGTCGGAGCTATCGGCATCGGAAACGGTGACTGTTGTTGTCAGTCGCAGGGGAAGGCCATTTTCGATGTATTGAATCGCGGGGCCGAAATCGGAAAGAACTGGCGCATCTTGCACGGGGAGCACATCGACCAGTTTCGTTACAGCATCACTGAGACCGGTATCGCCGTCACTGAGCGTAATAGAGATTGACCGTTGTGTGGAGTCAGGCGTGTCGCCAAGGGTCTCGAATGTAGCGTTGCGGAGCAGAGCGCGAGTTGCAATTAGCGATGCATTGGCATTGAGAATGACTTGCAAAGGTGTTAGAGCGTCGCCGCCGGATTTTGTTCCGATTACGACTCCACCGTACGTGACATCATTGCCCGTCAATCCGATTTGACCTGCGCCGGTACCTTGATTTCGAATGCCGATTTTGTCCAAAGCTGTTCCGCCCGACACGATGCCGATGCTTAGAACTCCCGTATCAAAATCGGCGCTATCGGGATCTGTGATTCCGGCGATTCCCGACAGGATCACAGGGATTGCGTTCTCGGTGTAAGAAACGAGTCCGCCCACTGACAGGACGGGTTTGTCGTTGATAGGCTGGATCGCGATGGTGAGCGTAGCAGGGAGGCTTGTTCCGCCATCACCATCGGTCAATTTCAAAGTAACGGTTTTGGACAAGACCGGATTTTCGAGAGTGGACCGATAAGAAATGTTACGAAGTAGCGTTTGCACCTTGGCTGAGTTCGCATTGGCATTCAAACTGACTGTCATCGGTGTGATTCCGGTACCGCCTGCAAAGGCACCGAATACTTGCCCCGCTATCAGGACTTGATTTCCAGATACGGTAATTCCGTTAGCTTGTCGAATCGCCAATCTATCGCCCGCGTCTGCTGAGCTGCTGATGTTGATCGTTAGCTTTCCCGCAGCAAAATTCGGCGAATCCGAATCTGTCACGGTCGCGTTCGGAGCGATGTTGATGGCAGGGTCATTTTCTGTGTAGTTCACATTTGCCAAGCCTGCAATCACAGGCGGTTCAGAAATGAGGAGTCCCGCATCCATGTGGTAGTTGTAAGAACTTGCTTGGAAGTTGAAGAGAGCGGTTTTCCCTTTTATGCCAACAATGCTTGCCACATTGCTATCGACGAAATCGCTGCCTTGATTGGCATTTGTGAACATCTGGCGTTGGGCATCGGACAAAGTATATTCGACATAGAAGTTTCCATTCGGGACGTTTTCAAAAACATACGCTCCCGATGCGGAAGTTGTGGACGATCCGATTTCTGTATTGTCCGCCCGAAATAACTTTACTCCGATTCCAGCAACACCCGGTTCGTTTGTGTCCTGAATTCCGTCTTGATCGATGTCTTTCCAAACAACACGGCCAACCGAACCTGGGGCGATCATCGGTACGAAATCGCCGGTAGGTCGCAGTGCGCTTTCGTTGTCATCGACGACCATCGCGTCGATCACGTTGACGTCGACCGTGCCCCAAAAATTCCGCGTCAAGTCAAATACTGTTGCGGAACCGCCAACGGCATTGTTTAGGAAGAGTTTTCCTGGTGCGATACCACTAAAATTATTGAATCGGAGAGTCGTCGTTGAATCGATATTGCCATCGATTATAAGGTCCTGGCCCGTAAAAGTTGAATGTTCGATCCGGGATGTCGCATTCGCTCCCAGGCTGACAATACATGTGAAATTGACGCCAATTGCTTCAAGGTTTCCAGCCGTTCCGTCGGTACCAATGTTGAGCCGATACCCTAATGGCGACTCTACCAACATCGTTGGAGCAATCGTGAGCTTGGCTCCATTTCGTACTGTTACGTGATTTCGAAGGTTGTATTTGGCTAACCCAGGTAATTCGGGCCAAACCATACTCGATGAAATATTCCCGGCGGTAACGAAAATCGTCCCATTAGGAGATGTCGTCGAACCATAGGTGTTTGAATTGCCAAGATTATCGACGAACTCGGGGAACACGTACAAAACGGCTAAGCCGAAAGTATTGTTCTGGAAAACAGGATTCGCCCCAACACTAACTTCGACGTCCCCTGTTATTGAGCTATTGGAGATTGTTCCACCACCCAAACCGCCGTAGGTTAAGGGACCAGACAAGCTTATGTTGTTACCGACCAACAATCCTGCCGTGCCATCCGTTCCTACATTCACTCGGTAGCCAAACGGAGATTCTACGGTCATGCCAGACGCCACTGTCAGTTGCGCCCCGTTTCGCACAGTCACGTGCTGGCGCAGACTGTACTTGGCCAATCCAGGCAATGCTGGCCAAGTCATATTGGTTGCAATGGTACCTTGTAAAACGTAGATGATCCCGTTCGGAGATGTGGTCGAACCGTACGTATTCGTGCCTCCAAGATCATCGATAAAGTCAGGAACGACGTACAATATGGCGGGAGCAAACGCATTGTTATTAAAAGCGGGAAGTGCACCAGATGAAACCTCGACATCGCCGCTTAGCGTACTATTCGAAATAGTTCCACTGCCCTGGCCTCCGTAGGAAATTGGCCCAGAAAAGGTCACGTTGTTGCCCGCCAGGATCCCCGCTGTGCCATCGGTTCCGATGTTCAATCGATAGCCAAAAGGAGACTCTACCGTCATGCTGCTAGCCACTGTGAGTCTAGCGCCATTTCTCACTGTCACATGTTGACGCAGACTGTATTTGGCCAATCCTGGCAATGCTGGCCAAGTCATATTCGTTGCAACAGTACCCTGCAAAACGTAGACGGTACCGTTCGGGGATGTCGTTGAACCGTAAGTATTCGAGATTCCCAAGTTATCGATAAAATCAGGTACGACATACAATACGGCGGGCGCAAATGCATTGTTAGTAAAGACCGGGTTAGCGCCGGATGTAACGTTGACATCCCGGCTCAGGGAACTGTTCTGAATCGTCCCACCCCCGAGGCTACCAAAGGTAATCGGGACCACAAAGTTCACATTATTACCTGCCAGAATTCCCGCTGTTCCGTCGGTACCAATGTTAAAGACATAACCAAATGGTGACTGAATCGACATTCCATTCGCTATGGTAAGCTGCGCACCGTTTCGAACGCCCACATGCTGTCGGAGGCTGTAGTTTGCCAATCCAGGCAATGCAGGCCAAATCATATTCGATGCGATGTTACCTTGCAAAACGTAGATGGTCCCGTTCGGGGAAGTGGTCGAACCGTAGGTATTCGAACCTCCTAGATCATCGATAAAGTCAGGTACGACATACAACACGGCGGGCGCGAACGAATTGTTCGCAAAGACGGGATTAGCGCCCGAGGTAACATTAACATCCCGGCTTAAGGAACTGTTCTGAATCGTCCCGCCTCCGAGGCTTCCAAAGGTAATTGGAACGACGAAGTTCACATTATTACCGGCTAGTGCCCCCGCCGTTCCATCGGTACCAATGTTCAAGGCATAACCAAATGGGGACTCTACCGACATTCCATTTGCTACGGTGAGTTGAGCACCGGCACGAACACCAACATGCTGACGCAGACTGTACTTTGCCAATCCGGGCAATGCTGGCCAAGCCATATTGGTTGCAATGGTCCCTCCTAAAACGTAAATGGTCCCATTCGGGGTCGTGGTCGAACCAAAAGTATTCGTGTTTCCCAAATTATCAACGAGTTCGGGCGCAACATACAGAACAGAGGGCGCGAAGGTATTGTTTTGTAAAATTGGCGTGGCACCCGACTCCAAAGTTACTTGCTGGTTAACGCTACTATCGGAGACTTGAAACCGACCTTGTGGTCCAAAGTTGAGTTCCGTGTTAAATACGCTGTTCGACCCTAAAATTCTGCCGTCCGTTCCATCGGTTCCCACTCGGAGGACTCTTCCACCGTTGCTTGTGATCGTCACATTCGGTCCGATCGTGAGCGTTGCGTTGTTTCGAACCGTAACGTTATTCATCAGACGATAAGTGTCACCAGCGGAGTTCCAGGTTGTATTGCTGCTAATTTCCGTCACGGTGATATCGATGATCGCGAGAAGCCGCCGGTCTTCGAGTTTTTCAAACGGAGCAAACTGACCAAGGCGATAGAGGTTTCGGCGTTGCTGAGAATTGCTTTTTTTGGATTTTCGGGCAAAACGTTTTGCAAGATTGAGAATTGACGTCAGTCGCATATTAGATCTCTGTGTTCGGTGTGAAAATGTGTGTATAGCAGGCTGATAACGAACGGGGGAAGAATGCGTATAGGATAAAAATTTTAGCGAGAACCTGGAAACCGTCTTCGAGCTACATTCAACTTAACCCGGAGTCCTCATTGCGAACCGCCCAAGCTTCATGGGTTGGTTTGGAATTGGAGCCGAAGGACGCTCTACGAACTGCGTACGAAATGAGTTCTCTTTCCACTAATAAAATGCTGGTGAGACATTGTGGTCAGTAGGACACCGTATCACGATCAGATTGCAATTTCAATCGCGCGAAAAGATATTTATTACGTTTACGGAAAAGCGCATTGTTCACAAGCCTGGGCTTTGATCAGCTCCCAGCTTGAGTAGCACATACAATTTAGAGGGGTTCGGCGCGATGTTCGACTCCGCGGCGTCCAAGATTACCGTAACGGTGGTAGTCAAAACAAACGCTTTGCTCTTCGACGTACCATAACAATTCGATGCGGCCGTGCGGACATAAAGCCGAATCGGCAACGTGAATATGTTCATCGAAAGCAGCTTGTCGCACTTCGTCGCTGTAACCATTCGGTTTCAATACTCGCAATCGATCGATTTGACCATCGAGAATAGATTGCGCGAGCTGTTGGTCGGTCTCTTCGACGATGGCGATATCACCGGCCCATTCTTGAGTCAGCTCCTCGAGCAGCAGCATCGTTTCTTCATGAACGTCATCACAATGGCTTACCGTCACTCGAGCTCCAGCCGAAACCCCAGCGGCACATGCGGCGAAAATCTCCCAGGCTTGATCCTCTGTGCTAACACGAATCCGAAGATTTTTCATCGGCAAATACCGTCGAATGTTGTCTTGTCCAATCAAAAGAAAATGGTCGTGTCCAACTTGAATTTCATGGCGAGCAAAATGATCGTAACTGATAATCGCCGATAGTAGGCTCTGTAAATGGGTTTCGGTACTGCCGTTGAGCGACAGGAACTTGGCTCTTGCTCCGGGCTGATTCAACGCGTTCCAAAGCGACTTTAACGAAGACAGTTTGGGTTGTTTACCAGGCTCTATTGCGCTGGCCTCACCGGAGACTTGCACAAAGGGCACGATGTAATTTGGGCCGCCCGCTTTGATACCTGGACCAAAAGCGCTCTTGCCCATACCACCGAATGGCTGACGCAGAACGACAGCTCCGGTAGTTGGTCGATTGATGTACAAATTACCCGCTCGAATTCGTTGCCGCCAAATTTCTTGTTCACGGTCGTCGACGCTTTCGATTCCGCTTGTCAATCCGAAACCCGTCGCATTGACCATCTCGATGGCTTCGCTCAGTTTCTTAAAACTCATCACACCGAGAACTGGCCCGAACAATTCCGTCATATGCGTGAAACTACCCGGACTGACATTCCATTTGATACCCGGTGTGTAGAGGCACGGATTATCGTCTTGACTGGTTGGCATCACAAGCCAAGTCTCGCCACGCTCAAGCTCTTTGAGCCCGCGAAGCAAGTCGCCTTCGGGTGGCCGGATTAGCGGCCCCATCTTGGTAGACAAGTTCCATGCACTGCCGACTTTCATGCTGCAAACTGCGTCGGCCAATTGGTCGCGGAAAGCGTGATCGTTAAATACTTCTTCTTCCAGGAGCACCAGCGAAGTTGCGCTGCACTTTTGGCCCGAGTGAGAAAAGGCTGAGTGGAGAATATTCTTGATAGCCGAATCACGATCGCTCAAGCTCGTTACAATCGTCGCGTTCTTGCCGCCCGTCTCCGCGAACAGGCGAAGTCGGGGATTATCGCGCAACATGTGTTTCGCAGTTTCTGTCCCTCCCGTCAAAATCACCGAGGCGATGTCTGGCCGCGAAAGCAAGTGTTTGCCGACAAGAGCGCCCGATGATGGCAAAAGCTGCAATGCTTCGCGCGGTACACCCGCTTTCCAAAAACACTGGCAAAGCACGAAGGCGGGCAATACGGTGTCCGATGCAGGCTTGAGGATTACTGTATTGCCTGTTGCTAAAGCGGCAGCAATGCCTCCGCAAGGAATGGCGATGGGGAAATTCCAGGGACTGATCACGACGACGGCACCAACCGGTTTCACAGCGTAGGCTGACTGTTGATGAAGATCGAGAGCGCAGCGCGCGTAGAATTCCACAAAGTCGACGGCTTCGCTGACTTCGGGATCGCTCTCGGCAATGGTCTTTCCGCCATCGGCCAGCGCGGCACCGATCAAATCGGCGCGGTCGATCCGAATCTGTTGCGCGACTTGACGGAGAATTGTGTAGCGATCGACTGGCGACATCGATCGCCAATTGGCTTTGTCGGTAGCGGCACACTGCCCGGCCTGAACGATTTGATCGGGCGAAGCTTGTCGATAACGAGCGACAACAACACCAGGACGCGACGGATCTTTGGACTCGTAGGCTGCGCCTTGGCCGGGGCAATCTTGCCCTGCGATCACCAGCGGAATTTCGTAGGCATGTTGGTCGCAAATCGATTTCCATCGATCGGTAATATTGCGAGCCCAATCGCTATTTTGCGTCAGTGAAAAATCGGTATCGGGCTCATTTGCAAAGGTCGGCCAGCGATTGGGCGCATCGGGTTGCGGTGGGGGGGCATTGCGGTCCTGTTTACGTCGAGGCTCGTAGGGGACCGTATCGACCATGTTGAGCGACTCAAGAAATCCCGCCTCCAGTCGCTTCCAAGTTGAGCCATCGACCGAGATCTTGAATGCATGTCGAAGGAAATTGTCGGGGCCCGTATTCTCATCCAGCCGCCGAATCAGATAGCCGATCGCGTTGATAAACTCTTCACGACGGCAAGCGGGCGCGTAAAGCAGCACGTTTTCTGCCAGTTCATGCAAAGCTCGCCGTTGATGATTTGCCATGCCCTCGAGCATTTCAAATTGAACTCGTTCCATCGCGTGCGATGCGAAAGCCGAGGTAAACGAATAAGCCATATCGAACAAATTATGCGAAGCAATGCCGAGCCGTACGGCTTGGCTGTTTTCTTGTTGCAAACCGTATTGCAACATCCGTTTAAAGTTTGAATCGGTGTGGAGTTTGTTCTTATAAGGAGCTTGAGGCCAGCCGCGAATGCAGGCTTCGACTCGCTCCATTTCCATGTTTGCACCTTTGACAATGCGAATGGTAATCGGTGCTCGACCATGAGCGGCGCGGTTCTTGGCCCACTCGGTGATCTCTTTTTGAACGAGAAACGAATCGGGAATGTAGGCTTGCAGAGCGATACCAGCATGCGTTTGTTCCAGACCGCGACGATCGAGCGTTTGCATAAAGACTTCGGAAGTCAGTCGCATGTCGCGGTATTCCTCCATGTCCAAATAAACAAACTTGGGTACATTCGTTCCATCGGCGCGCGTGTAGCTTTCCTTGGCCGCAGCGCGATACAGCAATTCGAGTCGGTCGGACAACACTCGGATTGTGGACGAACGTGCGATCGTCGATATCTGCGAATACAACGTTGATATCTTGACCGAAACACATTCGATTTCGGGTAATTGCAAAGCGGCCAGATAATTGTCGAGGCGGCGGCGAGATTCTTTCTCGCCAAGGATGGCTTCGCCAAGGAAATTGACATTCATCCGCAAGCCTTCGTTGCGACGGGCTCGCAAGTGATAGCACAGCATCTCGGTTTCAGCGGGAAGGATGACGTTGGCGGTCTCCTTGCGCATCTTTTCCTTGACCATCGGCACTGCAACTCCGGGCAAGTACTCGCCAAAAGATTGAAAGCCTTTGAGCAAGGTGCGATCGAAGGTACTGAAGAATCGAGGTACACCTTGTACATCCAGGATGTGCACCATCTGATCCACAACGCGATCAGGGGAATTACTACGAAAGCCTTGGTCGGTCATCTGCATCAGCGTCGCTTTGTCTTGCGGATGCTGGATCATGCGATCCAATTCAGCTTGTTGGCGGCGTTCGGCGGGCGTCTGCAATTCCAGCGCACGCTGCTGCAACAACTTGGTCAGTTCAAGTGAAGCTTCGACGAGTTGCGCCGAAGTAATCGTTTGCGACCGATTAGAAAAGTAACGATTAAACCATTGCTTAAAATGATTCCGGGAAGCTTGCGATGCGGTATCATTTCCGTTCATGAGGGAGCTCGTTGTGAAAAGATCTTATCAAGTAGAATTTCGAGACTTCTCGTTGATCGCCGGGCGCGATCGTATCAAAATCGTATTCGTATTCAGTGAAACGGCACTTGTACTCGTACTCGATCGGGAGCGAAATTCGAGTGCGAGTACCGCCTGCGGCTGAGTACGAGTACGAAAACGCTGTCAATTCGCGCCTTTTGTCGTTCGAAGCACAGGCGATCAGCGAGAAGTGTCAGAATTTCACTAGATAATATACTCGATTCGAACGGCCGGAAATGCCGTGCAGAATCTCATCTGGTTCTACCATCCCCAACGTTTTGTCGCATGCTAAAAAAAACGGCATGACCATTCGAAAAATCTTGATCGCGGTAATTCCACCCAAAGCCGACGCTGAATACGTTGCCAATATGGAAGAGGTGCTTGAAACCAGGTCTTTCAAGCTTGCATTCTTTCGTTATTGAGTATGATTTGCGTGCTGATATGTTGTTTAGTACCGGTTCGAATGGGCGGTGGTTTCTTGGGGCCGCGGGTGGTTTTTTTGTAGCGGCGTAATTCGACGTGCTTTGC
>JANMGV010000162.1:0-13803 GCA_031374825.1 Pirellulaceae bacterium
CTGACCGAATGCACAACCGGCGGCTAGCGCCGTGCCGCTCACAAAACCTCACTTCTGACTTCTGATCGCGCGGCGTATAGTACCTGTGCGTCAACTTTGGGAGGGCCGCCTCCGCAGCGGTTTTTCTGTTTCTCTGGAATATCAATTTATAGAAAGTCGCAATTTCCAGATTGGTCTTTCTCGCAAGATTGTTAATTCCCGCTGAGGCTCCATACATGTTGGGGAATGTGGCGGCTAACCAATTTCCAAGTTGGGTAGCGTTTGCATCGCCATTCAATGAGTGAAGTAGATTTCGAGATTTAGAGTTGTTCCAACGAACGGAGCCAATTTTCCATTTCCGTGGTGAGCGGCTTTTTCGTAAAGTCCGACAGTTCCATGGTGGCTTCTGCAATCGCCATTGTATGACCGGTTGGCGTAACCGTCGCCTTCAGTTTTTCAAGCTCACTGCGGTCGCCAATACCCAAGAAGTGCAGGCTTTCCAGAGGCTCGCAAATTGGAATCCGAATCCTACCCGGTATTTTCGCATCAAAAGTCCAAGCTCCCCGAACCTTGGTTCGGTGCTGAATCGCCGCGACCATCGCCAAGACGCCACCGGTTCCAACTCCGCCCAAACACACGCGCCGAGAATCGATTTTGTAATCGTTCGTTAACGGGAAAAGCAATCGATCGATCAGTTCTAATTCTTCGAAGCTCCACGCCTTGCTATCGCTCGACCCCATTACGGCCAATATCCAACGGTGTTCGCGGCAAAATGGCTCCCAAGCATCCGCCCAGGCTTTGGTTTGCAACTCTCCGGCTTCGGCAAACACGATAACCAGCCCATGAGGAACGTCAGCCCGATAGCTTGGTGGTACATACACGAACGCTTTGTTGCGAACATCGCCCAACTCAAAATTGGTAACCCCCTTGCCCTGCTGCGCCGCGTTTTCAACTTTGGGCAAGCTCAATGTAGGCAATTTGAAATCGAGTGCCTCTCCCCAAACCTGTAGTTTTGGATTGACCGTTCGGACCGCGTCATCTGCACCCACCAATCCTATTTCAATTGGGTCCATCAGGTCGCAAAACGAGAGCGCTTCATAAAGCTCTTGCGTTGAAGCAATGGCCGTTTTGTTCAATGACTGAATGACATCTCCTACTTTGATTCCTGATTTGTCCGCTGGCGAATTGGGAATAACGAATTCAACTTGCACGCCTGTTTTCGATGACGCAATGCTTGGTAAAACTCCCAAGAACGGTTCGCGATAAAGCGGGATGTCTTTTGCCAAGGTACAGTCGAGCTTTTCCATGTTGCCTTTGCGACGGACTTCCAGTGCAACCGTCTGCCCGGCATCGTTTGGCCCCAGCACATGTCGCATCTGCCCCAAGGTAGCAACGGATCGGCCGTTGATCGTTACCAACTCATCGTTTGGCTTTAAGCCGATCTTGGCCGCTGGCGATCCCGGCGTAACACCCTTGAGAACAACAGGTCCGGAATAATCGTCGGTCACATTCGGTCGAACGCCGAGCTTGCCCGGAAAAATATCTTTGCCTTCTTTTAAGGTAGCAAAGCGAGCCATGATATCCTCGAGCGGAACGACAAAACCGACACCCGAATCGTACCACTGTTGCACTTCGCCTTCGGTTGCGATTCCGGGATTGATAGGAACAATGATGCCGATACCGCGACCATTCAGGTCTACGAGTGGTCCGCCATAATTCAGCGGCGAGATTTTTGCATCGGTTTGAATGGCCTTGTCCCATACGCGTCCCATGGCACTGATAATGCCAACGGACGGTGACGCTTGTTTTGCGTTCATCGATTTCCCAAGTGCGACTACCCACTGACCTACTCGTAAACCATCTCGCGGTGAAACAGCGATCGGCTTGAGCGGTTGCGGCGGGTTGATCTTTAGCAAGACAAGTTCTCGATTGTGATCTCGCGCAACCAATTTGGCGGGGACTCGCGTATTGTCGGCGAGAACAACGGTAATCGACGCCGGTTGATTGCGGAAATAGAACATGCTGGTCACGATCCAGCCTTCTTCGTTGATAACTGTGCCCGTCGTCGCTCCTTGAGGAACCTTTTGCTTTTCGATCAACTCCGAGCCTGCAAACGCTTCGACTTGTACAACGGATGCAGATGCAAATGCTGCCGCGTTCTTAAAAGCAAGCTGCTCTTCATCAAACAATTCTTGTTGGGCAACGGCATTTGCACCAACAACGAATGCGAGAACGGCTAAGTTAAATACGAACTTTGTCAATTTGTAGACCGTTTCCATCAAGGTCGAACCTCTATCGTGACTAATTCTTGGCTTCGCTGCACGACAATCGTAAAAGAGTCGGCTTGATCAATTTGACTAAGCAACCCGACTAGGTCTTTCCGTGAACCCACCCGCTGCGAATTGATCAGCAGAACAAGATCGTTTGGCATCAGCCCAGATTTTTCCGCGAGCGAATCGGGAATGACGCGATCGATGAAGGCAGGAGTTCGCGCTAAAACATCGGGCAGCAAGACTAGCCCCAACATTCCCAACGTATGCGGTTTCTGAACAACAATTATTTCTGGCGATGGTGCAGTCTTGCCTTCGGAAATCAGTTTCATCGAGTTGCTCAACGCGGAAATTGGGATCGCGTAATTGATCCAAATGCCCGAGTTCTCGTCTCGCAACTCTTTCCCCAACATGCCAACCAATTGCCCCTTGCCGTCGATCAGTGCGCCGCCTTTGGCTCCAGGATTGTTGGTCATTACATCGATGAAAATCACTTCGCCGCGATACATGGTTTTGATCGTGCCGCGACTAGCTTGCAAAGGTCCGCGAGCCATGACGACACCCTTTTGCACGCTCGAAGCTTCATCACCGGTCGCGATTCCAAATAAGTTGCTTACGGTGAAAACTCTGTCGCCAAGCTCGATCTCTTTCTCGGAATCCATCGCGAAAAAGGGCAATCCGTCGGCTTCTACTTTGAGCAACGCAAGCTCCGACACAGGATCAACGCCGACCAACGATGCATCCCATTTCTTGCCATCGGACGATACGATGCGAACTTTGTCTACATCCAGCACGGTGCTCCATGAGGTCAAAACAAGGCCGTCTGCAGAAACAAAAAATCCGCTTTGGTAACTTTCGAGCCCTTTGCCAAGCCCCGCTCCATAAATCTTGACGACACGCGTTTGGACATCTTCCAAGGTCCCGAGCAATTTTGCCGATAACGCAGTCTGATCTGCGCTCGATTGCAAACCGGTTTCACTGCCACGGGTAGGCGATAAAGCGAGCACCGCTATTAACGATGCTAAAATCGATTTTTGTATTGCTAGCGTGTTGTTCATTCAGAATCCTTTCCCGCCAAATCGGGTGCGGGAAACGTCACAGAGGCATCTGTTATACCCAAGAGAACTTCGGTACCAAATTGTAGAAGTATCTTGGTAGGCACACGGAGGCCATCTACCGTTTGATAATCGCGAAAATAGACTTCCGCTGGATCGCGGTCTTCGTCGGCTTCTATTTCAATCGATCGAATTGTCCCGTCGACAGGGCTAATCAAGAAACGCGCGTCCACTTCGCCCGATGCAACACGAACGACATCCATCAGTCCACGATCTCCGATTACAGGAGCGGTGCCAACATAAATCACATCCCCCATCGCTTTGGGGCCGACCAACAACCATTGTTGATACAGCTTTAATCCGATGAGAATAGATTCCAGCGACTGATTGTCGATAACTTTGGCCCAACCTTTGTCTGTTGCTATTTTGAGATCGGAGTCGCCTAATTTTGCAATAAGTTCACTTTCACCCAAATTAGCCGCAAACGCAGTTTGTTCCCCAAATACCTTGCCTTCGATTCGCCAAGTTTTGGATTTTCCTGACCAAGTCCCTAGTTGACGTTGATTGGAGAATACTCGCTCCAACTCCACGGTATTGAAGTGATAATTCGCAAAGCCTTCGCGGGCCACAAATTTATCTTTTAAGAATTCCTTGTTGGCGTCTGCTTCTTTCTTGTCTTTAGTTTGGGGCGCGTCGGACTGTTCATCGCTCGGTGTTTTCTCGCCTTCGGGTTTCTGTTCGTCGGGGGCTTGTTTCGGAATCGGATCAGGCTCGATTTCTTTTCCCGCAAGCGCCTTCATTTCCGCCAGTGTGTGCAATCGCTGAAGTCGGACATAGGTTTCCGTCGACTCGCCGTCGTGCGAAAACGTGATTGGGATGCGCCAGCCTGAGGGAAAAATACCTACGATATTTTTAAGCTGGTTAACGGTATTAATATCGCGATTGGCAAGTTTCACAATCGTGTCGCCATATCGTACACCTCGCCGATACGCGTCGCTTGACTCGAGAATGTTGGATACGACAACTTGCCCTTCAGCGCTCGTAGCAACCGTAAAGCCCAGTGTGGCATGGTCGACGATTGCTCCGGAACGCAAATGACCGATGAAGTTCATGACTTGGTTGATTGAAATCGCATAGCCGACGCCAACATTCACGCGCCCACGCTTTTCAAAGGAACAGCGTCCGTTGATACCTATCAAATCGCCATTGGCATTGAACAAGGGACCACCAGAATTCCCTGGATTGATCGCCGCATCCGTTTGAATGCAATCGGTGTACTCAAGAATCGTGCCAGCAGGATACTGATAACGATGAACGCCACTAACCAGTCCATAGGTTACCGTCGGTTGCAAATTCGTTGCCAGCAAAAAAGGATTGCCAACGGCAAAACACCAGTGGCCTGCTCGAACGGTATCACTGTCGGCAATTGTCGCCACGGGAAAGTTATCGCGGCCATACATTTTCACCAAGGCGACGTCACCTGTCGGATCGATACCGACAATAACGGAATCGTAAAGCTTGCCATCCGACAGACCACATCGCATGCGTTGCCCACAAGGATTCGTCACATGGAAATTCGTGACCACGTATCCATCAGCGGAAATGACAACGCCGCTTCCACCGCCTTGGCCATCCATTCCGAAAACGGCCACTGTGCAACGAGATGCCTTTTGTATTGCGGCAATGCGAGCCGTTTCCGCTTCGAGGACAGCAGCACTTGGTGTCGGTACATCGTCTCCAGCGGGCAAGTACGATGCAAATGCACACGCGAGGACGCAGGATAACGCTGAATATACTATGGTCTGATTCAATCTAATATCCATGTGGGCCAGAGCTCCATGCGAAATAAAGTGGCCACGTACGTGGCGACAGCAGATCAGCCGTCGCACCCGATATTCCGAACGACCTGAATAATTAGCGTTCGAATCGCGGTTGTGTCCATTGTACCTTAGTTCCGGCTGCAAGGCTGGAATCCGAACTGACCAAGATTCGAAGCCGCTTTCCCGGTGTAACGCTAACTTTGACGGAAATATCGGCAAGTTCATCAGGAAGCTCACCGGCAAAGATGCGTTCTTCGGCTTGCCAAATCTCGACGGACACCAAGGAACGGGCATCGCCTTCAGATCGTCTTCCAACTTTGGATGCAAAAAACCGGAATCCATCTGGCACGCGAAACGTAATCTCGCCAGGCGAAGCGAAAACGAGATCTTGATCGGTTTGGTCGGCAACTCCAGGGACATTTACAAAGCGTGGGCCAAACAACTTGTCGCGGATCGCAATCGGCGATTGCGTTTGGACGCGACTGGTAATTTTCCTTTCAAGAACATCTAAGCCAGCCAGCCATCGGACGTTCGCCGCCGATAAATCAATCTCAAACACTTGCCGCGCCGGGCAACTAAACAAAAGCCCCGTTGCAGTTTCCCCCCGCAACTCAGGATTCCCGTAGTTGTCCGTCCATTCGATCTTTGCCGCCAGCCAAACGGACCCATCGACTAAAACGACACGTGCAGCCGGTTGGAATCGTTCGAGCGGTTTTCGCAGCCAGATGGCACCGACAAGTTTCGCTCGCGGTGCATTAATCGTTTGCCCTTCGAAATCGAATGCGACCGTTTCTTTGGTGATGGAGTTGATGACGCCGCTTGCGCGATCCACATTCCCTGCGCCGCGACTGATGATGATCTCATCAGCAACTCGATTCTCAGCTCGGGCAGATTCCCACGCGATCAATTCCTTTTCATCAAGTTGCCGAAACTGCACGACGCTGAGTGTGTCGATCGGTAGTTTTATAATCCCGCGTGAGGTTGTGATCTCCCATTGATCTTTTGCACCGGTAATCTCCGTGGCTCGAATCACACTTCCGTCTCTCAATTCCAAAGCGATCGGGGATTTGATTCGCGCCTTATCTAGCTCGGTTCTGCTATACTCACCGAACTGGATGGATTTGATCGCTTGACGAGGCATCGAGGCTTTGCCAGCCGAAGTGCTGTAACCGATTTCGGTATCGGAAATCGAATTGATTTCGCCCGTCAGTCGCATGCCGTCGAGTCCGACGATGGTTGCGGCACTTGAGGGATTGGTTGGTGACTGTGCAGCCGTCCATGGTGTGATAAAAATAATGCTTAAGCAAAACACAATGCCACTTGGCGTTCTCATTTTTCAGTCCTTGTCGTCATAGTATGCTGTGCCACTCCCGCAAAGCTTAAAATCAGTGTAACGTATCGCAACCCCAGGAGTAACATGACATGAAAGCTGCCTTTATCGAACGAACCGGCGGTCCAGAAGTAATTCAGTACGGCGATCTGCAGAATCCAGTCTGTGGTCCAGATCAAGTGCTTGTAAAAGTAAGCGCGGTTTCCGTAAATCCCATCGATACTTACATACGAAACGGTGCCAATTATTGGCCGTTGCCGTTCCCGTTCGTGATTGGGTCAGATTTTGCAGGGACCATCGAAAAAGTCGGCGCGAACGTATCAAACCACAAACCGGGCATGCGAGTTTGGGGCAGCAATCAAGGTTTGTTAGGTCGACAAGGTAGCTTTGCCGAATTTGTTTCAGCCGACGCAAATTTGGTTTACCCAACGCCGGCCGGAGTCGCCGACAAAGATGTTGCGGCAAGTGCTTTGGTTGGAATCACGGCGTACCTGGGACTTTTCAGTCGAGCTAAATTACAACCGAATGAAACCATCTTTATTCGAGGTGGTACCGGTGGCGTCGGTGCAATGGTCCTGCAAATGGCTCGGGCTGCGGGCGCTCGCGTTATAACAACTGCTGGCTCACCCGAGAAAGCCCAACGCTGTCTTGAGCTTGGTGCGGACCATGTGATTGAATACAACCAAGAAGACATCGCGGAGTCGATAAAAAAGTACGCTCCAAACGGTGTCAACGTCTTCTGGGAAACGCTTCGTGAACCGGATTTCGATTTCGCTGTCGCATCGATGGCTGAGCGAGCAAGAATGATCCTAATGGCTGGACGCGACGCGCGGCCAGCTTTTCCAGTAGGACCATTTTACGTTAATGGATGCTCTCTGCTCGGCTTTGTAATGTTCAAAGCTAGCCCAGCCGAACAACAGCAAGCCGCCGAAGCGATCAACGATTGGTTTGTGTCGGGCGCACTGTCAGCTCAAATCGATCGCGTCATGCACCTGTCCCAAGCAGCCGACGCGCATCGATTGCAAGAGCAAAGCACCGTTCAAAAATCCGGCGCATTGGCTGGCAAACTCGTATTGACGATCGAGTAATTTTTTTCGCGATCGCAACGCACGGTAAGCAACGAAAACGGGGATTCGCAGTTGGGCCAATTTCAGATCGACAGCTTGGACGACCCGCGCCTCGAGCCCTACTTGCACCTCCGCAGTCGCAACTTGACGCGATGGAGCGGTCGATTCATCGCCGAAAGCCGCCCGTTGGTCAAACGACTGCTTGCCAGTGACTACCAAGTCGAGTCGGTGCTTGTCGATCATGAATATGCCGAGGAGTCGGCTGCTTGGATTCCAGACAATATTGCAACCTACGTCGTCCCGCATCACTTAATCGATGAGCTACTCGGTTTCAATTTTCATCGCGGCTTTCTGGGATGTGGGTTGCGAAAACCGCTAAGAGATGCAACTGACGTTTTACGACTGGACGATCGGGATGTCCGATGGACTTCTGTGCTGGCGCTTGGCATTCAAGACCCCGAGAACTTGGGCGTAATCATTCGAACTTGCGCGGGACTTGGGATTCGCAAAGTCTTCATCGGTCCCGGCACCGCAGATCCGCTATCGCGTCGAGTGTTGCGAGTATCCATGGGCGCGGCTTTAAAAGTTGACTTGATCGATTGCCCAAACGTCGCAGAATTTTTGGAGGTCGCCAAGCAACAGAACGTCCACACGATTGCGACTAGTCTTCAAATGCCGTCAACCGAAATCACCGCTGTCACTCGTAGCGGCCCGTCTGTGGTGCTATTTGGAAACGAAGCGTACGGATTGCCAGAATTCATACAAACCTCGGCGGACCAACGCGTGAACATTCGCATGGAACTGAACACCGACTCCCTGAACGTCAGTGTCGCCGCTGGTATCGTCCTCCACTATCTAGTGCGAATTGCAAAGTAACTATACGCCGCGCGGTCAGAAATGAGGTTTTGTGAGCGGCAAGGCGCTAGCCGCCGGTGCTGACCGAATGCACAACCCGCAGCTAGCGCTTTGCGGCTCACTCAACAACACGTCCCTCAAATCTGACCGCGCGGCGTATAATAACTGGTAATATATCCGAAGAAACAGAGGCGCAAATCTGGCTGCTTTTTTCAGCTAGCGTTGCTGCGAGAGATTTGTTAGATCTTTCGTCTGGAAACGATGGCATGATCGCGGAGCTTGGCATGACAGACTCGTCTGAAAACATCATTACGCTCAAGCTACTGCTTTTCCTGCTGGCCAGTTCAACTGGCTGCAACGCACTAAAATCCCGTTACGCAATGTCCGATCCGGTTTACGCTGAAAAGTACGCAGACGGAGCCGAGCGATTTGATATCCTTGGGAAACTAAAGCAAGCGATTGATGCTCGGCACGTGAAAGATCTTGGCGGCTGGTATGCCAGCGGGGGAGCCCTTTATCGCCCCAAACAGGATAATACTCTGGGAGGAGTTGACGTCGGCTTTGAATACTACGATCAAAGCTGGTTGTCTCAACGAATCGGATTTGCAAGCTATTTCTGCGAGGAAGACGGCTACCTGGGTCTTGAAACAAGCGTTCGTGCTCAATTGCCGACACGTATCGCACCCTTTGTGGGTGTAGGGGCAATCGCTGGTGTGTCGCGAACCGTAAGCGACCAACCAGACGGATTGGATAACGACGATGACTTGCTGACGGACGAGCCCGGAGAATGGGCATCGAGCGTCGACCATATTCTGGGTGCAGTTTACCCCGAAGTCGGCGTTCACACTTGGCTAAACGGCAGATGGCGAGTCACGGCGTTTGGTCGCTACATGGTAACCACCTTGGGTCGCGACCATGACGATTGGCTAATCGGTGGCCAATTGACCTATTTCCCCAGCCGTCCCCGTTTCTAAAAATGACCGATGCAAAATACGATACCACAACCACAGATCGATTGCGACTGTCGCGAATGCTAGCGTGCGGGGTCATGCCAGCAAGTGAAAATTTCAGTCTATTGCAGTCTGCAATAACATTGTAAGCTTCGGCGAGAGTTTGCCTGAAATTTGGTTCCTCATGGGGTCAACCATCGGTCTCAAGCGGACTCGAATTACTCGACTTAAGATCGTCGTCCGATGAAATCAATGGAATGAGGTGTGTAATGAATCGAAAATGGAATCTCGGTTTCGGATTAGTTATCGTGGCCGCGCTGTTTGTTCGAATTTCTGCGAACGCCGATGACACAACCAAGCGTTGCGAAAAGGGAAAAACATGCTGTCCTGCAAGTGCTGCACAAACGGTTGCCGAACAGCCCGTTTGCTGTGCTGAAGGGAAAGCTTGCTGCCCTGAAGGAAAAGCTTGTTGCGCTGACGCAAAAGCATGTTGCGCCGAAGGAAAGGCATGCTGCGCTGAAGGAAAGGCATGTTGCGCCGAAGGAAAACCCTGCTGCGCTGAAGGAAAACCCTGCTGCGCTGAAGGAAAACCTTGCTGTGCTGAGGGAAAACCCTGCTGCGCTGAAGGAACAAATAAAACTGCCTGCACCCAAGATAGTAAATCATGCTGTGCCGACGGAGCATGCACTGAGAAGTGTTCTGAGAAAACAGCAGCATGTGAAAATAGCTGTTGCAAGGACAATGCAAACGACTCAAGCGTTGCGAAAATAGTAACCAGCGTTCAAAGCGTTTTAGGCGGCAATACGATTCCAGGCAAAGTAATCACTTTACTCAGCGATTCGAACAAGGGCAGACCACGCTTTTCGGTATCGCTAGATTTCTCTCTTTCGTCCCCGAAAGTCGAAACGGCGGCATGTTCCGACAAGCCTGAGTGCCAAGGTGCCACAGTTTGCGCCGAAGGCGATGAGCCTTGTGTCTGCCAAGAAGACCATGCTCTGCATGTCGCTTCATGCCCGGGCGATGTTAACGAAGGCACCGACGAGTTGAGCTGCGAAAGCCTTGTGTCGGAAGTCAGCGATATCGAGCGCGACATCCTCATGCCTTCTAGCCCACCAGTACCGTTTGCCGTCTCGCCACTTGGCGTCGACGTTTGTCCTTCCAATGAAGGTTTTGTTCATACGCTGGACATCTCCCCCTCAGTAATGAAGCTTGTTACTGAAAATGCGCAACTCCGCGCTCGATTGGAAATGATGGAACGACTGTTTGAGATGCAACGGGATATGGATGGCAAGCTCTTGGAAATGGCGATGGAGAATGCTCGGCTAAGCACTTTGTTATCGCAACTATCTCAATCCCCGTCGAATGCCAATTCATCGACCGTTTCGACGACAGCCTCAATGCCACGATGCACCACCGTCGCGTTATTGCAATCGAATTCGAGGCACTCAACTCCAGTAACAAACTGTCCAGCTGTTCCTCAAGTTCAGTTGACCGGCGCGCAGATGGACGAAGACTCTTCGCAAAGCCTGCAACTGCCGTTGCGAATGAAGATCGATACCAATGAACTCGTCGAACGAGTCATTCAAGCTGTCGAACTCAAGAACAAAGAAGCGAGTCGCAAATAAGCTTTTAAGCAGCGTAGTCGACTTAAAGCACGACTATCGATCACCGTGATTCATTTCACAATTCAGAACGGGCCACTCGGCCCGTTCTGTTTTTACTTGACCATATTTGTGGTAGCATGGACCCATTGGTCCGTGCATAATCATCTTCACCCAAAGCACGCTCGGGCCAATGGGCCCAAGCTACATTCATGTCTGTAGAACGGCCTTCAGTCCGTTACCTTTTGTCGCCGCGAATCGCTTGTCAGCAGAATGGCTCCTTGCCAGAAGCCATCTTTCTTTACAACCCTTCCTAATCCCATGTCCTTTCAATTGATCATTCCGCTAGAATACGTTCCCCAAGTTCCGCTGCGTACGCCGTTCTAATCGAGCGACGTATCATTCCTCTTAAACCCTCGAATCGATAGTATCCCCCAAATGCCTGACGCAAAAAGCGACAGTAATACCGATGTGCAAAGTCTACTAGTTCGACTAATCGAATTGGACCGCAACATCGCTTTGCAAATTGCTGACCGTGTTCCAATCGTTCAATCCCTGGTCGCGATGCAAGCTAGCCCATTGACGGGACTTGCTCAACGCATCGAGCAATGCCAACAAGCCGTCGCTAGTTTGCCTGCCGACTGTCCTGTAAACCGCGAGTTGGCTCAACAATTGATGGCCCATATTGCTTGGGTTACCGAACATTCGATTGCCAAACCCGACCGAGTCGCTTACCTCGGTCCGATTTACAGCTACAGTTATCTGGCCGCAATCCGTCAATTTGGAATGTCCGGCACGCATGTCGCCGTCGCTTCTATTCCTGCAGTATTCGAAGAGATCATTCGCGACCACGCTCAATGGGGCGTTGTCCCGATCGAGAATTCAACAGACGGTCGTATCGTCGACACCCTGACGATGTTCGCTCGTTCGCCCTTAAAAATTTGCGGCGAGATTCAATTACCAATTCATCACTATTTGCTCGGGCGATGCGAACGATCAGAGATTCGCCAAGTCTACAGCAAGCCTCAAGCTATTTCGCAATGTAGAGCTTGGCTCAGCCAACATTTGCCCGCTGCAAAAATCGTCGACGTCGACAGCACAACTGTTGCAGCAGAAATGGCGGCTGAGAAAGAGCACGTCGCAGCAATTGCAAGTCAAGAAGCCGGTTTGCATTACGGATTGAATGTGATCGACGCGTGTATCGAAGATAATCCCAACAACTTGACGCGATTCGCGATCATAGGCAAAAAAGTTCCCGGACGAACGGGACACGACAAAACTGCCATCATGTTCCAAGTTACCCACCGACCCGGTGCTTTGGCAGACGCAATGAATATTTTTCGATCGCGCGATTTGAATTTGACTTGGATTGAGTCGTTTCCCATTCCAAGCTTGCCAAACGAATACTTGTTCTTTATCGAATTCGAAGGACATCAAGAAAACGCAAATGCTGCGGATGCAATCGAGTCGCTTAGCAAGCAAGCAATACGCATCGAAGTACTCGGCAGCTATCCCGCTAAACCAATGCAATCGCAGTAGCATGGCCGCATTGGTCCGTTGCCATTTGTCTTTATTTTTTCTTCGTAGCATGGACCCATTGGTCCGTGCGCAATTATCTTTAGCGAAACACGCTCGGGCCAATGGGCCCAAGCTACAATCTTGACCGTAGAACGGACTTTAGTCCGTTATCTTGTGTTACCGTGCACCATTTGCCACTAAAGTCGCCCACTCTACGTAGCATGGACCCATTGGTCCGTGCATTAGTTCGTATGCCTTCCTCTCCCCGAGAGATTCTCAATCACACCTCACGAGAGTTTACATTACACCATGAACGCTACTAAAATGCGTCGACAACGCGTGTGCCAGCCAGCAAGTCGTGAATGCAGCGTCGCGAATCACCCAACACGAAAACCAAGTCGATCAGCGCAAAGAAGGGAATAAACGACAAGAGCGCTCGAAGCCAGTTCCGCAAAATGACGCCTTGCACAAAGCCTGGCAGACGTCCGCTGCAGGACACGATGCGAATCATGAACATTTTCTTGCCGATTGTTTGCCCTTGAGTAGAAATTAGAACCCATTGGCCAACCATCAACATCCCGGAAAACCCAAAAATACAAGGCAGCATCAACGCCGCGGCCACTTCAGAATTTTGTGAATCAACAATATTCAGTTTCCCTAGCATGACAACTAGCAGAACGCCAAGGATAGATGTAACGACTAAAAGCGCCGAATCCACCAAGCACGCTAAAACGCGCGAAGTAACCGAGGCTGGTTGATGGCCGGCAAAATTCATTTCCTTCAGCGGCACACGAGTTTCCATTGCCGCCATCGCAACCAACTCTTGATCGCTTAGCGCTTTGTCTGGCACTTTGGGGGCGGGCTGAGTCATAATCGGTCCCGCTTCGCGCAGAAGTGCCTGAGCTCTTGCAATTCGGTCCTTGGTCGGCTCAGGAACCAGCGTATTTTCCCCGCAGTTTCTGCAAGCAACCGTTTGTCCCGATGCTTCGCATTCTGCGATGTTGCTATACCAGCAGTGACTACATCGGAACTCCAGCATTGCGGGTTCTTGTTCCAAACTAGTTGGAACGTATGCTGGGCCTTGAGCCGAAGTAAAGCTTGTAGAGACTGCGTTCATAATTTCTTCAAAACTCCGAATTGCCAACCTAATTGGACAACGCAACTTCTTGACCGATATTCCACCATTTACGATCTGAGCGATACCATGAGCGGCAAGGCGCTAGCCTCCGGTTTCCACCAGGAGATACCGGCGGCTAGCGCCCAATGCGACTTCCTTTCATTCTATGGGGGGGGGGGTTGGGGGGTGGGGGGGTGTTTTTTTTCGCAGGGATTTCTGTAACTTGGGAGTTTTTGGTCGT
>JANMGV010000210.1:0-38741 GCA_031374825.1 Pirellulaceae bacterium
AGCGTCCTTCCGTGGTTTCCATGTGAGACAATTTTGCACACGGAGGGTCGCTTCTTTTCGCCTTCTATGTCAATCGCAATAAATCCCCGAAAATAAAGCACTTACGTCAAATCCATCAACGAACTTGGCGCTGTCCAACTAGCAACCCCAGCGATACGCTATTCGATCGCGGAACAAATGGCACGTCCATTTTTTCGCTTTCGGAAACGGGGCCCGAATATGCGCCAGGAGTCGTTCGATGGGATGGCCAAGTCGCTGAGTTCGACTTGTCCCAAGTTTCTGATCGCGACACCGCCATACTGCGATTCGAATTGATCAATAATGACAACGACTCCAATTCAAAAGTCAACGTATTGCCTCTGAGCAACGAAGTTGACTTGGAGGGCGTTGTAAATCCAACTATCCCGAACAGCAGCGAGACGACTCTTGTTGGGCCTGTGTTGGATCTGTCTGCATTGACGGCGCAATCGACTATCGTTTGTCATTTCGAAAATGTGCGCTACGATGCCACAACGCAAACGTATAGAGCAGACCTTTCGCTAGAAAACACCGGAGTTGCAGTCGGACGCAAAGTTGCCGTTTTGTTCGATAATCTGCCCATTGGAGTAACGCTTCTGAATCCATCGGGTACCAATGGATCTGGGAAACCATATGTTTCCTTTTCGAATGCAATTGGCAGCGGAGGTTTGCCCACAAACGGTCAATCCGATTCTATCGCTTTGAGCTTTAATCTGACAGCCGACAAAGCATTTGGTCTCAATCCAAAAGTACTCGCAAGCGTAAATCACGCGCCGATCTTGGACCCCATCACATCGCTTTCGACGATACCGGGAGCTGTTCTCCGCATACCACTTCATGCGACCGATTCAGACGGCGACCCGATCCATTATTCGATGATCTCTGTTAGCTCTCCGGGTGCGACCGGTAACGCAAGCCATATGCCGCAAGGCGCGCTCGAAGCGGACGGAACGATCGTTTTTCGTCCAACCATGGCTGATATTGGCGTATTCAAGTTTGATGTTGTGGCAAGCGACGGTGCACGCGAAACCAAGCAATCGGTAACTTTGACCGTCAAGGCCGACTCAGTCGCCACGACGCGCGTCTCGGGCAAGGTATTACGGGTAAACGGGCAGCCGATCGCTGGAATGCAAATTTCCATTGGAACGGTAACCGGGCTTACGAAATCCGACGGTTCATTTTCGTTGGATTTGGGAACCGGAACGGTTGCAAGTGATACGATCAAAGTTCGGGGTGATTTGTATAGCGGGCCGATTACTTATCCATTCATTGCTGAAAAGATCAATTTGCTTTTGAAGCATGACTTGCTCAAGAAGGTCAACAACGTCATCGACCGCCCGATCTATTTAATAGCGCTCGACACAGCAAACGGTAAGACGGTGAATCCAACCAAGGACACGACGGTAACAACTGCCGCGATTCCAAATTCATCGGTATTTGTGAAAGCGGGCACCTTGCTCAATCAACAAGGAACACTATTCACTGGTAAGCTCAGCATCACCGAAGTCCCCGTGGACCGTACGCCTGCGGCGTTACCAGGCGATCTGCACCCAGACCTCGTCGTCACCATACAACCCGGCGAAATGGTTTTCTCTGTGCCGGCACCTCTATCGCTTCCAAACAAAGGAGGCTACGCAGCGGGAACCAAAATGATTCTCTGGTCGATCAATCCCGTCACAGGACAATTTGACAATGTTGGCACGGGCCAAGTCAGTACCGACGGCAAGGTTATTCAAACGATTTCGGGAGGCATCCGAAATAGTAGCTGGCATCTGTTCATTCCGCCAATTGTAGGTACTGCCACTGATGTTACAAACGACCCATTTAACGAATTGAACAATTGCGATTCGTGCAAAGCGCGACTATCACAAGCGATTGAAATGCATGACGTTGGGTCCGACGTCGAAGAACACTCCGGTGCCGTCGTTGAAGACTACAATCTTGCCTCCTATCAATCTCTGGGAGTCGCGCGCGGAGTGTCGCTGCACTACGATTCGGTGCGGGCAGACCCAAGACAAATAATTCACTTAGGATACAACCAAGTTGACGCCGATGCGTCGCTGTACCTCGTTGCTTCGCTCAACGTAAAAGCCCAAGGAGTAGACATTCACGCTCCAGGAATTTCCAATAAGCAATTTGGGTTATCGATTGGTGACAATGTGTGGAAAGTTCCCAATTTCCCGCCAAATCCGTCGCTACAAAACCGAACGACCGGTGACCTTGCCGCTTCGTTACAAGTCGATATGCGCAATGTTCCATCGGGCGTTTATGACTACAACCTTACGAGGAGCTTGCGACGATTCGATGGTACACTTTTCTCCGGAACTGATTTCAACCAAAACGGAAAGATTATTCAGGTCAATAGCGTCAAAAGCGTCTTCGGCAGTGGCTGGGGACTTGCCGGACTTGAGCAGTTGATTGTCAACAGCGATGGATCGGTGTTGCTCGTGGACGGTGATGGCACTGAGATGGAATTTACCAAACCTGCCAATGCGGGCCAGCCATATCTTTCTCCTCCGGGTGATTTCTCGTTGCTCGAACGACTGCCCAACGGTACTTTTCGAAGGACATTGAAAGACAAGACCGTTTACACTTTCAATTCGGATAATCAGCTCGCGATGGTTCGCGACCGCAATGGGAATACCATTCAATACAAATACAACACCGGTTTGCTGAATTCGATCATCGATCCAGTCGGACTAACCACCACATTCTCCTATGTCGGCAACCGACTCAGTGCGATTACCGATCCTGCCGGACGAACGACACTATTCTCCATTGATGCCAATAACAACTTAGTCGGCATCATCGCTCCGGACACGAGTCAGCAGAGGTGGCAATATGACAGTGGACATCATTTGATCGTGGCCAGCGATCCAAGGGGCTTCCGCAGCGTACACAATTACGATTCGTTCGGTCGCGCAACCAGCGTGGTTCGTGCCGACGGGTCAAGCGTGCGCGTCGTCCCCGTGCAAACGCAAAATCTGCTGCAACCGTCGAAGACGTCCAATCCATTGAATCCTCCTGTGGCGTTCTTTGCTTCGCCGCCTTTCGCTTTTTCGAGGGACGGAGTTGGTAATATCCAGATATCGCAACTTGATCAGCGAGGGCAGTTAGTAACGGGTGTTGACGGAAGTGGCTTGGAACCCAATGTTGTTCGAAATAGTCAAAATCAAGTTATTCACGAATCCAATGCACTCGGTCAGGCGACTAGCTTGACCTATGATGACCGCGGAAATGTAACGTCGGTACGCGACCTTGTTAAAGTAAGCAGAATTGGAAACGATTCAACCGGAAGGCTGTTTGCCGAACAACAATATTTCGTCAACGGAATTCCACAATTGGAAGCGACAGGCGATTTCAATGAAGATGGCCATTTGGATCTCGTTACCGGCAATTCAACTGCGACCTTTTCTTTCTTTTTAGGCGACGGAAATGGAAGCTTCACGCGTCAATTGGACCTTAATTCCTCGAAAGCAGCTTCTGCCATTGCGGTTGCCGATCTGGATGGAGATGGTCATCTCGACATTGTGTCGGCAAATCCTGTCGACTATTACGATGGAACGGTTGCTTATTTGCCGGGTAACGGCAAGGGAAACTTTGGAACACCCGTTGTCATACATAACGATTCCTATGTCGGCATCGCGATAGGCGATTTGAATGGCGATCATATTCCCGACGTCGTCTTGACGGGAAGCACCAACATTCCAGTAGGTGTGCCGCTAACCGTACTCATCGGAACTGGGCGCGGAAAATTTGCTGCTCCAATCGATTTGGCGGGCGAGGTTTCTGCGGGCAAAGCCGCAATTGCTGACATGAATGGCGATGGCAAAGCGGATATCGTCGTTATTGGAAGCCCGACGGCAAACAATTCCCTCATGATTCTTGCCGGTGACGGGAAGGGGAAATTCGCGCCTCCAAAATATTATTCCGGATTCGACTTTGCAGTTGACCTAAAGGTAGTCGACGTTAATCGTGACGGTTACCCGGATATTGTCACTGCAAATACGCCGTCAACTGTCACGGTGATGCTTGGCAAAACGAACGGTGAGTTTGAACCGGTCAGATCATTCTCGGTCTCTAAGGACTTAGGGAATGAAAGTCAGGTGAAGGCTCTCACCATCGCGGACTTCAATGGAGACGGTTTCCTAGACGTTGCAACAGCAAATTATACTAGCTTGAAAAGTGTTTCGTTATTGTTAGGTGATGGAAAGGGCAATTTTGTAGCCAAAGGTGACTTCTCTTCGTTTTTATACGGTGCCGTGAACGTGGTGTCGGACGATGTGAATGAAGATGGAATTTCCGATATTTTGGTCGCGGAATACAAGGCGATCTCGGTATTGCTCGGCGATGGTCGCGGCAGTTTCGATGTACCCCACTCGCATCCCATTGGACCCGCCGCCGACAAGATTGCACTTGGTGATCTTGACGGTGATGGTAGGCTCGATTTAGTCGCTACTAACGTGCACAATTCATTAATCAACATTTCGAAAGGCGACGGGGCCGGCGGTTTCACATTGCTCGGAAGTGTTGCTGCGACCGGGGAACCGCAACAAGTAATCCTGTCCGATATGAATCGCGACGGAATACTGGACATCGTTAGTTCCAATGCTCTCTCGAATTCTGTTTCGATTTTCTCAGGAAATGGCGACGGAACGTTTGCAACGGAAATCAAATATGATGTGGGCGAACTGCCAATCGATGTCACCGCCGCTGATATCGATGGGGATGGCTTAAAAGATCTCGTCACGGCCAACTTTACAAGTAATTCCGCTTCTGTCTTGCTAGGCACAAGCAGCGGTAATTTCGCGCCGCAAATTCAGTTTACTGTTGGAAATCAACCAGTTTCGATCGCAGTCGCAGATCTAAACCGAGATGAAAAACTCGATATCGTGACCCTCAATCAAGCGAGCAAGGATGTTTCCATTTTGTTGGGAAATGGAAACAGTGGATTTGCATCGCCTGTTAACTTTGCGATCAACTTCGTCTATGACCAGGCACCCGGAATGATGCGATTGGGTGATACCAATAGCGATGGTATTGTCGACATCGTGGTTTCGTGTAAGGAATCGCTTGGCGGTAGCGGAACTTTCGCAGTATTGTTTGGCGATGGTCTAGGAAAATTTAATACTCCTTCCTATTTCTACGTTTCGTTTGGAGCTGTAAGTGCCTTCAGTCTTACTGACACAAACAATGACAATAAGCTTGATTTGGTCGTAGCGCAAAACGGAAACAGTGGATTTGATAATATTCTCTTTGGAAATGGGAAAGGCGAATTTCCAACAGGATCCTCTTTGCAGTTTAGAAATTACAAGTCTTCATCATCGGTGGGCGTAGGCGACGTAAACAATGACGGTCAAGTCGATCTCGTGTTTTGTGCTATCGGTTATGATAACGTTTCTCGCGCCATTTCAACTTTTATCAGCGACGGAAAAGGTGCATATACCGAAGTGTCGAGCTCGATCGTGGGCAATTATCCACGATTGATAGTCACTGGCGATTTTGATTTGGATGGGAATGTCGATGTTTTGACGGGAAATAGCGAAAGCAATGACTTGTCCATATTGCTGGGTGACGGTAAAGGAGACCTTCGACTTTCCACAATTATTCCGCTTGATGGACGCCCAACAAGGATCGAAAGCGTTATTGATTTGAATGCTGATGGAATTCTTGATTTGATTATCGTCGTTTCCGTTGTGTCGGGCACCACACTAATCGATCAAGATTGGGTGCTAATGGGCGATGGCAAGGGCGGCTTTCGGGTCACGCAGAAGCTCGCCTATTTTGGCGAGTTACCGCCGTTGGGTGATGTCAATCAAGATGGCATACCTGACATCGTTTTCGCTTCCGATGTGATGAAAGTTTCTGTCAAGTTGGGAGACGGTACCGGAAAGTTTTCAACAACGATTGATTCGGCGGTTGCGAACGACGTTCAGAACCCACCTTTTTTATCTTCGACGAGCGTTGGTGGCTTGGCTGACCTCGACGACGACGGCAATCTCGATTTAGTTGTGACGATCAGCGAGCCATTTTCTGGCCCCCAATTTGTATGGGTCTTGCCTGGTAACGGAAGAGGTGGTTTTAAGCAGGCCAGAAGTACAATCTCTGCCGCCGCTATCCAACTCGTCGATACTGATAACGATGGGCGAGTGGATATCATTGCTTCCGAATCTCAAAATCGGGCGCAATTACTGTTGTTGCGCAGTTTTGGATCAGACAAACTTGCGAGTTCTCCACTGTTTGCATTTGCTGATTCCTTTAATCAATTTTCATTTGTTGATGTAGACGGCGATCAGCATGTCGATTTGGTAAGCCAAAATTTTGGCGGCGAGCAGTTTTCGTTCCGTTTGAATGATGGGTTGGGTCACTTGGGCTCGCCCGTCTACTATGCAAATGGTTACTCACCGTTAGCGATCGCGTTTGCAGATTTGAATAAGGATCATCGTCCCGATTTTATTGTAGCTGATCATAACAATTCCGTTCTTATATCGCTTGGTGGCGGGGACTTGACCGCAAACTTGGTTTCTACGACGTCGTACGATCCAACTTTCAATGAACCAACGTCCATCACGGATGAGCGGGGAAATAAGACAACATTTGACATCGACCCAACCAATGGTAACGTTCGTTCGATTACCCAACCCGGCGGAACTCGTAGCCGCTTTACATATAACTCTCGCGGTCAAGTTGCAACGATAATCGATCCGCTTGGTCGTGAAAGGGCTTATGTGTATGACGCGCTAGGCAGGTTGGTTACGCTGACGATTGCAAAGGGCACTTCATCGCAAGGTGTCCGGCACTTTGAGTACGACACAGCAGGAAATCAAACGGCGATGGTTGATGAAAACAATCACCGAACCGAGTACCAAAATGACAAATTAAATCGATTAAGCTCGACCAAGGATGCGTTAGGCAATCTGACGAAGATTACTTACGACAAAGCGGGAAATCTGACTTCGACTCAAGATGCCCTTGGCAATGTGACTACAAATACTTTTGATACGCAAAATCGACTCAGTACAAGCGCGGATGCGCTTGGACAGGTTTCGCGGTTCGAATACGATCGTGAAGGCAATTTGACCAAGACAACCGACCCTCTCGGGCGATCGGCTCAAAACATTTTCGATTCGCGAGATCGGCTCATGGAAACAATTGACCCGGCGGGCGGACGCACCGTTTTTCGTTACGATGCGAATGACAACCTCATCGCCACAACTGATCCGCTCGGTCACGTAACGAGCTATTACTATGATGCGCGAAAGCGATTAATACAGGAGGTCAATCCACTCGGTGGCATCACAAAATACGATTACGATGAAGCGGACAATTTGATTGCCAAATCGGACCCCAACGGTAATCGAACGCAATACGAATACGATACCCTCAATCGCATGAAATCTCAAACTGATGCTTTGGGAGGCGTAACAAGATTTTCCTATGACGCAGTTGGAAATTTGATCTCTCAATCGGACCAACTCAATCACACATCGCACAGTACTTATGATGCTCGCGATCGTTTGATTAAACAAACGGATGCTTTGGGAGATATCGCTACGTTCTCCTACGACTCGGTTGGCAACCTCGTTAATTCAATTGATCCGCTCGGGCGAAAAGCAACGAATTCATACGACGCTCTTAATCGCCGAACAAGCACAACGGATCCCCTGGGTAACATCAGCAAAACGACCTACGACGCGGTCGGCAATGTGCTAACAACGACGGATCCGAAAGGAAATGTTACCAAATTCGCGTATGACAAGCTTAATCGAGTCGTTTCGCAAACGAATGCACTCAACGGCATTCGTTCGAACTCGTATGACGCTGTTGGAAATTTGATCGCGTCGACAGACGAGCTCGGTCGAAGCGCCCACACGGCTTATGATCGGTTGGACCGCCCAATCAGCGTTACCGACGCGTTGGGAAACACATCCCGCATGACCTATGATGCCGACAGCAATCTAAGATCGTCGATCGATCCACTTGGCCATACGACAAGTTACACCTACGACGCACTTAATCGCAAAACACAAATTACTGATTCGTTGGGAGGGGTTACATCGTCAACTTTTGATCCAAACAGCAATTTGTTGAGCCTCACCGATCCGGAAGGCAACAAGACCCAATACGCCTATGACGAGCTGAATCGGGTAACGAGCGAGACGAATGCACTCGGTAAATCTCGCACTTTCGCTTACGACGCTGCCAGCAATCTCGTTTCCAAAATAGATCGCAACGGTCGTCGCAGCCAGTTTCAATACGACTCGCTTAACCGTTCGGTCGGTGAAAAGTGGCTTGATGCAACAAACAAGGTCATTTACGCGAGCGCGCTTTCTTTTGATGCAGCAGGCCAGTTGAAATCGACAAGCGATCCAAGCTCGAAGTATGCCTATAGCTACGATGCCGACGGTCGACTTGCAAGTTCCACGAACGCAGGCACTCCCGGAGTTTTGACGGTTGCCTTTGCGTACAGCTATGACGCGAACAACAATTTGCTTTCTCGGCAGGATAAGATTAACGGTCAAAACCGGGGCGTTAACAATTATCAATACGATGCACTCAATCGAGAAACTCGCGTGACCCAAGCTGGAGCTGGAGTTGCCAACAAGCGAGTCGACTTTGGCTACGATGCAGATGGCGAGATGGTCGGAATCAATCGCTATGCTGACTTGACTGCAACGCAATTCGTGGCTTCAAGCACTTTCAGCTATGACCGTGCTGCACGCTTATCAAGTTTGACGCATGCCAAAGGCGCAAGCAAGATTGCGCAATATGCGTATACGTTCGATGCGACCAGTCGCATTAGCAAAATCGTATCGAATGACGGCACGGCCAATTACGGCTATGACGCAACTGACCAGCTCACCTCTGCTACTTCATCCACGCAAACACCCGAAAAATACTCCTACGATGCGAACGGCAATCGGACCAATACGGGCTATCGCACAGGCACGAACAATCAATTGCTTTCCGATGGTACATTCAATTACACCTACGACGCCGAAGGCAACCGCGTGAGCCAAACACAAATCGCGACGGGAATCGTAACCCGATTTGAATGGGACCATCACAATCGACTAACGCATATTTTTACAAAGAGTGCTGCTGGAACTGTTACCTCAGACATTCATTACTCCTACGACGTCAACGATCGTCGCATTGCAAAATCAGTAGATAGCGACGGTGCCGGTCCTAAACCCGTGTCAATCGAGCGGTTTGTCTACGACGGACAACACATCGCCGTTTCCTTCGACGGAACTGGCAAGCAAACCCATCGCTACTTGCACGGCCCCACAGTCGACCAAATCCTCGCCGACGAAACTGCCCTCGGCCAAGTGCTTTGGCCTCTGACCGACCACCAAGGCACCGTCCGCGACATCGTCAATTCATCGGGCGTTGTTCAAGACCACCTCGTCTACAACAGTTTTGGAACCATTACATCCGAAACTAATCCCGCCATCCCCCACCTCTTCACCTACACCGGCCGCGAACTCGACACCGAGTCCGGCTTATACTTCTACCGCGCGCGGTACTATGACCCAATGCGCGGACGGTTTCTGGCCGAAGACCCGGTGGCATTTGCGGCCGGCGATTTGAACCTGGTTCTGTACGTAGGCAATAGCCCTTTGTCCAAGACTGACCCTTTTGGGCTCAAAGAACAACCGTTCCGAGTCTATGTTGAAGGTCCTCGTGCGAGCGGAGGGATGGCAGGCCACCTGCAAATTACAATGTTGGATAGCGAGGGAAGGGGCTCTTCGTTTAGTTATGGGACTACCGCTGCATTGCCTACCGGGTTCTTTTCCGGACTTTGGGGGCTCGGTCGCGCCCTCATTGGCCAAACGCCCGGTGGGCTCTACGCGGCCAGTCCAGGTGGCGGCGGCATCTACCGAAACATGTATCGTGTCCTAACAGAAAACGAATTCAACTCGCTAAGAAAGACCCTGCTTGCCTTAGAAGAGGAAGCGCACAAACGACCGGGGGTTTACAACGCTAAAAATCTGTGCCGGCAATTCACATTGGGTATCTGGCAACAGCTGGAAGAAAAGGGAATCGGCAAGACCGTACCGCCGGAAGAGTTTATCCCCTACACATCGCCTGAGCTCGATATAGCGCCGCCTGGCAGGGCGGATGCCTGGTATACCGTGCTGCGCGACGCTATTTACCTCGATTCCCCCAATCCCTATCCGGTACATCAGGCCCTTAAAGAATGGGGAGATACCTATCTTCCAAAAAACTTGCCAACCTTCAGACCTCCAAACACACCGTGAAAGGATTAAAAATTGCACAGGGGTCAGGCCTCTTTGATGGAGGGGAAGTGGATCTGTTGGCGGTCGCGGGGACGAATGGTCGATTCTAGGTTGAGCCGACTTGCAAGGGAGTCGACCCAGTCAGGGTCGCCAAGAGGTCTGCCCCGTTGGGCTGAAAGCCCGACTGCTGCCAACTCTGGTTCCGATAGCAGTGTGTTGACCCGCTTCACTCATCCCGGAAGTCTTGGGATCGGCCAAGGCGAAAACAGCGGTGGCCGCAGTGCAGGTTTGTGAAGCCAATGCCAAAGAGAACCCCACCGCCATTGTTCCGCTCGCTTGCCCAGTCCAGCACGCAACGCGTTGAGTTCGACGTACCGGCAAACAACGAAAAAGTGTTCGTTGTCTTGAATCGGAAAAGCTCTTGTACCGCTGCTGATAAGCACCCATGAAAAAAAATTTCCGTCACTTGAAGTAACCGTGGCTAACGCCAAAACGGCTGATAACGCTAGATAACTTGTCCTGAGGTGCTTAAATGTGCCCCGTTCCGCTGGCGTGATAGTGTGCGTGATAGCGCATCGTATGAGTGCCTCCAATCCAGCCCATGAACCGATTCATCGCGCCATCAACCAAAGGACGCAGCACCAAATGATAGTGGTTGCGTATCAACTGAAACGAAAAGAGTTCGACCTGATAGATTTGCAAACCTTCGTGGAGGATTCGTTCAAACGCTTCGAAGTCAGCATCTTTGTTAAAGATGGTTGCTCGCAGGTTGCCGCGATTCAAAGCGTGGTACAGTCCGCCAGCTTCATCAGCTCGTGGTGGTCGTGGCATCGGCTTTCATCTCCAAATCCAAACCGGGAAAACCGCATCCAACACCATCCCAACACCCAAGCAAAGAGGCCTGACCCCGTTGTGTTCCCCGTTTGCTATTCAATTGCAGCAACCGGCTCAATACCAATCGCGGACGTGGCGTTTCCTACCGCGGCTTTACTGATCGAACGTGTCACTTTTTCGGCAACGAATCAAGCAAGACTTCGACCGCCTTGGCTAACTGCTTGTCTTCTCCTCGGGCCATGCTTTCTGGGTCGTTGAGCACGAGGACGTCGGGCTCGAGTTGAGCGTTTTCGAGATACTTTCCCGCGCGGTCCACCATACCGACTTGGGGAATGCCAAACACCATCGACGGGTCAATCATCGTCTCCCACCACACCGCCGTTGCAGTACCTGGTACTGGCGCTCCAATTAGTTTCCCGATACCAAGTTCTTTGAAAGCCCACGGAAAAAAGTGCGCGTCAGAATAGTTACTCTCGCTTTGCAATACTGCGACAGGCCGAGTCCACTTGCCGAAAGGTTCTGCGCCCAAGTCGCCCTTCTCTTTTTCGCGTGGCACGAAATAAACGTAATCTTTGCCTGAAAGGAAAGTCACCAAGTGATCGTGCAACCAGCCTCCGCCATTGAATCGCGTGTCAACCAACAAGGCTTCCTTTTCACTGTTTTCTCCGAGCACTTCGCTGTAAACCCGGCGGAAACTGGAATCGTTCATGCCTTGCACGTGTACGTATCCGATTCGTCCGCCGGACAATTTTTCGCACAACTCGCGCCGCTTTGCGATCCAGCGCTCGTACAGTAGTCCAGTCTCCTCGCCCAAACTCGTCGGCTTGATGACCTCTTCCCACTCGGCATTCGTTGTGGGATCAAGCAATCCAAGTCGCACGTTCTTATCAGCTTTATTATTCAGTTGCTGCCAAGGATTGACATTCGCTTCTAGGCGCACGCCGTCGATTGACAGAATGATTGCTCCCGGTTTGATCTTGGATGCAGCTTTTGCAACAGGCCCTCGTTTGATCACTTCGCCTACCTTGAACCCTACTCCGTCGTACTTGGTATCGTAGATCAAACCCAGCGAAGCCGTTTGATCTCCGGTTGGTTTCGGACGGAATCGACCGCCTGTATGCGATGCGTTGAGTTCCCCCAGCATCTCGCCCAGCATCTCGGCGAAGTCGTGATTGTTTGTAATGGTTGGCAGGAAAGCCCCATAGTTATGCTTGAGCGCCGTCCACTCAACTCCATGCAATTTCGGATCGTAAAATTTTTGGAGCGATTGTCGCCAGGCATGCTCGAACATATACGCTCTCTCACGGGGCATGTCCAATTGCATCTCCGCCGCGAAAGCAACCGGCTTGGCAGTCGCTTTGCCACCAGGCTTTAAAGCTTCGGACAAATCAAGTTTAGAGAGCTTGCCATTTTGCAGCAAGAAAGCCCCTTTGCCGTCCTTCGAGAATTTTACAAAGCCAGAGTCTTTGTCAAGCGCGATAGCTTTGTAAGTTGTTTTCTCGCGAATCTTGGTAACCCACAAATCCCAACTTTCCTCGATCTGCGATATGGTGATCAAGGTCTCGCCGTCTGGTGAAATATCGTACGACGAAATCGACGAAGAATACATCGTCAGCCGTTTGGTTCGCAATTCACGGTCCGTCAAGTCGACTTGGATCGGCTCGACAATTTTAAGTATGTCGTCATCTTTCTTCGTCGCGTCTTTGTCTTTGTCAGGCTTGTCACTTTTATCTTTCTCTGACGCATCGTCTTTCTTTTTATGTAGTCGCTCGTAATCTTCTTTGCTCAGCGTCATCTTGTCGAAGGTCTGTTGGTTCAAATAAAACGCAAAGATATCTTGATCGCTTCCCCAACTACCGTGGCTTCGCATCCCGTAGCGGTCAGAAATGTACAGGAGTGCGTCGCCATTGCGGCTGAACAGTGGCGAGTTTTCCGCATACCCGCTGTTGCTGACGTTCGTAATTTCTCCGGTGGCAATGTGGATCATACCGATCTCCTCGATCCAGCGATGATGTCCGTGATACGTGCAGCAAACCCATTTGCTATCGGGCGACCAGTTGTAAGCGATATCGCCGTCGGTGTAGGAAAAATTCTTCTTGCCTTGCACCAGCGTCCGCTGCTCTTTCGTCCCCAGGTCCAGCAGTTTCAGCTCAATTCGATTTTCCAGAAATAACAGCTTCGTTCCGTCGGGCGAAACAAGAGGCTGAAATGTTTCTTCCGGGCCCGCCAAAACCACTTCTTCGGTCAAGAGCGTCGAATAAGCAAATCGTTCTTCTTCGTCGCGCGTGATCCGGGTTTTGAAAATGTCCCAAGATCCGTTGCGCTCGCCGGCATAGTAAATCGACCGACCGTCGGGCGCCCAACAAATCGTTCTCTCTTGTTCCGGTGAATTAGTGATTCGTTTGGTTGTTCCGAATTCAATGTTGGCCACAAAGACTTCGCCACGAACGACAAACGCAATTTCTTCTTCGTTCGGAGAGACCGCCATTTCGGTAGCTTCCTCGCGAAACGTACGCGTTTCGATATCGTTGCTTCGATTGTCGCGCACCAAGTTTACTGGGACACGCTTTGGCTCTCCAGCAGGTGGCTTGATCCATAACTCGCTGTTGTAGGTGTAGCAAAGTGTTCCGTCGTTGGATTGGCTGAGAAAGCGAACGGGATGTGTCGCGTGTTGCGTAACTTGTTCTGGCTCGCCGCCCGCAGCAGGCATACGCCAAACGTTGAACGTTCCGGATTTTTCGCTCAAGTAAAATATCGATTGATCATCGGGCGACCACAGCGGGTTGCGATCTTCTCCGACAAAGCCCGTCAATTTCGTATATGCTCCAGTCGCGGTATCCACCGTCCAAACGTCGCGAGTAACACTCGATTGATGATGCTTGCGCCAATTGTCTTCGTAGCCTTTGTAGTCGTGAAACACGAGCCGTTTGCCCGTTGAATCCCAATTGGCGTATTCGGCATCGGTCGTCAGGATCTGTTTGGGGCGTCCACCATCCACCGAAATCGAGTACAGTTCGCCCATTGCGCCCGAACCGATCGCAGCCTCCGGCGCGTCTAATCGTTTGCTCGTGAACAGGACTTCGCGACCATCGTTTGAAAAGTCCGTTGGAATGTCGACCGACGAATGGTACGTCAATCGTTTCGCATCGCCTCCCGAAGCCGGAATCAGGAACACATCAAAATTTCCATGTCGATCCGAAGCGAAAGCGATCCATTGTCCATCGCGCGACCAAACCGGCGATTTTTCATACGCCGTATGAGTTGTCAGCAAACTCGCTTTGCCACCTTCGCTCGGTACCAGCCACAAATCGCCACGATGCGAAAAACAAACTTGCTTGCCATCTGGAGAAATCGCCGGATACCTAATCCAATCCTTCGTCTCATTATCGACAGCATGAGTTGGTGCTAAGAGCAAAACAAACAAGCACAGCGTGTTGAAGCAGACTGCGAACGGAGTAGGCATTTACGTGTCCTGACATTTTTTTACGTGGGAAGCTCGCGCCGCCAAGCTTTGTAAACAGGCAAGATAAAGAATAAAGCCCAGTATAATCACCAACCCCAGCGGCGCGTACTTACCGTCACCGGACCGCATCATTTCGCATCATCTTCAGACTTATCAAGAATCGCCGCCTCAGCGTCCACCAACTCTAGCTCGCGACGAAGATATCGATCTTTGAAAATCAACCGTCGGGCATCGGCGTGATCTTCGTCGGTATCCGGTCGCTCGACGCGGCTCGGCAGGAGCCTCGCCCTCCCGAGCATGTCGCGCCACGCGGCACTTTCGGCTGCGGCGAGGAGCAGGTCGCAAAGCAGAGCTCTGGGGGCAGACCCCAAGGACATTTCAGCATACGGTTGTTCGCCGCGCTCGCCCCAGTCGCCTTGTCGAAAGCGAAGCTATTTTTTCATTTTGACTGTCAGGCGATAAGGATGAGCGGGTCCGCCTCGGTCGTGTGCGTCTTGAAGACTGACGAAGTATTTTCCAGCCGCTAACGTGGCGATGATCTGTGAGTCTTTTGTATCTATTGCGTCGTCGTTGACGGCGACGATGCTGCCTCGCCGATCGAAAACGGTGAGGATGCTGTCCAAGTTGGAGCCGAAGCGGTATGCGTGGACTTCGATCGCGATCTGCTGCTGGTCGGTGAGTTCGAACGAAAACACGTCGACGTTTCCATCTCCATCGACTTGTCCGTCTACGATGTGCGGTATCTGTATTGGTTGAGCTTGCGTAAAACCGTCGTTGGGTTCCATTTCTAAAAGTGCAGTGAAGCCCGACACTAAGTCGCCCCCCACGAGCAATTTGTGCGGCTGGCTTTCGGCGTCTGGCTGAACGATGATCAAATCAACCTCGCCCGGTTGAACATCTTTCGCCACCGTCACTTCTAGTTCGACCTGTGTATCGCCGATCTGCTTGGCGTCCTGCTTGTTTGGAATGGCTGCTTTTGCAGTGGATAGGACTTTGAACGTGAGCTGCGGATTCGATGACCGAATTTCCTTTGCCCCTTCCAGTCCCCAGCCTCGCACAAGCATTTTTGTCGTCGAATCGATCGGCACTGCCAAGGGCACGCACATCGCAATTCGAGGCGGTATCTTTTCCGGTTTTTTGTCGTCGTCTTCGGCCAATGCACCGACACATCGTCCCGACAACAGCCCGATCAGCAATACGCGCAACAGGCGTGTGAAAAGTTTCGTCTCGCGGCTAAACATAGAGTTCCTCGATCAATCGGCCTTCGTCAAGAATGTCGACGGGACGACCATCGGGAGTGTGAAGTTGCTTGTGAGGATCGATGCCGAGTGAGCTCAACACGGTGAAAGCGACATCGGCTGGAGCTACAGGAGTTTCGATGGCTTTCGAGCCGTCTTTGTCTGTGGCACCGACAACTTGGCCCGGTTTGACGCCCGCGCCCGCGAACAACATGGAAGCGGCCGCAGCCCAGTGGTCGCGTCCAACGTCTTTGTTGACTTTCGGTGAACGTCCAAATTCACCCATTGCTAACACCAATGTGTTTTGCAGCAAACCGCGATCATGCATGTCGTTGATCAAAGCGGAGAAGCCACGGTCGAAGTCGGGCAATTTGTTTCCCAGACCATCCCATATTTTTGCGTGATGGTCCCAGCCACCGCTGTTGACTGTTACGAACGTGACGCCTCTTTCGACAAGCCGCCGCGCGAGCAAGCAGCTTTGGCCAAACGTTGTCCGGCCGTAGCGATCTCGCAGTTTTTCATCCTCTTTGCCGATTGCAAACGCATCACGCGCTTCGCCAGACAATACCATTTGCGTGGCACGCTGTTGAAACTGATCGAACGCCTTGATTTGATCGTTGCCTTCCACTTGCCTTGCCAATCCATCCACAGTTTTCAGCAATGATTGTCGACGCTCGGCACGGGTCTGCGGTATTGGTTGAGCTAGAGACATATCGCGGACTCGATAGTCTTTTTCGTTTGGATCGCCAGCTTTGAACGATTCATAACGCCCACCCAAAAAGGCACTCTTGCCGAGTTCCCAGGTGAACGACGGATTGCGTGGAACGGAAACATACGGCGGCAGAGTGCCCGGAAAACCGCTTTCGTGCGCCGCGACCGCTCCCATTGACGGCCAATCGCCGAACGCAGAGCCAAAGCGTCCCGACATAACCCAGTTGGTCGCCGTTTCGTGATGATCGTTGTTATGACTTCCGCTGCGCACCAGACAAACTTTGTCCATCGTCTGAGCCATCATGGGAAGCAACTCGCCAATCATTATTCCAGGAACGTTCGTCGAAATCGGACGATACTTGCCACGAATTTCTTCGATCGCTTCCGGCTTGGGGTCAAAGCTATCGTGATGCGACAGACCACCGCCCAAGTAGACGAGGATGACGGATTTGGCTCGGGGCGAACGCGATTCCGCAGAGAAAGCTTGAGAACGAAGCAAGGTCGGTAACCCAAGTCCCAAAGCTGACAGTCCGCCCACGCGAAGAAAATCTCGTCGTTGACGATCCATGTGAAGATCAAACATAGTCATCTACCTTATTAAGATTATCCGGGAAAAGCTTCCAGTATGTCAAATGTCGGTCACTCAATTTGGAAGCCCACGCCATATTAACGATTGAAAGAAAAGTCCTTGGAATTTAGCAACGACCAAAAGGTATCAACGAATATGTCGCCCCGATCGCCCGACTTGAGCAATTCTTCAATGACGAGGCGTTGATCGTCGCTGGGCGGACGTCCGAGCGTGCTTAAAAACAACTCGTCGATAACGGTCGCGTCGTTGGATTCAGCAGCGATCAGCTTCGCCAAGTTTGCTTCGGGTGCCGCCAGCTTGGTAAGCAATTCGTCACTGTTTTGTAAATGAAGCAACTGCGGCAACGTCACGTCCGACTTGCGTTCGCATGCGCACGCGGTTGTTCGTTCGGAACGGCCGAACAACGAAAGGAAATACGAATCCACTCCAACATCGGGAACTTGGATCGCCCGCACTCCTAGTGGATAACCGGTGAAACGCTCAGGAACGCCCGTTGTTTGGCAAATTGCATCCAAAAGAACTTCAGCGGGCAAACGCCGTGCATAGTAATGCGAGTAGAATTGCGTATCACGTTCGTTCTCGGGCGACGTTTGGTTCGACAACTGATACGCGCGTGAATTCATGATCAGCCGCATAATGTGTTTTAGATCGTAACCGCTTTGAACGAACTCGTGATTGAGCGTATCCCACAGTTCGCGATTTGACGGCGGGTTCGTCGCTCGCAGATCATCAACCGGCTCGACCAGTCCAACTGTAAAGAAGTGTTTCCACAGCCGGTTAACCATCGCTCCCGAAAAATGCACGTTGCTTGGGTCGGTGATCCAACGGGTCAACGTTTGGCGAGGATCTTCTCCCACAGTAACGTGGGTGTCGGACCGATCAAGTGGACGCGGACGCAAACGTGTTCCTGTGCGAGGTTGCGAAACTTCGACGGGACTCATTCGCGTGTCGTCAATTTGCTTTTGCAAGTCAGCAATACGTTTCTCAGTTTCCGCGATTTTGGCTGCTTCTCCGTTGGTCTGACGAAGCGATTCGAGTTCTCCGGTCTTGTTGTTTAGTTCGCGACGAAGATTCATCATGTGCTGATTTCCGACGAGCAGTTCGGTAGCCCCTTCCGTTGGATTCTTCCGATCCAAGGCGACACGGGTAAAGAAACTGACAAAGTGGAAGTAATCGTCTTGCGTGTATTTTTCCAGCGGATGATTGTGACAGCGAGCACAACCGATACGAGTTCCCAAGAATGCTTGCGCCACCGAATCTGCGACCTCCGACTGCGCTGCTTCTTTTTCACCCACGGTCACTATGTAGTAACCGACAGTCGGATTCTGCTCACACGAACCGGTAGCGGTTAATACTGCACTTGCAATGTCACGCCAACTCGTTTCGGCGATCAACTGTTCACGCAACCATTGGTGCATGGCTCGCACGCCTTTCGTTCCGCGCACGTCATGATCGCGTTCCTTTCGGTTTTGCAATAAATCGCCCAACTGCAAAGCCCAGAAATCGACGAACTCCGGTCGTCTCAGCAGTTGGTCGATTAATATCGAACGTTTCTGCGCTTGAGTATCCGCCAGAAAAGCACGAACCTCTTCGGCAGTTGGCAATGTTCCAATGGCATCGAGATAAGCGCGGCGAATGAACGTCGCGTCGTCACACAACGGCGATGGAACAATTCGCAGCGCTGCAAGCTTATCGAAAACATAACCGTCGATCACGTTGTTTCGCTCTGAATACAGCTTCGGGTCCGTAAGCACTTCCGTCGGCATCGTAAAGGTGGCGATCTCAACTTGACCTTGAAAAGCCGCTCTAACAACTGCTTCACCAGTTCGCAGCGCAGTGACGATGCCTTCGGCTGACACGGCAAGGACGCCAGCGTCGCTCGATGCGAAGTTTGTCAGCCAGGTTACATCCCGCTGTTGACCATCGCTGTAAATTGCCGTCACGGTCATCGACTGTGTTTCTCCGACTGCCATAGTTTGCGTTGTAGGCGTCACATCGATTCGCTGTAGGCGAGGTTCTTCGGAAACAGGCCCAGGCGCACCCGCACTGATCCACGACATTAGAATGTGTTCGGCTTGGCTGCCAGACGCAATTCTCTGGCCACCACCGTGCGGCACTTCTCCCAAAGCTTTGCGAATGAACAGACTTCGATTTGGTGCTGCGAGATTGATCCTTCGCCCACGTGATTCCTGGACGATCGATTCAAAGTCGAGTTCCGGTGCGTACCCGCGCAAGGACATACGAAAGCCGTTTTGACCTGCAAGTTTTCCGTGACATCCACCCGAATTGCAACCGAAGCGAGTAAATAGCGGTATCACATCTTCCTGAAAGGACGGTGGCTCGGCGGCAGACAACGACAACGCTGCACCCGAGCAACCGACGAAAAGGATGGCGACAAGCGTTCTCAGCAATGGCATGGCGGGAGAACCAATAGGCGGGAGAATTGGGGAAATTTCATTGATCACGTAGTTTATGGAAAGCTCCATGACCGGACAGGCAGTCCGCGAACGGTCGCGCACCGGCAAGTCAATTGTATCGCAAGTGGATTGCACTATCTAGTATTTAAGTCGAGCCCAGAGCCTCATTGGATCTCTATTCGCACCGCAATGCACCATTTTGACTTGCAGTTTGCTATATTCAAAACCTGAAACAACCATCAAGACAAAGGCCGGTTTGCTTTTGCGGAAATAGTTTTATTCGTCAAGAATTCGTCCAGACCAAACGCCGCACCGATCCAACACAGTTTCTTTGAAACCCAATACGACCCAAATAGGCCTTAGTATGTCCAGCAAGATTTCACCTATGCTAGTCAATATCCTCCATGTCCTCCCGCTCCTTATGTTTTGCAATTCCTCTATGGCGCAGAAATTGACATCCAATATTCCTTACATAGAGAACGGGCACCAGCGACATGTGCTCGATATTTACGCACCCGAAAAGCCTCTCCAGAAAAGCCTACCTGTTATGTTTTGGATTCATGGTGGTGGATGGGAAGTGGGCGACAAGAGCGATGTTGCTCTCAAGCCGAAGGTCTTAACTGAACGAGGATTTATCTTTGTCTCGACAAATTATCGACTATTGCCAGAAGCAAACATGGACGAGTTGATTGGCGATGTCGCTGCGTCACTCGGTTGGGTTCACAAGAACATCGCCAAATATGGCGGTGCCCCCGAACGAATCTTTGTGGGCGGACATTCGGCCGGCGCACAGTTAGCGGCGTTGATCTGCACCGATGATCGCTACTTAAAGAAACAAGGAGTGCCGTTCAGTGTGCTCAAGGGCTGCATCCCGGTGGATGGCGATACCTACGATATTCCAAAAATCATCATGACAGCAGAAATTCGTCAAATGCTGTATGGCGGTGAAATGTTCTCTTTCGGTCATCGGCAAAAATTCGGTAACGATCCAAAGAAGCACGTTGACTTTTCAGCGGTCACGCACGTCGCCAAGGGCAAAGACATACCTCCGTTCCTCCTCCTGTACTTTCCAGGAAATCCGGACACGCGAGCTCAGGCACTTCGTTTGGAGAGCGTGTTGACGGCGGCGGAAGTTCCAGCGCGCGCGTATGGCAAGAGCGATAGCAACCACAGTCGCTTGAATAACGACCTCGGCAATCCCGACGATCCCGCGACGCAAGAATTCTATAAATTCCTGGATCCGCTCGTCGCAGCACAATGATTCTCTCACGATAAGCACTAATGGGGAAGCGAAATCAACAGAAAAGAGCCTTAGCGATCAGATCTTCATTCGACACTTAGCCAACAACTCGTAACTCTTTTCGCGACCGTCACAGTAGAAGTGTTGTCCGCCAGGATTTTGCTATATCGCTCCTGCTGTTCCCATGCTGCAACGCTTGGAACCGTTCTCGAAAGCCCCCCGAACAACCGCCTAGCAGACTGGCATGAACAGATTGAGGCGTTCCTTGAGCGAGAGCCGCGCCTGATCGCAGTAGTCCGTCAGCGGGACGCCCTTGACGTATTCCATCACAAAGTACGGTCGTCCCTGCTCGGTCATGCCGCCATCAAAAACCTTGGCGATGTTGGGATGGTCCATCATGGCCAGCGCTTGCCGTTCGGCTTCAAAGCGGGCCAACACACTCCTGGAATCCATGCCGGCCTTGATCAGCTTGATCGCGACTTTGCGTTTAATCGGCTCTTTTTGTTCGGCCAGCCACACCGTGCCCATTCCACCTTCGCCGATCGCTTCGATCAGTTTGTAGCGACCGCCGATCATCGTGCCTGTATGGGCCTGAGTGGTAGCGGCTTGCGTTGCTTCCAAATCGCGAGCGTTGTGTCGCGGCAGCAAACCGCCCGTTTCCTCATGGGCTCGGATCAAATCTTCGACTTGCTTTCGCAAAGCGGAGTCCAATCCACAGGCAGCAGCCAGGAATGCCGACCGTTGTTCGCCGGTTAGTTTGATCGCCGCGTTGAATAGGTCGAGTTCGCTCATCGGTCACCTTCTACTTTCAAGGAATCTGTGCTCTAATGATACAAGGCGAGAAAACCGTTTTGGAACCGGGAAGAATTTTCAGTTTTTCTGCAAATGCTCGATTTACTGTGTTTTTCCCCATTCTCGCTTCAACCAAGATCGAGCGAATATCCAATCGGAATCAGCCGTATCGACAGCTTTCCAGACGCCAATGGATTTCCCCATTTGATTTGAGAAAAGAAACGACTGAGGACGGTCTTGGATTGTCCTCTGGTTCGGTCGGTATCGATGCTTTTTGCAGAAGTGCAGCCACACCTTCCCACAACAAATTGAATGAACCCTGTTCTTCACCAGTGAGTCTGGCGAGTTCTGTCACGTCGCGAATACCGGCGAGGTCGGAATCTTGTTGCCAATGCCGCAAGGTTTGGACGATAAACGCATTCGTATCCGGAGGACCCGATTCGACGAGTGTGGTCCAGGCGGTTAGCCTAGTCAATCCCGGCTTCGTCGAGGCATTGAGTGATTCGGAGTAGCTCATCTCTCAGTTGCAATTTCGAATCCGTTCATAAGAAACTATGCCGGGAGGGATCATTGATCTGTAAGTGATAGACGCAGTTTTATCAATTGTTCTTATCTCTTCTTTCATCAACATATCCAATATAGCAAACTCGGCACCGCTTCGGTTCAGTTGGTCAAACAGCCAAGCGCGGGCAAAAACCCACAATCGGTCCCCCTGTCGCCGGGTCAGCCCAAGACTTGCTGCGGCGTTATTCATACTCAAGCCGACAAAGAACCGGAGCTTGACGAGGTTGGCCGATACCGGGTCCTGCCCTTCAAGCCGGTGGATCGCTTCGTCCAATTCGATCAGGACCTCACTGTTCCTTAACAACCTGGTTGCTCTCGGTGCCCGTGCGAAAGTTGGGGAATGGCGACGTCGGATTACCAGAAAGTGAATTACTAAAACAACTCGTGAATTGGTTGTCCGTCGCGAACCAGACCTCATCGAAGTTCGCTCGACCAGACTGGCGTGCAGTCGCAAGTACTGGGAAAGGGCGAACCCAGTTCCCAGTGCGTCGATCTTCAGCAGTTGTCGTCGATTAAACGTAGTGGATCTTGCTAAAGATCCTGAAGTGTCCTGTGTAGTGGATCTTGCTAAAGATCCTTCTTTCTTTTAATACTGGAACTGCATTTCAATCTCGAAATCGGTTTTGTTCGGTGTGCGGGTTTGGTAGGCACGAAGTCAGAGGAGCTTTAGCAAGCTCCACTACGGATTTCGTGTCAGGCCCTCTTTGCGAAGGAACGAAATGATACGGTCGAACTTATCCCAGAAGTCCTGCTCGAACAAACGCAGCTCAGGATATCCAGGTAAGACGCAACCGCTAAACTTATACGACGCGAACTCGTCTGGTTGTATCAACTTAGCTCGTTCCGGGTTTCTGGCGATATATTCAACAACCTCTCGGAATCCGACCTCCCTCGTTTCGTCGTCGTGAAGGACATGATCATAGGCCTGGTCTTGCAATTCATAACCCAATCGCCTGAGAGACTCGTTCGTTGTCTTGCGAAAATGCTTCATTGCCAATAATTGATCGCATGTTTCTGACAGCCCCATCCATAGCATATGGAAATGGTCGGGCATGAGACAAAAAATGGGACAAGCAAGTTCATATCGAAACGCTGTGTGTGTTAGCAGTTCGCGAAATCGATAATAGAAGACAGCTGAGAGCCAACCCTGCTTTCTGTCGAGCAGGGTCAAGCTCCAGTGAACGATCGCATCTCCCCGATAGTGCTCCGGCGCCAATCGCCGCAGGTGATCTCGTTTACTCATGCACTACAACACGATTGAAATTGAGCTACTTGACAAGTATCTACGCTTTTTGATCGGGCTCGGCCGGTTGAACGGAAAGTTGCGTGCGCCGTTACTTTGACTCCGCTTCTCTTTCCAGCTCCGCAATCAGCTTCTTGTAATCCTCACGTACGCGTAGCGGGTCGAGGTCGGGATCTTTGGCGATTGAGTCGGCCTTGTTATAGCCCGCTGCGATGGCGCTCTTCAGAAGTTCCATGGCGCGGTCGGCGTACTCCTGCTGCTTATCCGCAATCTTGCCGCTGGTGATGGCAAAAGTGCAGGCGAGGTTGAAGAGGACAGTGGAGTCTTTTGAATCGGCTTTGGTGACTTCGATCGCTTCGGCGAGCGCTTCCGCCGCTTTATCTGTCTGCGCCTTGGAGCGGGCACGATCGGAATGCAATAATACCATGAGCTGTGGGGAATTGAGTTCTATCGCTCGGTCCAGGTCTTTGAGCGCTTCGTCGTACCTTTTGAGTCGATGATACGATTGAGAACGACCCTCAAGACTGCCAGCAAGGAACATTTTTGGCTTCACCGCCCGCTGGTCCTTCTCACACAAGGCTTCCAGCGTCTGAATCGCTTTGTCAAACCAGGTCAAACTCTCCTCCAGTTGGCCCGCGTCTTTAAGCAGTTCGCCGTAGTTGTTGTAGCCGCCGCCAAGACTATTTCGGTAATCAGGTACGTTTGGGAACTGGTCGACCAATTGCTTCTTGATGCTGAGACTCGCCTCGAACTCGGCCCTGGCCTCTTTGAATTTCCCCAGACCTAAGAGCAAAACCCCAAGGCCATCGCGGCTAGTCGCCATAATGCTTTGATATTCGGGGACGGCGGGGAACTTCTCGACTAGCTTTTGAGAAACGTTGCTAGCCCGTTCCAAAGCGTTCCGCGCTGCGGAGGTTTCGCCTAGGTAATTCAGCAAATTCCCTAATTGGTAGTGATTTAACGCCAATTTAAATTGATAATCGGGTACAGCTGGGAACTGCTCGACCAGCCTTTGGAGAGTGTCGCAGGCCTGTTCGTACGAAGTCCGGGCTGCGGTGGTTTCGCCCAGGTCTTGCAGAAAAACTCCCAGGTTGGTGTGACTTGCCGCCAAGAGGTTTTGATATTCGGGGACGGTCGGGAACTGCTCGACTAGCTTTTTCAGAATGTCGCAGGCCTGTTCTGAAGTGGTACGTGCGGCGGTGGTCTCCCCCAGTTTTTTAAACGAGGACGCAAGACTGAAATGGGCCGAAGCCAGAAGTCTTTTATATTCGGGGACGGTGGGGAACTGCTCGGCCAGCTTGTTCAGAATATCGCAGGCCCGTTCTGACGCGATCCTCGCTGTGGATGTTTCGCCTAGGTCAAGCTCCACACGCCCTAGATTGAGGTAGGTCGTCGCAAGAACTTTTTGATAATCGGGTACGGCAGGGAACTCTTCGACCAGCTTTTTCGCAGTGTCCCGACCCTGTTCCAGCGCGGTCCGCGCTGCCGCTGTCTCGCCGAGGTTCGTCAACAAGAAGCCCAGATTACTGTGGCAGGTCGACAAACTGTTTTGATACTCGGGGACGGAGGGGAATTGTTCGACTAACTTCTGCCAGATGTCGCGAGCCTGTTCGTACGAGGTCCGCGCGGCGGTGGTCTCGCCGAGGTGCCACCAGATGTTGGCGACGCGAAGGTGACCTTCAGCGCGATAGTTTCGGCCGAGGGCGTCGTCCGCTTGCTCGTCGGCAAAGGCTTGCCAACGCTTGAGCGTTTTTTGCAAATAGGTCCGTTCCTTGTACCCCAGCTCATCTTTGGAACCGATCAACTCCTTGATGGCGTCGTCTGTGCTGTCACGATAACTGGCCAGTGTGCGGGCCTCGGCTGCTTGGGCGTGCTTCCTGGCTGCAGTCTCTTGTTCCAATGCGGTTCGTGTTTTCTCCTCCGACGCGATGGCTTGCTGGGCGGAGCGATTCGCAGCTGCCTTGGCTGCTTCTGCCCGCAGCAGTCCCCAGCCGGTGCCGATGATCCCCAACACCAACGCCATCAGTACAGCTCCGGCGGCAATCGCTTTTCCTTTGTGCTTGCGCAGGAATTTCTTCAGTCGATAAGCGGTGCTCGGCGGGCAGGCTTCGACTGCTTCATCGTTGAGAAAACGTTCGATATCGCGAGCCAGACCGTTGGCCGTTTCGTAACGCCGGCTGCGTTCCTTTTCCAACGTCTTCATTACGATCCAGTCCAGTTCGCCGACGAGCGACCGCTGCAAGTGACGAGGATCGATGCTCCGCTGAGCGGCCACACTCGGGAGACTGGCACTGCCGCTCAGGCGTGTGCTGGGTTTCTGGGGTTCGACTTCTTTGATCAGTCGCAGGATCTCATTAAAGGCAGCATCCTTCAGTTGCTGCCGTTCCAGGGGCGTTGAGCCGGTAAGTAGTTCATATAGAATCACACCCAGCGAATAGATATCGGTTCGCGTATCGACATCGAGATTGTTGTGTTCGGCCTGTTCGGGGCTCATGTAAAGTGGCGTCCCCACCATCACGCCATGCGCCGTGTGCAGCGATTGATCGGTGAGCGACTGATGCATGGCTTTGGCCAACCCAAAGTCGATGACTTTCGGAACCGGCTTGCCGTCGTAGAGACAGATCAGAATGTTCGAGGGTTTCAGATCGCGATGGATGATCCCCTTCTGATGCGCATGCTGCACAGCTTGGCAGACAGGCATGAACAGATTGAGCCGTTCCTTCAGCGAGAGCCGCGCTTGATCGCAGTAGTCCGTCAGCGGGACGCCCTTGACGTATTCCATCACAAAGTACGGACGTCCCTGCTCGGTCATGCCGCCATCAAACACCTTGGCGATATTGGGATGGTCCATCATGGCCAGCGCTTGCCGTTCGGCTTCAAAGCGGGCCAACACACTCCTAGAATCCATGCCGGCCTTGATCAGTTTGATTGCCACCTTGCGGCGGACCGGTTCTCGTTGCTCGGCGACCCAGACCGTGCCCATGCCGCCTTCACCGATAGCTTCAATCAGCTTGTAGCGTCCGGCCAACAGCGAACCGGGACGCGCGACGGCTGGTTCGTCGATCGTCGCATTGAAGCCGGGACGGGACGGTTTGTCACCGAAACCTCCTGCCGCATCATGGGCCCCCAGCAGGGCTTCGACCCGCTGCCGCAATGCGGCGTCACTAGCACATTCACGATCGAGCATTTCCCGGCGAGCCGCCGGTTCGGTCAATTCTAAGGCAGCCAAAAACAGAGCCTGAGCACGTTGTGGATTGATGGTCATAGTAAATCACATTCTCCTTTAATACTCAGTGCGTCGCGATGGTCCCTTCTGGCGCAAAAATCCGGGAAAAATTCTCAGTGCTCCAGCGCCAGCCTCAACCAGGCCCGCGCGTAAGCCCATTTTTGGCGAACTTCGTGCACCGAAACGCCCAAAATGGCAGCGATTTCCTCACGCCCTAAACCGGCAAAATACTTGAGTTTTACGACTTCCGCCGCCAGCGGATCTTCCGCAATGAGTCGCGGCAGGGCCGCATCCAAGGCAAGCAATTCGTGATCGGGATCACCAGCCGCCGGGTCCAGTAATTCCACTCGCTGCAATCCACCCCCATGCTTGTCACGTCCCTTGCGGCGTGCCTGTTCCACCAGAATCCGCCGCATCGCTTCTGCTGCCGCTCCAAAGAAATGGCCTCGGCTGTTCCATCGCTGCAACTTTTCAGTGTCGACCAGTCGAAGATAAGCGTCATGTACCAGCGCGGTAGCTTGCAACGTTTGACCAGGCTTCTCCTGCGCCAGTTTCGCGGCTGCCAGTTTTCGCAATTCCTCATAGACCAGCGGCAACAATTGCTCCGCCGCCGACGGATCACCGGCTTCGATTTGCGACAGGATGCGGGTGACGTCGGACATGTTTTGGACTCGAAGATGTCGATCAAAACAAAATCGATGATACAGAATGTCCTTTTGCGGTGCAATTATTCCAGCAACGATTCCGTCGACATCCCTTGAAATCATTTTGTTAAATGAGGTTTGTTGACCAAGCCCATTTGCCGAAAATAGTCCAACCTAGTGCGGCAAAATCAAATCCGTGTGGAACTCATGCGAGTCGCTTAGGACATTGGTGGTAGTCTGTCGGATGAAAGATCCGCATTACGAAAAACATTCGGTGATTCACCGCCGCGAATCGCTATGTGCATCAACCGTCCGTTGAACGATAAAGCTAAATTGCTCGACAGCTTTCCACAGTTGCCCAATCTGCCCAACTCGTTCTTATTCTACCTTAAACTGCCTGTGACTTGTGTTAACCCCGTTGTTAGACTCAAAATGGAGAGTCAGAGAACTTTGGGAGTGGTACAAACCAGTTTCGGCTATGTACCTTACTCACGATTGCCGCAATTGTTGGGCGGCCGTTGCACCGGCGGACGACAGCCGTCGCGACAACAGTCTGCAGGCAAACGCAATCAACACTCCTTCAATGCACCATGCAATCACCAGCAAATGCCAGGGACTTCCGGGCACGACGTCCCACTCTTCGATGGATCGTGCCTGCGGTTGGCCCAAAACTTCCGTCTCTCCTGGCGTTTGACCAAATGGCGGCCAGACATAAAAACGCTCGCCATCTTCGGAAAAACCGCCAAACGTCTTGTTGACATAGCTGCTCAATTTGCGACCGGACTTCGTCTCCCAGAAATCAAGGATCGTCGCCTTCCCGTCAAAATGGGCGATGGAAACCAGGTCTCCCTGATTGTTCTGCGAGACGCTGTGAATCACCAGCTTCGATTTCACCAACACCGGGGCTTGCTCGACTGCTGTCCCGGATCGCCACAAGCGCTGCGTTACGGGCGATTCACCAACGACGGCGAACGGTCTTTCGGGCGAAAGACGAAATTCTGACTCGCGTGAATAGCCGACCCTTTTCGGAGGACTGGAGTCCAAATCCCAAATGACTGAATTGCCCATCAAAACCTCCCTCAGCCAGATGTATCGTGCATTGGACGAAAATCGCATTTCTTGAATATCCTGGACGAAATTCTCACGAGAATCTGGCAGGGCGTCGCGTGAAAGCAGAACCTGCGTTGTCCCGGCGTCAATGTCCCAGGATGTGATGCGTGTCGTCTCGTACTCATAACCCGTACGATCCGCAAGGACGAGATGTTTGCCATCGGGCATCCAAGAGAGGCAGAGCACAAAATTCTGGAACTTCTCCAGGGATAAGCGGGCCACTTCCTGGCCCGTGCTGAGATCGAAGATGCCCACATGAGAATACGAGTGGTGATCGGCAGCCATCACAACAGCAGCGATCCGTCGGCTATCGGGCGAGAAGGCGGGCGGCGCGCCGAGCGGATCGGCGATCAGAACCTCGTCCCGATCGTTGGCCCGATGCCATACGCGAAGGCGACTATGAGCAGGTTTGGCGTCGTTTTCCACCCTCACGTACGCGAGGTGTTGACTGTCGGGCGAGAACCACGAGTGCGCCCTCACGTCTCCCCAACCTGCATAGAACTGCGGGAGCGATGCCTCGCGTTTGCCGGACGCCAGATCGCAAACTTGCAGCACCGTCGTGTCAAAGCCCAGGCTGATGCCAAGCAGTGAACCATCCGGGGAACGACTTGTCTTGAAATTTGCTAATTTTCCAGCATTGGTCGCGGCGCTCGCATCAATCACGTCGACCGTTTCTTTTCCACTCGCGAGATCGTACAACCGACACGGTCCGGTGAGCCTGAAGTCCGTGTTGTTGATTTTCTCCCGACGAGCAGTGAGAGCTCGTTCAGTGCCGGGGAATATTGCGACGAATCGTCGATCCGGCTCGATGGACGCTGTCAAAACCCTGCGAGGCTGCGCCGGTATGACAAACCAGGTGACCGCCGAAACAATCAGAAACAACAGCAGACCTGCGAAACAGATTGATTTTCGTGTTGACTGCACGTTCTCTCCTCAATCATCGAATCGTACGCGCCAAGCGGAGCCCCGCCGGGGATGCAAACTCTCCCAACTCTTGTCCAATCGCCCGATCAGCACACCGAACTTGATGCGGATTGTTCTGATACGAACCGCCGCGCACGACGCGAAAAGTATATCCTGTTCCTTTTTGTACCAGCGCTGTGTTCAGCAGGTCAGGCACGGGAGTGTTGCCGCTCGTCGGATAATCCTCAAGCAGATCCTGGCACCACTCAGCGGCATTACCCAATGTGTCAAAAATCCCGAAGTCGTTTGGTTTGAGACGGCCGACGGGCGACATCAGCCCGTTAGTGTGAGTGTTGGTCCAAAACCACACGTACTTCGGCATGAGCGATTCGTTGGACCCGTGAAAAAAAGGAGTGACCGCTCCTCCGCGGCACGAGTATTCCCACTCGGCTTCGCTGGGCAGTCGATACCCGCTCAATTCAAAAAACTCCGCTTTTGCAACCATCCTGGGCGTTTCACCCTCTATAATACGTTGCTCGTAACACCACTGGTCTTGCGGTAGACCCTCTCGTTCGCTGAGCCAATTACAATACTCCGCTGCTTCAGACCAAGTCATGAGTCCCGGCGAATCATCCGTTTCCGCAAGTGTCGGCCAGATTTTACGGGCCGGGTTCTCCGGTCGGTCTTTGAGAAACTCAGTGAGCTGGCGTTTTGTGACTTCACATGCCGAAATCGCGAATCTACGACCAATCTTGCGGCGATGTTGCACTTCATTCGTTTGAACAGATCCATCGAAGGGCGATCCCATCAGGAATTCATCCGCCTTAAGAATTACGAATGTCTGTTCCTGAGTATTCACAAACCATTGTCGTTTGTCCTTTCCATCCCCGATCCGGCCCGCCGGATACCTGGAACGTATCTTCTCGACGATCGATGTGATCGCGTCAGCCTGATCTGTCTTGCGCAACAGCCATTCCGCCGCAGAATGCAGACCCGCATTTGGATCATTTTCGTAGATTTCCGCCAGGGTGACGTTCAATTGTTGTCGTTCCGCAGCCGAGAGTTGGGCATCGGTGAATTCACCCAGCGCGAGTATTAGCCCCTGTCGAAGAGTGGGATCCGACTCGTGAACCAACTGCTCGACGAGAGCTTGAGGATCAATCCCCAGAGGTGCCAACTGATCAATAAGCTGGTTGCGCAGCGATGGATCCGACTGCTCTCCCTTAAGAATTTTCCAAGTCGCATCCGGTGAACCAAATTTGAACAGGCCAATTGCAATCTTCGCCAGGTGCTCGAATTCCTGCGGGGACGCATTCTCTCCTAAACTCTGGTTAAACCTCGTGGTTCCCGTTTCGATTGCTCGTTCGCGTTGTTCGCCAAGCTGGCGTTGGAGCGGAACCGCCAGAAACGGCTCGCAGTCCGACAAAAGGTCGAAAATCGATACGGGATCATCGGCGGCAAAAATGGCAAACGTCTCGGCGGCCAGCAACCGAGACTCTTGAGTCTGGGTCGCGTCGCGACAATGCGCTGCGAGTGGCCCAGTCAATCGAGAGCGAACAGGAATTAGTTCCTCACGCCACAATTCCAATTCGGAACGGGGCAAGGAAACGAGGAACTGCGGCACGAATGGAATTTGGGAAAAGCGACTCGAATAATAATCGGTGCTCTGATTCCAAACAGAGTTCATCGGATCGAAGAAAGCCACGGCACAGGCTGCCCTGAATTGACGCTTTTCATCAATCGCCGCAGGAACAGGCGACGATTCGCGATTGAGCACAGCAAGCATCTGATTGAGAAGTTGCATTCTGTTTTCCGGCGAGCATGGCACGAGCGCCTTCATGATGAATCGAAACCTGGGCTGTTCCGATCTCAACAATTCTTCCGTAACCAATGGAACCATCTCGGCAGGAACGCTGCCACTGGGAAGCAATGCCAGGGCCAATCGAAATCTCTCGTCGTTCGATTCTTTTGGCGAGCGTTCATACGCCTGAGACAGGACAGGATCGGCCCATTCGCGGACGCTCGATAGTTGCTCGATAGTGTCCGGAACCTGTGCGAAGTCCGCCTTGAGTAGTTGCTCAACCAGTGCATTGGCTCGCACTTCGCCGCGCCGCTGATGTTGCGTTTTAAGTAACAAACCGACGCAAATTGCCATGACCACAAAAACCGCGGTCGCCATGATCCAACGAAGCAAATTCGACCAACCGTGTTGCTTGTTCATAGGGCGCTCGCGAAACGAACACAACGACCGTCATCTTCGCCGCGTTCGTTTTTCGGTGTGTAAAGATTGAATCATTTCACTGTCAGATAACCGAGGAGATGAGTCTATCACTTCCTCGAGTGAAAAGCATCGGTAGCCACAACTAACGAATTTTTTACCGCTCTTCAAATGGGGCGGAAAAGCGCTACCACGAGTGGACGAGCTCTTTTTGGATCTTGAAGATGCATTGTTGTCTCGTGGCCAGTCCCAAGGACTAGGCGCACCAAAATTCTGAACGGCAGCGTATTTTCCAAGTAAGCAGCTTCTTCCAAGGTGCGAAACTGTTGGCAACTGGAGATCGATTGTCGAACAATTCAAATTTTAAAATGCTTGACGGGGCATTCGGCACCACAATAAGATACGATCCTACCGACGCCAGCTCACTGGATTTCGCGTAGTGCAGGTCAAGCGATGCATCGCACTCCAACGAACAATCTATCCCTCCGTAAAAATTTCGGATATTTCGCAATTCGTTCGCATCAAAAAAGAGTTTCAATGTGATACAGCCTGAATCATTGATGTTCGCGAGCATTCTAAGCAGTTTCCTCATGGTTTTCGCTGGATGCGGCACCGAGAATCAAGGCCCACAGAATGTGACGCCGGGGGTTGTTATCAAGAAGCAAGGAATGGACGCGATGCATAAGGAGTTGGCGACGATTATATCGTCCCCAAGCACAGAAACAATGACACGTCCCGGTCTCGTTGGGGCCTTGGGTGGCATGCACGTCAAGTTGCTCCAGACTGGTATGCAAGAAGTGATTTTGCCGATGCCTCAATTGGTCGACGGTCAAGTGCCGATAAGTTTCTACATCCGCAGCACGCCTCGTGACGCCGCCGTCGAGTATCGAATTCAGAGACGAGATGAGCTGAACGATATTGTCAGCGTGAAGTTGAAGGGCGAGCGCAATCAAGACGTTCAGATAGATTGGTCATCGGTCGTATTAATTTCCGGTAAGACTGTTTCACCGAGACAGTCGCTACACGATTCGTATCGATCCGCAACAGCATGCGTACAGGCCGATTCGGAAAGAATCCAAGGTCTCGCCGAGAAACTTTGGCCGGAAAACGGCGAAGTTAAGGATTACGCTCGGAACATCCAGCGATTCATTCGGGAAATGAAACGTGTCAAACAACCGCGTTCCCTTGATGCGCTCAGTATTCTCGACAGCGGAATGAATGGAATTTGTACTGCTAACGCCAATTTGGCATTGGCGCTCATGAGGGCAAAGGGGATACCTTCTCGATCCATGGCGGTGATTCCACCAACCGCTCAACGACTCGAAATGCATCGCATCGTGGAGTACGGTGATACTGATCAAGGCCTTTACTTTGACCCATCCTCGCTGCATGCAGATGTGCCGATGAAACCTTGGCAGACCGTGATCATGGCCAAGACCACATCGGCAGATGAAAACTTATCCATGAAACCGCGGATGGGATCGATGCCGGGCTGCCCATATGCGCAGGAACTCGAATTACTGAGCGCAGGTGTCACACTCTGGGGCCAGGACTTCTTTTGGACGAAGGCGAATCGGCTTCGGGAATTTGAGCCTGACGACGATGCCGTCTCGCTGGCGATCGATGCCTGGAATAGATACTTGCAGGAGGGCGAGCTGAGCGACGTACAAATCAAAGCCGCCGCTGCAAGCAACTCAACGGAACTTACGGAAACTTTGAAAAAAAAGATGTGAACCAGGCGTTGCACGCGAGTGGGCGGTGACAAAGAGGCGGCCAACGCGAGTTGAATTTCCCGCTTTTTCTGACTTACAGATCATCGGTCGCCGCCAGTCCAAAGTACAAACCATCCCTCCGTAAAAAGTCGAGATAGTTTGCTATTAGTTATGTTGCAACGATCGTAAATCCATCACGAATTCCTACTGGAACAACTGTCAATGAAATCGCGACTAGTACCCCGACCTAAACCGAATGGTAACTGAGGAATTACGATGTGTTGGTACATGGACACACGTCCATTGAACGAATAGCTAAGTTTCGGGACCGCTTTCCACAGTTGCCCAATCTGCCCAACTCGTTCTCATTTTATGTTAAACAGCAAGTGACTTGTGTTAACCCCGTTGTCAGACCCAAAATGGAGAGTCAGAGAACTTTTGGAGATATGTGGGATTTTGCGTTCCCCGAAGACAACACGTTTCGAACCAAAAATCGCATTATCGCATGCGATTTGCAAAAAAACAGGGGTTTTTGAAGAAATGCGATTTAGTTGTAGAAAAAATATTAGACCCCGAAGGCAACGCATTTCGAAAAAATGACAACGGGGTTAACAGTCCAACCGCTTTGAAGTAGGTCTGCGAGGACGAATTCACCCCACATTCGGCCATTCTACGATTCTCATTTAACACTCGACGCGGCAGAGTTGCTTCCATCTTCTCACGAATGAGCGGCTCTGATTTGTGGTTCGTGCCAGAATCGGAATCTGATCAATTTAATTCGTGCAAAACAAACCAACTAATCGTCCGCTAAAATGGTGTGGCGTAGTATTTGTACCGCGCGACAAAGCTCGTCATCGGCGACAAGCCGGTTCTTCCCTCGAATCTCCTGAATCCTGCACACTCGAGTGATGTGCAGGGTGCGTGCCCATCGCCAGAACGCCCAACTTCGCAGCTCGGGTGTGTTGTGTGGTAAGATCCCAGCACAGTATCGCTGCGGCCGTGATCACAGCTCTGGATGTTGACTGTGTGTAAGGGAGTGTCGTGACAACGGCAGTGTTGAATCTCGGACATCAAATGTTTCTTGAAAGTCAGTTCTATGACCGACGTGACACAAGTGCTCTCACAGATTGAAAAAGGTGATCCCGGCGCAGCCGCACAGTTGCTGCCGCTGGTTTACGAAGAGCTGCGAAAGCTGGCTGCCGCACGGTTGGTCAACGAGAAGACCGGTAATACTCTCCAACCGACCGCATTGGTCCACGAGGCTTACGTCCGCCTGGTCGGCGGAAACCAGGCGCAGAACTGGGATGGACGTGGCCACTTCTTCGCCGCCGCCGCAGAAGCCATGCGGCGCATCCTTATAGAAAGCGCGAGAAGAAAGCAACGCGAGAGGCATGGTAGCGGGCGGAAGCTTTTGTCTCTGGACGACCTGGACATCGGTGTCGAGGCGAGTAGCGATGACCATTTACTGGCCTTGAGCGAAGCCCTCGACCATTTGGCCACGGCTAACCCCCGCGCCGCCGAGCTGGTCAAACTTCGATACTTCGCCGGGCTGACCGGCCGGGAGGCGGCCGGGGTTCTGAATATTTCGCCTCGGAAGGCGGACCAAGTTTGGGCGTACGCCAGAGCCTGGCTACTTGAACGCCTGAACGATACGACTAACTGACTTCGGGGAAATGATCGAAATTTATGCGCAACCAGCCACCCCGCGTCGCATTGATACATTGGGTGAGGTACTGACACTTACAGGGGCACTTCGCAAACGAACAGCAGGTTTTCTATGACCGAGGAAACAATTTTCACCGAAGCGATGGAAATCGCCGACCCGGAAGCAAGGGCCGCGTTCCTGGACCGGGCTTGTTCCGGCAACCCCGACGTGCGCGTTCGCCTCGACAAACTTCTGGCCGAACACGCCGAGGCTGGCAGCTTCCTTGGCAGCCCAGCTCCCCTTCTACAGGCGACCGATATTCAGAACTACGTTGCCGAGGGCGGGACCCAGGACATTCCGGCTGCCCGCTGCGCCGGGACCACCATCGGGCCGTACAAGCTGGTGGAAGTGATTGGCGAAGGTGGTATGGGAACCGTCTGGCTGGCCCAGCAACAGGAGCCGGTCAAGCGGCTGGTCGCCCTCAAGGTGATCAAGCCCGGGATGGACTCGAAGAGCGTGCTGGCCCGGTTCGAGGCGGAGCGGCAGGCGCTGGCCCTGATGGACCACCCGAACATCGCCAAGGTGCTCGAAGGCGGGGCCACGCCCGACGGCCGGCCCTACTTTGTGATGGAATTGGTGAAGGGCCTCCCCATCACGAAGTTCTGCGACGAGCGGAATCTCACCCCGCGGCAGCGGCTGGAGCTATTCGTTCCGGTGTGCCAGGCCGTTCAACACGCTCATCAGAAGGGCGTCATCCACCGCGACCTCAAGCCCAGCAACGTGCTCGTGGCCCTGTACGACGGGCGGCCAGTGCCGAAGGTGATCGACTTCGGCATCGCCAAGGCGGCCGGCCAGCCGCTGACCGAGAAGACGTTAATCACCGGGCTGGGTACGGTGGTCGGCACACCGGAATACATGTCCCCCGAACAGGCCGAACTGAACCAACTCGACATCGACACACGCAGCGATGTGTACAGCCTGGGAATCCTCCTGTACGAACTGCTGACCGGGACAACGCCGCTGCAACTTAAGCGGGTGAAGGCGGCCGCTCTGCTGGAGGTGCTACGGCTGGTCCGGGAGGAGGAACCGCCTCGGCCGAGCACCCGGCTCTCGACAACAGATGAGTTGCCGTCGATCGCCGCACGTCGGGGGACCGAGCCGAGGAAGCTGAGCGGGCTGGTTCGCGGCGAACTGGACTGGATCGTGATGAAGGCCCTGGAGAAGGACCGCAACCGGCGGTACGAGACGGCCAACGGGTTCGCCATGGACGTGCAGCGCTTTCTGGCCGACGAAGCGGTGCAGGCGTGCCCGCCGTCGGCGGGGTATCGACTGCGGAAGTTCGTGCGGCGGAATAAGGGCCCGGTGCTGGCGGTCAGTCTGGTGGCCCTGGCCCTGGTTTGTGGCGTGATCGGTACGACCTGGGGAATGCTCCGCGCCACGTCCGCCGAGGCGGATGCGGTTCGCGAAGCCGGCGAAAAAACCGTGGCGTTGGGTGAAAAGACCGTGGCACTCGGCGAAAAGGAAACCGCACTGGCCACTGCCAGAGCGAATGAGATTCAGGCCAAGGCCGCGCAGGCGGACGCCCTGGAAAACCTCAAGGACGCCCTGGCGGCCGTGGACCAGATGCTGACCCGCGTCGCGGAAGACAAACTGCAGTATGTGCCGCAGATGGAGCCGATTCGCCGCGAATTGTTGCTGGACGCGCTGAAGTTCTACCAGAAGTTCCTCGACAAGCAGAATGATGATCCAGTGATTCGCCGGGAGGCCACCCTGGCTCACCGGCGCGTCGGCGGAATTCACCGTTGGCTCGGCCAGCCTAAGGAGGCCGAGAGGGCTTTCCGCAACGCGATTGAATTGTTCGACAAACCAGGCCCGTCTGGATTTGCCGACCCTGCACTTCTCCGGGAAATGGTCAATTGCCACATCGAGTTGAGTTGGGTGCTCAACGTGTTAGGCCAAGCTGATGAAGCTGGGCAGAACATCCGGAGTGCCGTCGAACTGGCGGACAAACTCGACAAGCAGGTGCCCGGCAACCGTCGCTGCCTACTCAACGCACGAAATCGCCTTGCAGACATTCTGTTGAGCCAGAAGCCGGTTGAGGCCGAGAAGATTTTGAATGAGAACCTTGCGCTGGCCGACGATGCTTATACACTCGGAGGAGTTCATCGCGGACTGAGCCTCGTGTATCGTTCCACGGGACGCTTGCCCCAGGCAGAAGAATCGGCCCGACAGGCCCTGAAATACGTGGAACAGTACAGCGCGGAGAATCCTTCCGCGAATTGGGTGCAGGCCACTGTCGCCAACGACCAGCGAGCCCTGGCCACAGTGATTGGAAGCCAGCGCCCGGGGGAATCCGAAGAATTCCAGCGCCGGGCTGGTCTGATTTTTGAGAAGCTCTCAACGGACTTCCCCAACGTTCCCGAATACCGCCAATCCCTGGCCAACGCTCTGATTGAACAAGCCGAATCCCTGCGGCAACTTGGACAAATGCCCGATGCGGAAAAAGCCGTGCGCCGAGCCATTAGCATCTACGAGAAGCTGGCGACGGATTTCCCCACGGTGCCCGTCTACTGGCATTCGACGTTCGATCAACGCGTCAAGCTGGGGCAGTTTCTGAAGGAAGCCGGACAAATCGAGGAAGCGAGTCGTTTGTACCGAGATGCAGGCTCGATCGTATCCAAGCTGACGGTCGACGTTCCAACTCAGCTCGCGCATAGGGTGCGCCTGACGCAAGCCCATTGGGAGCTGGGCCGCATGCTGTCGTCCGCGGGCAAGAAACAAGAGGCCGAGGCCGAGTTTCGCCAGGTCGTCTCCCTGTCGGAAAAGCTGGAAGCCGACTTCGCTGGCAAGCCCGAGCATCGACGCGAACTGGCGCACAGTCACAGGTTCGCTGCCGAGGAGTTGAGAGGAGCCCATCTCTACGCCGACGCCGAGCACCTCTACGGTTGGACAGTTCAACATTATCTCGCCCTGGTCCGCGAGGCTCCTCGATCGCAGCAAAGCCAGGAAGAGCTGGCCCATCTTCATATGCGAATCGGCGGTTTTCACCTGTGGGATACACGCCGGCTGAAGGATGCGGACCGATCTTATCAGGCCGCCCTGGAAATCTCCGACAAGCTCACACTGGACTTCCCCGAAACGCTTGCCTATCGCGCCTGGGCAGCCGAGTGTCGCATTCAATTGGGCATCGTGGCGTGGCGCGAAGGCCGGATTCAGGAGGCCGAACAAAACCTTCGCCAGGGCATCCAGCTTGCGGAGAAAGTGACGAAGGAACTGCCGAGTGATGCATGGCTCCGGTTTTACCTCGGCGGTGGTTACCGCTGGCTGGCAGACATTCAGCGCGGCGCAGGCTCACCGCAGGAGGTGGAGAATTCACTCATCCAGGGATTGGCCGTCCTTGACAAGCTCGTTGCTGAGTTTCCAAATAATGACGAGTACCTTGCTGAGCTTAGCCGGACTTGCCGCGCCCTGGCGGAGCATCACTTTCGCAACGGCCAAGCCGAAGAGGGACGACGCCTCAACCAACGCGCGGTCGAGCTCTCTGAACCAATCCTGGCGAAAAAGATCGTCCCGTACCGCAAGGCCATCGAACTCCAGCCGAAAAACCCCGTTGGCTACCAAAACCTCGCCGACTTCTTGAGCCGCCAGTGGAAGCTGGACGAAGCCATCGCCGCCTACCGCGATGCCATCGCGTTGGATCCCAATAACGCGGCTTACCGCCCGCGACTGGCGTCGGCCTTGAACAACTTGGGGTGGCGTCTGGCCACCGATCCCGACCCGAAGAATCGTGATCCTGCCCGCGCCACCAAACTGGCGAAGGAGGCCGTCGAACTCGCACCGGATAACTGGAATTTCTTCAACACCCTTGGCGCGGCGTGTTACCGAGCCGGCGACTGGAGAGCCGCGATCGCCGCCCTCGAAAAGTCGATG